>NZ_CAWQGX010000038.1:0-7586 GCF_963894685.1 Proteus sp. G3927 | reverse complement strand
GCAAGAGTGCCATCGGCATATATCGGCGTTTCTTCTATCAGTTGGTCTCCCGACCATAAATAGCGCCACGTGGTGATTTTAGGCTTAATCTGCGGAAATAATGGGTCAATATGGGCTAAGTCACTGTCGACAGTTTTGGTTTTACTCAGACGTCGACCAAAAGCATCATAAGTATAGTGCCAACAATCCCCTTTCGGTGTAAAGCATGCGGTTAGCTGATTTTGTGTGTTCCATAAATAGCGCCACTCTCTGGGACGAAAACCGCGTGTATGGACAATTTTTTTAGCTAATCGCCCATTAACATCATAATGGTAATCTTGATATCCCTTCGCTGTGTAACGGCGAGTCACCCGTCCTGCTTGCTGTTGCTGAAATAGCTGTAGCATCGCCCCTTGTGCTTCTGAAGGCACCATCGACGAGGACGGCGTTGTTAAGTGCTCCGTGATATTGAGGTTGTTATCATACTGGAATTTTTCGTCCTGATTACCCCATTGTGGACTGTATTGTGTCTCAGTGATTTGGTCATTGGCATTATAGTGATAACGTGTCTGTCGCCAGCGATCATCTTCAATGCCCACCACATTATAAGCGCGATCATATTGATAACTGCGGTGCACATCCGTACAAAATGGCGGTTGTTGGGGATGGGCTTGTATCGATTGTAAAAACTGTTCGGTGCCTCGCCCTGCTCGTTGATGAGCCAGTAAACCAGTGGCCGTATAGTGACTGGAATTGACAAATCCAGCGTGACTACGGCGTAAATACTCTTGTCCTACCGCGTTGTAGCTAAATTGAAGTGGTGCATGCTGATTGACTTGCAGTGAAGTTAACTCCCCCAGTGCCCCAAAAGCATAATGCAACTCCCGTTCACCAAAACGGGTCAATGCCAGTGTATTATCAGTATCATTCCATTGATGAACAATCTCTTGTCCATTAATACGTTCACTGCATAAACGACCTTGGTCGTCATACTCAAATTCAACCACCGAGTCAGGATTAGTCGCTTTTATCAATTGTTGACGTGCGTTATAGCTATATTGAGTCGTGGATAAGCAGCGGCTTTCTTGCTCATCTTCAAACCATTCGCTTTGTTCAACCACTAAGCCACTTTCATTATAGCGCCAACGCAGTTCATGGTTATCCGGATAGCGAGTGGCAATGCGACGTCCTAGTCGGTCATAGCGATAACAAATCTCACGCCCCGTAAAATCAACTTCACGAATGATTTGTCCCGCTTTATCCCGTTCGTAAAGATAAACCTCCCCGTTCGCATTCACTACTTTTTTAAGTCGTGTCAGTGAATCATATTCAAAGCGAATTTCACTGCCGTCAGGGCGTATCATTGCCAGTAAGACATCAAAAGGCCCATAACGATAACGGGTGGTTTTTCCTTCACCATCCGTCACCGCGATAACTCGGCGCTCACTGTCATAGTCTATCTGTTGCTCGACCCCATCGGGTAATAAAATCTTGCTGAGACTGCCGTTGGTACTGGCATGCTCAGTGCTGTATTGATAGCGTGTGGTGTGATTTAACGCATCAGTGTAGTGCAGTAAACGCCCCAATTCATCACTATGATATTCTGTGCTGTGTTGATAAGGATTGGTGGTTTTAATCAGTTGATGTGCAGGGTTATAGTGGTATTGCCATTGCGCACCATTGGGCGTAATGGCTTTGAGCAATTCACCATGTTGGCTATATTCATAGACCTGCTGACGCCCTTGCGGATCTGTCACTATGGTTAAATTGCCATTGTCATCATAGCTTAGCTGCCATTCATCGCCAAAGGCCGATGTGAAATGGGTAAGTTGACCATAGTCATTATAATCATAGTAAATGGCTTTACCATCAGGTAAATAGATATAGGCAAGCAGTCCATTATAGTGATAACCATACTCTGTGCGCTCACCAATCTCATTGATTTCTGCTATCTTTTTCCGCTGTTCCCATTCCGTATACGTTTCACACCATAATGGATCGATAGTGCGAGTCACCAGATTATCATCGTTATAATAATAACGTGAAAATCCACCCTCACCGTCAATGTAGGTTGTCATGCGCTGATAATCATCATAGATAAAGCGATCATTCCAAAAACCAGACGGTGAACGTGTGGCGACAACACGTCCTTGTTCATCATAATCAATCATCACTTCTGTACTGTCAGTATCCCCCCAAGCGACCATGAGTCCCTCAGGAGAATAACGATGCCATAAGTGGTTTTGTTGATAGGCATGACATTGACTAAGATAACCATGAGTATCGTATTCGCAACGTACAAAATCTCGAGGAGATGAGGTTGTGCTTTCAGAGCAAATGCGAACTAATTTATCCTGTTGATATTCGAGTATTAACGCTATGCCATCATGACGCTTCACACTGACAAGCTGGCTTTGCTCGTTATATATAAAATCAATACGATGCTGATTTAAATCAGTGATTGCACTTAATCGACGATATTTTCCTTGTCTGTGATTAAAATGTAGAAACTGTTGTTGCGTACTATCAAAAAGGGTTAAATCACCATCACGTTGTCCGGTGAGTAAAAAATGGGGAGCATGGGCATTTCTTGCACGGATCTCCTCTGTGGGAGTTATAAATGTAAAATTAGCACCATCACTGTCTTGATAGATGATGTTTCCGTCAAGTATATGTAAACAGCGTGACCATTCGTCTGCCCACTTCGGTCCAAAAAGTCCCTTTGCATTTGATGTGGATTTATATGTACGATGTAGAGATAACGGCAACAAGCCCGGTATCTGAATAATTGGCCACTGTTGGATAAAATCACCAGTAGCCACATTAACAGGCTCACCTTTACAGGTTGCACTAGAAGTACTGTTTCCATCGGACTCTTTGCTGCTGGATGTCGATTTATTCTCCGTTTGGCTATTATTAGCTTTATTAGGTGGCGTTTCTGTAGATACGCTTTCCGTTTTTCCTTCAATTTTAATGCCATTATCTGATGAGGTTATTTTCGGTGTTTCTGGGCTTTGGATCACCTCAGTACCTTTAGCGGCATTACTTCCTTTCTCTGTGGCGGAGATTTCTGCCCCTTTGATTGCCTCACTTCCTTTGGATATATTACTGGTCTCTGTCGCTTTTATTACGTCAGTAGCTTTATTTACCGCAGAAGTGCCTTCAGATATTTCAGTTATTTTAGTTCCTTCTGCTACTTTATTAATAGCATTAGCACCTTCAGCGACTTTCCCCACTTTTAAAAAAGCAGCGGCAATAGTCGCTATTTCAAGCCCACCTCTTGTTACTATTTCGACTTTATCGCTATCACTTTTTTTCCATTTATTCTCTAATTTTTCTTTTTCTTCATCGATAAGTTTACCTAATGCACGATATTTGGCTTTAGCGTCTTCCTTAACACCTTCAATACAGTTATTCCCCAACCTCCAGTTTTCTGCTTCGATAAGTCCCTCGATGGTTTTTTTGCTCGCATTTAGAGCCACGTTTTGAACTAGATCGGTTGGATTTATGTAATAATAAGCTTCCACAGCTGACTTTGTTGTACTTTCAACAAAACCAAGACCACCACGAGTCAGGCCAGTTATTCCATCCATTGAAGTATTATATAAACTGTTCCACCATGAATAATCTGTATTAATGTGTTCAATTCGAATATTATCAATGTATTCAGTTAATTGTTTGTCAATATCATTTAGAGAATCATCTCTTTTTTTATCCGCTTGCTGTTTTTGTTGACGGAGTCGCCCAATAAAACTTTCTTGTTCTTCTCGTTGCATCTCTTGCAGTGATTCTAACAATTCTGATGTCACGGGCGGATTGTTACAGGGGATTTTATTGCTCTCAATCGGCTCAGCAGGAGGTGCAACATTAGTAATTAAAGTCCCTAATGTATTGTTATTGTTCATTGCGACTAATGAACCATCTTGTGCAGCAGGTTGACCTTCAATACGGACCGATGGGCTCCCTGTAATAATTTGACAATCTCCACCGCCTAATGAGGTTCCAGATAATACACCGGCCCCCGTGTTACTTTGCGTTCCTTTGATTATTGAACCAACATTCAAAGTACAATATCCACGTGCTTTAACACTCAAGGCATATTGCTTTTGTGCATCTAAGCTTTGAAAACTATCAAAAGGAATAGCAGAACACCCTACCTGACAAACATCAGGGGTGGTTGCAACAACTTTGAATTGTTTTTCACCGTCACCAACATGTTTATCAGCCATTACAACAAGCTCCTTTTGTTTCTGCTGGAACCCAAACGCCTATTAATGCTTCCACAATCGGATATTTTGCGGGGATAACAAGTCGTTTCACGACAGAGATAAGACGACGATCTAAGTCAATAGTCAGTGTGTCTAAATCTGGTTTCAAAGAGAAAAGCTCACCTTCGATGTCTTGTAATATGATTTTCACACGATAGTCAGGTAATGCTGTAACGACCCGCGATGATTCAGGTAATAAACCTTCCAATAATATAGGTTCATTGCCCAATAAATATCCAGGATAGCGTAAAGACGGGTGCGCACTATTGAAAAAACGTTCATCAAAATCATCTGGATAAAACGGGAATTGGTTTTCTTGCCACTCTTTTCCATATGTTCCAGCGTATTCAACACGTCCTGCCCACCAACGGGAGATAGGCCCCATACCTTCGCTAATTTGTCGAGTATCAATAGACAACGTATCAAGTGGTCTTTTACGAATATCTTCCATAATCTGAGGGGCTGGATAACGTTTTTGTTTATCAAGTGCTTCGACATCGGGGTAAAATCCGATCCCAATAGGATTTTCTATTACTTGTTGTTGTTCTTGCTGGGGAGACTGCCATGTTCCTCCATAAGCCAACTCATGGCGTAAAGAAACCCCATCAACAGGTATTGATTGACTCAAGCTCCATCGATCCTCTTGGTATTCCCAATAGTGAGGGCCAAACAAAGACCACGTTTTGCTAAAGTTTTCAATGCGAATACCTGCTCGCCATTGTGCCGTAGGCTGATTGCCTTTAGGGCGCGCAACCCCCAGTATATGGATATTAGTGCAAGGACGCGTCCACACTAAATCCGTTTCTTCGATTAAACTACTGGTTTCCGGTGCATGATAGTAACGATCGGCCATGTTTAAAGGGTATTGCTGTTCATTTAAATCCGAGTAATGCCCGCCAGTCTTGAGCCGAAAAGTTTGGCGCAATGCAATCACATTAAACAGCTCATCCTTTTTTCCTACTTTTTGGTATAAAAGATAAGGAAATGGGGTTGTGTTACTCACTTTCATATCACTATTCCCTTAGTTTAAATCGATATCTTTACCCGTAATTTTCACAGGACCTGTAGCTTCGAACTTAAATTCCTGACCATTAATCGTGACATGCCCACCATTATCCATTCGTAGCACACTTGCTCCACAACGTAATTCAATGACTTCACCGACATTGATAGATAATGTTTTGCCTACAGTAATTTTTTTATGTTGGCCTACCGTTTCGCTGTTATCTTTATCTATCGTTTCTGTGCGAGCGCCTTTCACCTGCATCTGTTGATTGTTTTCGATCACTTCAACATGATCGTGTAAAACATGGGTAGTGCGATCATGAAGAACACGGGTATTCATATCCTTCTGCGCATGAAGAAACACCTCTTGCTTACCGCCGGCATCTTCAAAACGCAATTCATTAAAACCTTCCCCTTTGTGGGTTTGGCTACGGAAAGTGGTTTGTGTCTTATTCTCTGGGAACTTAATCGGTGGTGCGTTACGACCATCATAGGTACAACCGGTAATTATCGGTCTGTCGATATCCCCATTCAGGTAACTGACCAGCACTTGTGTGCCGATGCGCGGTACCGCAGAAAAACCATAACCATTTCCACTCCAACCCATGGCAACCCGCACCCAGCATGAAGCACTGTGATCGGCACTTCCCCGACGATCCCAATGAAAATGCACTTTCACGGCGCCATATTCATTGACGTAGATTTCTTCCCCCGGTGGTCCTACCACCGTCGCCATTTCATCGCCGTCCGCCGTCGGTTTATAACGATAAGGGGGACGCCACTCTTGCGTGCCCGGAATAAAGGAGACGCTATTCGACAGTTGTGTGCCTTCGCCCCCGCTATTGTCCGCCAGTGGCTGTACACCATGATGGCTGACGCTGATCACTTGCCAGCGATCATTCATCGGCTGATGGGGATGCTGAGATAAGGTGAAGATTTTGCCGGGCATCAGCGCAAAACAGTTTGTTGTCGCTTGTCCCACTTTGCTGCCGTTACGTAATTGCTCAAAGCGCACCTGTGTCAGAGGTCGACCTTCATCGTCTAATTGAAAACGACCATAACTTTCAAACACACTGTGCTGTCCCCCCTGCTCAATTTTGTTTTCATGAGACAACGGATAAGAAGGACGCACAAAGTTGTTGTCTTTATGGATAGTTTCATCCACACACAAATATTCGCCATATTGCCAAGTCATGGCAGTGCTATCGCTGATATCGGTGTCGGCCTGCGGGTTATAGGTGAGGTGAATACCCGCCGTCATCCCCATATGTTCATCGCTGTAAAACAGTTGTTCTTCTTCAAACCAGAAGTTAATGCCCTCTTCAAACGCCAGTCGACACCAAAAATCAAATGCGGATTCGCGTTTTTGGGTGGTGTAGAGACGTTCAGGGTGTAGATCTTCACGGTAGAATTGGTAATCCGCTTTAACATGGGCCTCATCCAATAAGGTTTTTAAGATGGTCGGCACCGATTGATGTTGAAAAATACGGCTGTCTTGATTGAGGGTCATCACCCACATTTCAGGGCGAATATCGAAGTGATACCACGTTTTCACTCCGTCGGTATTGCCTTGTACTGCCCCGGCTAAGATACCGTTGACTTTGCGGATCAACACCCCATCACGTTTGACCGTTAATGATGAGGCTAAGCCAAGATGGCGCTGAAAATCGATAAAGGGTAAGGCACTGACCGCACTGATGGACAGCGAAAATAGCGAGGATAATCCTTCAGTAAGATTAAATTCGGTGACTTGGAAGGTGTCGTCAGGCAATCCACCAATGGTGCAAGTGAACACCAAACCACTTTCGAGGCTGTCCATGCCTAATGCATCAAGTAACGCCCCATGGGCCGCTTGGAGTGCTTGGTTTTCAGCGAATGTTTGTCCACCGGTAAAACCGCCACCGTGGATCAGGGGATGAGCCGTCACCCTATTGGCCGATGCGCTGGCTGATTGCGTGAGCGAGGCCGCTGCTGAGGCCATCCCGGCCACCTTTTGCGTGGGTGTCGATAGCGTTTCGTTCACTTTGGATTGCACCCTATTTTTTACTTGATTGATGGCTTCATCTTTTAAAACGGATGCCGGGTCAATGGGCGTTGATTTCGGATCTTTGCTAAGCATAATCTGCCTCCATGCAAAAATGGATAAAGAAAAGGGAACAATACAAAATAAGGACGAGCCCCCAAGGACTCGTCATAACGGTATTACGCTTCGAGAGGCGCACGCCAGTCATCCGCACCAGACGTTCCAGCAACAGTGTGCTCCCAGTCAATTTTGCGGTAAGAGAGGGAGACTTCGATAAGTTGCGTGAAGTCGGCTTTAGCCGGATCTTGGCA
>NZ_CAWQGX010000037.1:0-3580 GCF_963894685.1 Proteus sp. G3927 | reverse complement strand
TAAGGGCCCTTGGTCGATATCCACCGCGATAATGCGGTGGTCACTGTCATAGTGATAACGTTGTCCCGAGCTACTGCCTTTTTCATAGCGCGATACCATGCGACCAAAACCGTCGTAGCGATAATCATACTTATCACTGCCTTGTACTTGGTTATGCGGTGCTTCGGTGTGCGGACGAGTCAGTAAATTGGCCGCCGCATCATACAGAAAGTGTTCGGTTTGCACCGACCCTAAATGCGCCGTCAACTGCCCCAGCGGGTCGTACTGATAACTGTGGTAGTACCAATGTCCGGCGGTAAAAACCTCGCCCGTTTGACCATAACTGACACTGCGCTCGATAAGTTGATTGCGTTTATCCCAACGATAACGACGGTCAATCACCGGGGTCACAAACTGTGAGGCATTCATTTGGCGCGCCACTTGGTGCGTAATACGTCCCCGACAGTCATAGCCCGTTTCATTGTCTAAGGCGCCACTGGTGCGTAACGTTTCTCGGTGTAAACGGTCTCGTTGATATTCCGCCAATACCGTCAATTGCGCATTATCTCGCCATTGCGTTTGTTGTAAATGCCCAGAGCCGTAATACAGGTATTCAAATGCCCGTTGATGGGGCAACTCGGTGCGAGTGATATTACCCAGCACATCATAGTGATGCTGATAATCACCGCGAGCACTGGCTTCTCGAACCAACTGCCCCACTTTATCGTAGGTAAAGGTCAGGGCGTCTTGATACTCTACGCGGGCGGTGGTGCCGGTGCGTTCGGCTTCATGCCATATCGCCATGGGGACTCTGCGTAACGTCACACTCAAAGGTTGATAAAGGTATTCCGTGCGATAATCGGCGTTTTCTCGAAACAGCAACCGTCCCACTTTATCGTAACCGAAGGTGGTCACCTGCGGGGATAAGGGCATCGGCGTATCAATGGAAGGCCCAGGGGTGGTTTTTATTTGGGTGACATTCCCCATCACATCGTACTGATAGTGCTTTTGTTGTCCGATAAGATCATGTTCATCGGTTAAACGATGCAAGGCATCATACTCAAAGCGGTACTGCTCGCCCTGTTCATTCTCCAGCGCCTGCATACGCCCGAAAGTATCATAGTGAAAATGCAACCAATGCCCTGCCGGATCGCGTCGGGCTATTACTTGTCCACGACGGTTACGGCGCAACAGAATATGGCGCTCTCCGGCATCCGTTATTCCCACTAATTGCCCGGTGGCATCATAGTCATAACGGTTTTCTGTCCCATCCGGTAAGCGCTCTGTTAACAACAACCCCGCTTCACTAAAGGTGTAAGTCGTGGTTTCATTCTGTGCATTGGTCAACGAGCGAAGTTGTCCCCAATCATCGTAGGTCAAGGTGGTGGGATAACCCGAACAGTCCCGTTGCTCGATTAACTGACCGCGGGCATTATAGCGATAGTGGGTTTCATTACCCTTAGCATCCACTTGCCCCAGACACAGGCCTTGGTCATCCCACGCCAAGCGCGTGATATGGCCAAGCGGGTCAATCACACGACGAATATCGCCGTGCTCATTGTACTCCCAATGCCAAGCCGCCCCATTTGGCAAGGTTTGTGCCGTGGGAAACGCAAAATCTTTGTCCCAATCATAGCAAGTCGATTGTTGTTCGGGATCGGTCGATTGGGTTAAATTACCGCGCTCATCATAGGTATACCCCCATTCACTACCATCTGGGGCTATTGCTTTCGTTAATAAGCGGCTGGTATCCCATTCAAACCACCACGTTTCATTCAATGCATTAGTGTATTCGATAATTTGCTGTTGTTCATTCCAGCGACGGAAGGTGGTTTCGCCCCCCGTTTCCACGGTGGTGAGGGTTCGTTGAGCTAAATCATACGTCAGTTCGATATGCTCTAAACAGCGTTTACCGTCTTTAAGCCAGTGTTCAACCACTCGCCACTCAGGTTCATTGTCTTCAATGGTAAAGGCATCAAAACGTTGCCAACGATAATGACTACTGACCCCTGTGGCATATTGGTGCATGGCCATTAAACCCGATTCATCATCCCAGCCAAAACGACGAGTCACTCGCTTATCCGCATTAGTGACTTGCACTAAACGCTGTTGTGCATCATAAGTATAAGTGACCAGCGTTTTTTCTTCTTGTCCTTGGTGGCGGGTCACCGACTGTAAGCGTTGGGTGATTTCATCATAATGTAACCGGATATCGGTCAGATACGCATCATCATGAATTTGTACCAATTCACCGTCATTAGCATAGCGGTAGTGTAAAGCGTTATTATGACGATCAGCACTTTTCATTAAGCGCAGTGTATTGATTTTATGTGGATTGGCTTCGAAAAGTTGATAATCACCTTCCGCCGATTCAACAAGGAAAAGATTGTTTGTCGTGCGATAGACGGTAAAGCCTTCATCTTGATAGAACACTTTCTGTCCAAGGGCGATTTTTCCTAACGCTAAACGCCTCCCCGACATGTCATGATAATAAATATTTTCATTCTCAAGCCCTTTACCCGTGTCGTCAATTGTCAAAAAGACATCAAATGGCATCGCCCAACCGCGTCCTAAACGATTTTCACCCGTATTACGACTTTGGTAAATACGCGACCAGACTAACGGGTACACACCATCAATAATAAAATCGGTGTCATCCTCTCCATTTAGGACTTTCGCCCCCGTAGCCGCATGCACGGGGTGACGCACACTATTAAAGGCTTGGGTCACCGAGGCGACTACCATACTGCCCACCGCGGTACTGGCGATTTCACTCACCAAAGTACAGCCTACACTATTCAAACACTGTTTAATCGCCTTGAGTCCCCCTCTGCGAAACAGGGTAGACGCCGCGCCAACAGCAAGGCCACCGAGGATTTCACCAAACATTTCGGCAAAGGGGTTACGCCCACTCATAATATCGCGTACCACCACACTGCCACCGCCAATACGCACAATCCCTTTTTCTTGATTATCACTGATTTTGGCTTCACAGGTGCTTCTATCACCGTTACGACACGCCGGTTGGCTATTAATTTGGACTTTTTTCGACCCTTCAGCTAAAAAGTAAGGGGCGCTAGCACAATGCCATTTATCGCACGTGATGGTGTCCAATGGCATAGGTTCAGCATTCGGGTGTTTCGCGGCTTTTACTGGGGAAAGAATACTGTCAAAAAAGCCTTGCTCCGGTGAGGGGTATTCGGGAAACTCGGAGGGATCGAGCGCTATGGGTGCCGCATTGTTGGTTTGGTTCCCTAGCACCTTACCCGCCAATAAAGAAAATGCCCCGGTCGTCATCATGGCGGTATTTTTCAATACGCGTAAGGCAATCTCGGTACCTTTTTCTTCTTTCGGTGGGGTATTATCCGCCGCAATTGAAGCGAGTAGCACGGGTGACGGTAATTTTCCTGCTGCGCGAGCGGCTCCCTTGCCTTTGACACGTACATTTTTCGAGCCAGTATCGATTTCACCATCAGGGTTACTTAGCCCGAACAAGCTATCGATCCCATCCGCGACCCAATCAGCGGCATCATCAATCAATCCACCAATAGTAAAGCCCGCCGCCAGCCCTGCACCGGCAAAAATGGCCGCACCGGCGGCC
>NZ_CAWQGX010000036.1:0-3059 GCF_963894685.1 Proteus sp. G3927 | reverse complement strand
CGTTGCCATACCGCCTGTCCCAATGGTCAGCGCCACAGCGGCCGTCCCTATCGCGGCATAAACCGCCCCTTTAACCACACCACACACGATATCGGCGAAGATTGACGAGTGCATTAATTTATCGCCTTGCTTGGCTGCGAAAAATTCATTTCCCATATCTCTATCCTTATAAAATAAACAATAAATCGTCAGTGGGTATGGTTAAAACATCGGGATTGCATTAATTGGGCGATGGCGTAAAACTGTCTCTTAACGCTTGCCATTGCGCCTGCTCAGTATTGGAAAACGGTTTAATTTGGCAGTAAGTCAACACCACTATTTTATTTTCGAGACGAAAAGCGGCGATCCACTGATAAATAGGGATCCCTTTTTGTTTGGTTTCACAATAGATTTCACAGCCCGTAACTCCTTTTTCGGTACGAAAATCTGTGGGTGCTTTTACCACCGCATTTTTCATTTCACGTTTGATGGCCGACAACTGTCCAGCCAGATAGTCATTGAGGGTTATCTCTGGAGCCACTACATCACGCGTAATAGAAATACTGCCTTGTCGCGTAGGGAAACGCAGCATATTAAGACTATTGTCTTGATATTCTTCATCCGGTAATGTGATAGCACCTTCTTGGAATTGATAATTCATGGCTTACCTTATTACTTTTTAGGGAAAAACTGATCTTTCGCTTGAGCGATAGTGCTGGTATCTGGTTCCATCTTAAGGTTTCCGGGACCTGCCCCGTCCATATTCAAATCTAATAACTCACCAGTACCAATCCGACCGCTACCGTGGCCGTAAAAATCAAAGTTGTTACACACTAAGGTGATAGTCCCGTCAGGGTTTAATTGAAGTGCCGAGTTGCCACTAATTAAACGAATACCTTGGGCTGATGCGATCAACACTTCACCATCCACGATTGAATGCTGCTTACCAAACACGATATTTTTTTGATCCGCTTGAACCGCCGTAGTTTGCGTACCATGTACTGAGATCTTTTGGTTTTGCATAACGGTTTCAGTATGATTGGCGCCTACCGTCGTTCCTTTATCGTTTTGGACGACGGTATTCATATCCTTCTGCGCATGAAGAAACACCTCTTGCTTACCGCCCGCATCTTCAAAACGCAATTCATTAAAACCTTCCCCTTTGTGGGTTTGGCTACGGAAAGTGGTTTGTGTCTTATTCTCTGGGAACTTAATCGGTGGTGCGTTACGACCATCATAGGTACAACCGGTAATTATCGGTCTGTCGATATCCCCATTCAGGTAACTGACCAGCACTTGTGTGCCGATGCGCGGTACCGCAGAAAAACCATAACCATTTCCACTCCAACCCATGGCAACCCGCACCCAGCATGAAGCACTGTGATCGGCACTTCCCCGACGATCCCAATGAAAATGCACTTTCACGGCGCCATATTCATTGACGTAGATTTCTTCCCCCGGTGGTCCTACCACCGTCGCCATTTCATCGCCGTCCGCCGTCGGTTTATAACGATAAGGGGGACGCCACTCTTGCGTGCCCGGAATAAAGGAGACGCTATTCGACAGTTGTGTGCCTTCGCCCCCGCTATTGTCCGCCAGTGGCTGTACACCATGATGGCTGACGCTGATCACTTGCCAGCGATCATTCATCGGCTGATGGGGATGCTGAGATAAGGTGAAGATTTTGCCGGGCATCAGCGCAAAACAGTTTGTTGTCGCTTGTCCCACTTTGCTGCCGTTACGTAATTGCTCAAAGCGCACCTGTGTCAGAGGTCGACCTTCATCGTCTAATTGAAAACGACCATAACTTTCAAACACACTGTGCTGTCCCCCCTGCTCAATTTTGTTTTCATGAGACAACGGATAAGAAGGACGCACAAAGTTGTTGTCTTTATGGATAGTTTCATCCACACACAAATATTCGCCATATTGCCAAGTCATGGCAGTGCTATCGCTGATATCGGTGTCGGCCTGCGGGTTATAGGTGAGGTGAATACCCGCCGTCATCCCCATATGTTCATCGCTGTAAAACAGTTGTTCTTCTTCAAACCAGAAGTTAATGCCCTCTTCAAACGCCAGTCGACACCAAAAATCAAATGCGGATTCGCGTTTTTGGGTGGTGTAGAGACGTTCAGGGTGTAGATCTTCACGGTAGAATTGGTAATCCGCTTTAACATGGGCCTCATCCAATAAGGTTTTTAAGATGGTCGGCACCGATTGATGTTGAAAAATACGGCTGTCTTGATTGAGGGTCATCACCCACATTTCAGGGCGAATATCGAAGTGATACCACGTTTTCACTCCGTCGGTATTGCCTTGTACTGCCCCGGCTAAGATACCGTTGACTTTGCGGATCAACACCCCATCACGTTTGACCGTTAATGATGAGGCTAAGCCAAGATGGCGCTGAAAATCGATAAAGGGTAAGGCACTGACCGCACTGATGGACAGCGAAAATAGCGAGGATAATCCTTCAGTAAGATTAAATTCGGTGACTTGGAAGGTGTCGTCAGGCAATCCACCAATGGTGCAAGTGAACACCAAACCACTTTCGAGGCTGTCCATGCCTAATGCATCAAGTAACGCCCCATGGGCCGCTTGGAGTGCTTGGTTTTCAGCGAATGTTTGTCCACCGGTAAAACCGCCACCGTGGATCAGGGGATGAGCCGTCACCCTATTGGCCGATGCGCTGGCTGATTGCGTGAGCGAGGCCGCTGCTGAGGCCATCCCGGCCACCTTTTGCGTGGGTGTCGATAGCGTTTCGTTCACTTTGGATTGCACCCTATTTTTTACTTGATTGATGGCTTCATCTTTTAAAACGGATGCCGGGTCAATGGGCGTTGATTTCGGATCTTTGCTAAGCATAATCTGCCTCCATGCAAAAATGGATAAAGAAAAGGGAACAATACAAAATAAGGACGAGCCCCCAAGGACTCGTCATAACGGTATTACGCTTCGAGAGGCGCACGCCAGTCATCCGCACCAGACGTTCCAGCAACAGTGTGCTCCCAGTCAATTTTGCGGTAAGAGAGGGAGACTTCGATAAGTTGCGTGAAGTCGGCTTTAGCCGGATCTTGGCA
>NZ_CAWQGX010000035.1:0-112592 GCF_963894685.1 Proteus sp. G3927 | reverse complement strand
CGCCTGCAGTGATGTTGCCCTGAGTTTTTCCTTCAATGGAAATATAGCAAGGAGTTGGCATAACAATATCCTTTTATCAAAAACGACAAATTAAATTAAATGATTGTCTTAAAAACAATCCGTTAGTCATGTCTGTCATCTTAGCCAGTGCGCACGGTAAGACTTCGGTAAAGGATAATAAAATCTTATCAATATGCTGTAAACAGCCCGTTTTTTTTGTATCTCTCTAGGATAAGTCACTTAGCGTAAACTGGTTGAAATATCACTATATCATGCTGTAAAAACAGTCATAAAAAGTGTTTATCAGCATAAAATATGATGAATAAATAGACAAATTGCTCGCAGCCCAAGAAACACTATGTACATAAAAATATATTTTGTAACAGAAATGTTAAATCAAAAATAGCGCATATAATCCATTGATTTTAAAGTATTAAAAATCAATTGCATTGAATTATACTGTCCTTTTTCCATGAGCAGTCCAAATTGGTCAATATATTTAGCTGTTAAGCTCAATTTAATTAAAATATCATGCTAATTAAGCCACTATTTTTATTTAACACACTCGATATGCGTATATTTCAGTCTTATTTTTACGTACCAATACTCATTTTATGGGCGTTAATAATAAATAAATTCAATGAACGAGTAGGAAAAATAACGATTGATAGATAGCGAAATTTTAATTTAATCGGCTGAGTTTCTATTGTTATTATGTTAACGATAGTTATAAATTAAAAAATTATTTTTATATAATAAGGTGTAAATATAGAGATGAGATATATTGAGAATGAGAATAGAGGAAGGCAAAATAATTGAATGATTGGGCGAAATTAAACACCATCGCCCAATGATATCTAAAGCACTTTATCAGATCACGGTGCTTCCATAATGCGATTAAAGTGACGATAAGCATGATTTGTGGCTACACGACCACGGGGGGTGCGTTGAATAAAACCTTGCTGAATTAAATAAGGCTCTAATACATCTTCGATAGTTTCACGCTCTTCACCAATAGCTGCCGCAAGATTATCAAGCCCTACGGGGCCACCCATAAATTTATCAATAATGGCAAAGAGCAGTTTTCGGTCAAGATAGTCAAAACCGGCAGCATCAACATTAAGCATATCGAGTGCTTTAGACGCGATATCTTCATCAATTTCACCATTACCTTTGACTTGAGCAAAGTCTCTTACTCGGCGTAATAAGCGGTTAGTAATACGCGGTGTACCTCGTGAACGCATAGCAATTTGTCGCGCCCCTTCTGCGGTTATTTCTAACCCCATAAAGCTGGCACTACGTGCAACAATATGCTGTAAGTCATCGACATTATAGAATTCAAGGCGTTGTACAATACCGAAACGGTCACGTAATGGAGAGGTTAACGAGCCAGCTCGGGTCGTCGCCCCAACTAAAGTAAATGGCGGTAAGTCGATTTTAATAGAGCGTGCTGCCGGCCCTTCACCAATCATAATATCAAGTTGATAATCTTCCATTGCCGGATAGAGTATTTCTTCAACAACGGGCGAGAGTCGATGAATTTCATCAATAAACAGTACATCATGAGGCTCAAGATTGGTTAGCATAGCAGCAAGATCGCCAGCTTTCTCTAATACAGGCCCTGAGGTTGTACGTAAATTAACGCCCATCTCATTGGCAATAATATTAGCCAGCGTGGTTTTACCAAGCCCCGGCGGGCCAAAGATAAGTAAGTGATCTAAGGCATCATGACGTAGTTTAGCCGCCTGAATAAAGATTTCCATCTGTTCACGAACTTGTGGTTGTCCCACATATTCAGCAAGCAGCTTAGGACGAATAGCCCTATCGATAATTTCTTCTTCAGGTTGTTGTATATCTGCTGAAATCAGGCGATCTGCTTCAATCACAATCAATTACTCCTAAATCGCTGCGCGTAATGCTTCTTTGATAAGTGTTTCACTATCAGCACCCGCCGTTGCTACCCGACTAATCATCTTGGCAGCTTCTTGTGGTTTATAACCTAAGGCAATTAAGGCAGCGGAAGCTTCTGCTTCAATATCTGCAGCAGATGGCGCTTTCGATGATGCACTGGCTGGTAGCTCAATATCGCCGTTTTGTTCAAATAGATCGCCATTAAGCCCTTTGAAGCGATCTTTCATTTCAACCACTAATCGTTCTGCGGTTTTTTTACCGACTCCCGGTAATTTAACTAATGAGGAGATGGATTCATTTTCAATTGCGGTGACAAATTGGCGTGCAGACATTCCTGATAAAATAGCCAGTGCTAGCTTAGGCCCTACACCATTGACTTTTATCAATTCACGAAACAATGCCCGTTCTTGTTTTTGATTAAAACCATATAGTAATTGCGCATCTTCACGAACAATAAATTGTGTGTAGATAATCGCCTCTTGACCAATATCAGGTAACTCATAAAAACAGGTCATAGGCATATTTATTTCATAACCCACCCCATTACCCGCTTCGATCAGCACCACTGGTGGCTGTTTTTCAAGAATAACGCCTCTAATACGTCCTATCACCCTAACGCCTCCGCAAAAATATTGACGCCAAATTTATAACATAAAAAAAGCTGGACGTATATCCAGCCTGCGAAAAACTCATCTGTTTTACCAACAGATAGCCTATCTTAACCTTCCTCGAGTTAAAACAAGACGCGGATCACCTACACGCAATAAGTTTTGATTAAAGTGGCAGTGTGTAATCGCAATCGCTAGCGCATCGGCAGCATCTGCCTGTGGCGCTGCAGATAGTTTTAAGATTGAGCGTACCATATGTTGTACTTGGCTTTTATCGGCTCCCCCTGTTCCTACCACACTCTGTTTTACTTGACGTGCCGCATATTCAAATACGGGAAGATCATTATTGACTGCCGCTAAAATCGCCACACCTCTTGCTTGGCCTAATTTTAATGCCGAGTCTGCATTTTTTGCCATAAAGACTTGTTCAACAGAAAATACATCGGGTGAAAATTGAGTGATGATTTCACTGACTCCCGCATAAATGCGTTTCAGTCGGCTTGGTAGATCAGGAACCTGTGTACGAATACATCCGCTTCCTAAATAGATAAGTTGTCGCCCTTGTTGGCGAATTACGCCATATCCCGTGACACGAGAGCCAGGGTCAATACCTAAAATAATAGCCATAACAATTCCTATGGCGGATAAGGTCGATGGCGAGAGAAAAGAGCAAATACGCTTGCTCTGCTCTTCTCTTCGCACTATTCAACGCAGTGTAAAACACCACTATTGGCCGTTATCGTGATACCAATTACAGAATATCTTCCAGTTGTTTTGCAACTTCATCAGAGATATCACCGTTGTGATACACTTCTTGCACATCGTCGCTATCTTCTAGCATATCGATAAGGCGCATTAATTTTGGTGCGGTATCAATATCAAGCTCTGCTTTTGTTGATGGGATCATGGAAACTTCCGCTGATTCAGCGACAAAACCCGCAGCATCCATGGCATCTTTTACTTCACCGAAAGCTTCAGGGGTTGTGTAAACGTCAATAGCACCATCATCATAAGTTTCAACGTCTTCTGCACCCGCTTCTAGTGCGGCTTCCATGACGGCATCTTCATCAACACCCGGTGCATAAGAGATAACACCTTTTTTGGTAAAGAGATAAGATACCGAACCGTCCGTTCCTAAGTTACCACCTGTTTTGGTGAAGGCATGGCGAACATCGGAAACAGTACGGTTACGATTATCACTTAAACATTCAACCATAACAGCAGTACCACCAGGGCCGTAGCCTTCATAAATGATGGTTTCCATATTATCGTTTTCATCATTTCCCGCACCGCGAGCAATCGCGCGGTTTAGTGTGTCACGAGTCATGTTGTTAGATAATGCTTTATCAACTGCCGCACGTAGACGTGGGTTAGTTGCAGGATCACCACCACCTAAACGTGCTGCTGTAACTAATTCACGAATAATTTTAGTGAAAATCTTACCGCGTTTCGCATCTTGCGCTGCTTTACGGTGTTTAGTATTGGCCCATTTACTATGACCTGCCATGAAAATATCTCCAAACGTGGTCTAATAATTAAATAACAAATTCTTCAATCGCTTGCTGATTGCTGGCTGACTTAGTTAATTTTGCCGCCAGTGGCGCATCTAACCATTGGTATTGCGTATGCTCAGTCAGTTCAATTTCCCGTTCAGAGGGAAGTGCTAACATAAACCAATGTTCCTGACAATGTGTCACATTAGGCGCATAACGATGGCGAAAGTGTGCGAATATCTCAAAAATAATTGAACGATGGCAATCCACCAGCTCAAGATTTTCTTTTATGATATCAATTCCTACTTCTTCCTGCACTTCTCGTAATGCGGCCTGATAAGGTGTTTCGCCCTCTTCAAGGCTCCCTGTCACAGATTGCCAGAAATCAGGATCATCTCGACGCTTCAGCATAAGCACCCGCTTAGTCTGTTTGGCATAGATAACAACTAAAACACATACTGGGTGCTTATATTTCATCATTTACTCGTTATCTGTGCTAACTTCTTTTTCTGTCACTTGAATAGCCAGCTCTTTTAACGCGTCTTCATTTGCAAAACTTGGTGCATTAGTCATTAAGCAAGCCGCTGCCGTGGTTTTCGGGAACGCAATAACATCACGGATATTATCTGTTCCTGTTAATAACATCACTAAGCGGTCTAAACCAAATGCTAACCCTGCATGCGGTGGTGTACCAAATTTCAGAGCATCTAATAAGAAACCGAATTTCTCACGTTGCTCATCCGGAGTAATACCTAAAATGCTAAATACCGCTTGTTGCATTTCATTACGATGGATACGCACTGAGCCACCACCAACTTCATAACCGTTAATAACCATATCATAGGCATTAGCTACAGCGCCTACAGGATGTGCGGTTAGCTCTGCCGGTGTGAGATCTTTTGGTGAAGTAAATGGATGGTGCATTGCACTTAGGCTGCCGGTATCTTCATCTTCTTCAAACATTGGGAAATCAATAACCCACAGTGGTTTCCATGCGTTAAGATCAGTTAATTCCAGATCACGACCGACTTTCAGGCGCAACGCTCCCATAGCATCACTCATGGTACCTTGACGACCCGCACCAAAGAAAATTAAGTCGCCATCTGTTGCATTTGTTGCCGCTAAGATGCTGTTAACCACATCATTAGTCAGGAATTTAGCAATGGGGCTTTGTACCCCTTCGATACCTTTTGCCTTTTCGTTGACTTTCATCCACGCTAGGCCTTTGGCACCATAAATACTGACAAATTGAGTATATTCGTCGATATTTTTACGAGTTAACGATGCACCACCCGGTACACGTAACGCGATAACACGACATTTTTCATCATTAGCAGCTTGTGCAAAGACGCTAAACTCAACATTTTTCACTAAATCAGCAATATCGATGAGTTCCATTGGGTTACGTAGGTCTGGTTTATCAGAGCCGTAACGACGCATAGCCTCAGCAAAGGTCATGACAGGGAATGCCCCTAAATCAACATTCAGGATATCTAACCACAATGCGTGGATCATGCGCTCCATCACTTCACGCACTTGTTCTGCGGTCATGAAAGAGGTTTCAACATCGATTTGGGTAAATTCAGGTTGGCGATCAGCACGTAAATCTTCATCACGGAAACATTTTACGATTTGATAATAGCGATCAAAACCAGACATCATTAACAGCTGTTTGAAAAGCTGTGGTGATTGAGGTAATGCGTAGAATTTACCTTTATGAACACGACTTGGTACTAAATAGTCACGCGCACCTTCTGGCGTTGCTTTAGTTAGCATTGGCGTTTCTACATCAAGGAACCCTTCACCATCCATAAAGCGACGAACAAAACTTGTGATTTTCGCACGAGTTTTTAGGCGTTGTGACATTTCAGGGCGACGTAAATCTAAATAACGATAAGTTAAACGACGCTCTTCTGTATTCGTTTGGTTGCTATCTAAAGGTAGCGCTTCAGAACGGTTAAAAATAGACAGCGATTCTGCCGCTAGTTCAATTTCACCTGTTGCCATATTTTTATTAACTTGGCTATCAGGGCGAGCACGTACTGTTCCTGTGACTTGAATACAAAATTCATTACGCAGTTCTGAAGCCTGTGAAAATGCCTCTTTCTGCTCTGGGTCAAAAAAGACCTGAACGATACCTTCACGATCTCGCATATCAATAAAGATAAGTCCACCTAAGTCACGGCGGCGGTTAACCCAACCACAAAGAGTCACTTTTTGGCCCACATGGGCGCTATTCAACTGCCCACAATAATTAGTACGCATACAATATCCTTTTACTCAGCTTGTTGTGCTTTCTGCTGCGGAAATTTTGGCAATAGTCTTTTTCGAGTAGTGTCAAAAAAAAGGCAGACATTATAACGAAAATTCTTCCCGACGATAAGAGTATAGACCTAGATTATATGATACATCTTTTCAAGGATTTGCTAATCCCCAAATAATTAATTAATAATAATTATTTATAGCGACATAAATCGCTTTGAGGTTTATCATTAAATTCGCCGTTTTTTTAGTTTTGGCAATGGAGAAAAGATGGTTAGCTCGCTTTATATCGTATTGGGCGCACTATTATTGATTAAATTGTCCCTAAATGTTGTAAAACTTAGAACACAATATCGAGTTGCATACGGTGATGGTGGTTTTTATGAGTTACAAACCGCTATTCGCGTCCATGGTAATGCAGTGGAATACATCCCTATTTCTATGATTTTATTACTTATCATGGAAATGAATGGCGCCTTTGTTTGGATGGTACATATTTGTGGCTCCATTTTAATAGCCGGTCGTCTTCTTCACTCTTACGGGTTGAAACACCGCGAGATACGCTGGCGTCGCTCTGGTATGGCCGCAACCTATTTATCAATGGTCTTAATGATCCTTGCTAATATTTACTTCCTGCCTTGGATACAAATTTTTTCCTTCTACTATTAATACCACAAGGAAAATATGATCATCCATGATCACAATAGACATCCTTGCTGTTGAGTCTAATAACGGCAAGGTATCGAAAAGGTTTACCTGTTTTTCTAATTTATTTCTAAATAATGCAACTTTGTGAGCAACGTCGCTTCTGGTAGAATACCCGCTTCTTTTATTCTTTAAGTCTATTTTAGTTATGTCTAATTCAAAATCAGCACCACAAGACAACTTATTTGCGACACCTATTGCTAATCTTGGTGACTGGCGCTTTGATGAAAAAGTCGCTGAAGTGTTTCCTGATATGATCAAACGCTCAGTGCCCGGTTACTCCAATATTATTTCTATGATAGGCATGTTAGCGGGTCGTTTTGTCACCCCTCACAGCCAAGTTTATGACTTAGGATGTTCGTTAGGTGCTGCTACCCTTTCTATGCGTCGTAATATCGATGTAGCGGGATGTAAAATTATTGGTGTTGATAATTCACCTGCGATGGTTGAGCGTTGTCAACGTCATATTGATGCTTATAAAGCAGCAACACCCGTTGAAATTATTGAAGGCGATATCCTTGATATTGACATTAATAATGCCTCAATGGTTGTCCTTAATTTCACCTTACAATTTTTAGCCCCTGATAATCGCCAAAGATTATTAAATCGAATTTACCAAGGGTTAAATCCTGGTGGGGTTTTAGTGTTATCAGAAAAATTCAGTTTTCAAGATAAACAAATTGGTGAATTACTGTTTAATATGCACCACGACTTTAAACGTGCTAATGGCTACAGTGAATTAGAGATTAGTCAAAAACGTAGTATGTTAGAAAATGTGATGCTCACTGATCCTGTTGAAACACATAAATCACGCTTACATCAAGCAGGTTTTCCTCATGCTGAAGTTTGGTTCCAATGTTTTAATTTTGGCTCTCTGTTAGCCATTAAAGGCGAATAATCATGATAAATTTTAGCTCATTTTATCAACATATTGCGCAAGATGAACGGTTATTTCATTGGCTTGATACGCTGCCGGCACAATTATCAGAATGGCGCGCCCATGCTTTACATGGCCATTTTGCTTCATGGGAAAGAATGCTGGAAAACTTACCTGAGATTACTCCCACTGAACTTAATTTAAAGCAAGGTGTTATCGCCAATAAAACCCCAGCATTAAGTACCGGTGAACAACTTGGTTTAACGAATATTCTAAAAGCGTTAATGCCATGGCGCAAAGGCCCTTTTTCTCTTTATGGTGTCAATATTGATACTGAATGGCGTTCAGATTGGAAATGGGATCGCGTATTGCCCCATCTTTCGCCTCTTAAAGGCCGATTAGTTTTAGATGTTGGTTGTGGCAGTGGTTATCATATGTGGCGGATGCTTGGTGAAGGGGCTGATTTTGTTGTCGGTATCGATCCCACTCAGCTCTTTTTATGCCAATTTGAAGCAGTCAGAAAATTATTAGGTAACGATCAGCGTGCCCATTTAATTCCTGTCGGTATTGAACAAATGCCAGAACTAAATGCTTTTGATACGGTATTTTCAATGGGGGTTCTTTACCACCGTCGTTCACCACTTGATCATCTTTGGCAATTGAAAAATCAGCTCGTTTCTGGTGGTGAATTAGTATTAGAGAGTCTTGTGATTGATGGTGATGAGTTCCAATGTTTAATTCCTGGTGAGCGTTATGCACAGATGCGTAATGTGTACTTTATACCGTCAGCCAAAATGCTCAAAGTATGGTTAGAAAAATGCGGTTTTAAAGATGTACGCATTGTTGATGAAAATGTCACATCACTCGAAGAGCAACGTAAAACGGATTGGATGGTGACTGATTCATTAGAAGCATTCTTAGATCCTCTCGATCACACCAAAACCGTTGAAGGCTATCCAGCTCCTAAACGGGCAATTTTAATTGCGACTAAACCTTAATTAACGACGAGTTATTTCTATAAAAAGGGTATTTATCAATAATACCCTTTTTATAACGTATTGGTTTTATTTTCTGTTTATATAAAATCCCCGTGTCTATAAACAATAAATTTTATATGAGTATTGATTAAGGTTTTTTTGTCATTATAATTCTTCATGATTTTATCTTTTTTCTCTCCAAGAGGTACTTCCCTACAATGAACTAAATTCTGCCAGAAAATTCTCTCAATACCGTTTTGGTATCCATTTTCTGTTACTGGCAGACACTCGTTTATTGCTCTATAAACTCAATTAAGATCATTGCTGTCTGCCACCTATTTTTTAGGAGGCTTAATTATGACGATCGCCTGTCAATTTTCTCAGCTTAATATTGAATTCAATCAAGAAGCGCTTTTCCCACCGCTGACTCATTCACTGACTTGCCAAAGAAATGCTTTAATTGGTCAGAACGGTAAAGGGAAATCGGTGCTGTTAAAATTATTAGCACAAAAACTATTGCCTTCATCAGGCCATATCATGTGGCGTATGCCTTTTATTCATGTCGATCAGCTTACTCGCCTAACAGGTAACACCATTGCTGATGCTTTAGGTATAGAGACTTTTTTTCAAGCATTTAAACGGGTTGATAACGGCAGTGCTTCATTAGAAGATTTTGAGTTACTTGAAGATAAGTGGCATTTGCCCATGACTTGGCAAAATTTACTTCATTCAGCACAACTGCCGATTTCACTTGATACACCTATTCCCCACTTAAGTGGTGGTGAGCAAACGCGTTTAGCATTATGTCAGGCTTTTTTACATGACGATCATTTTCTATTATTAGATGAACCAGATAACCATCTAGATCATCAAGGTCAGCAATGGCTCGTTGAACAATTAATGCATCATAAATCAGGTGTATTATTTATTAGCCATAATCGACATTTATTATCTTATGCTGAAAATATATTTGAACTGAGTGAAAAAGGCTTACAAGAATATGGCGGTAATTATTCGCTTTATGAAACACAAAAAAATGCGCAAATAGCCTCAATCGAAGCTGCAAATGAGCGTATCAATAGTCAAATAAAACAGGAAAAACGCCAACAACATGTAACATTACAAAAAGCATTAAAGCGACGTAAACAAGGTGAAAAGATAAGAAACAGCGGCTCTCAATCACTGTTACTTCTTGATATGCAAACCAATCGAGCTGAGAAAAAACAGTCATCAATAGCTAAACGACATCAGCGCGTTATGGATGATATGCAGTCACAAAAACAACAGTTAGAACAGGAGTTAACTCATATTCATCAGCAAAAATTAATATTAAACTATCAAGGCGATGGCCATCGGTTAAATGTATTTGCCACAGAGCTTGTTTTACCTTTTGGCAAGCAAACTCCCTACTCCTTTTCCGCTTATGGTGGTGAACATTGGCATATACAAGGTAAAAATGGCAGCGGTAAGTCAACCTTATTAAAATGTTTAATGGGCAAGCTATCCCCGTTATCCGGCGAATATCGTCTCAACCCAAATTATTGCTATCTTGATCAACATTTAACTTTATTAGATAAATCATTACCCGTTGCTGAAGCGTTATATCAATACCAGCCATTAATGACCATTGAGCAGTGGCGCACAAAACTGGGTATGTTACGTATTCGAGGTAACAAGTCTTTATTTCCTTTAGAAACACTCAGTGGCGGTGAGCAATTAAAAGCAACACTATTAGCATTAATTTATAGTCCTCAACCCCCTGCCGTTTTATTATTAGATGAACCAGATAATTATTTAGATTTAGACTCTAAACAATTATTGGAAAATTTATTATCTCAATATCAAGGAACATTATTATTAATCTCTCACGATGAAGATTTTGTTAAACAATGTGGTATAACAAATACATTATTACTCTAATAGCAACATACCAAACTAATTAACCCCCACGTTAAAACAGTATAGACGCTAGAAGCAATAAAAAATTTTAGCGTCTTTACTACTAATAATCTTTTTATTTTTAATCTTAACGATAAATATTATTAGCAGTTTCTATTGTTTTATTTTATTTTTTGGATATTTATTTTTAACAGTCTGTTAATTATAAAACTTAACTCAATAAACACTATTTCAATATTATTCTCCACTGTGAGGAATTTTATAATATAAAAAGCAGTAAAACATTTGCTAACTTTAATCTTTAACTTATTCATTATTAATGAGGATCTATTTTAATTTTTATCAAATTATTGTTAGCCAAATGGAGAAAACTTTATGTTAAAACATTATTTATTAGCCATTATTATAGGGTGCAGTATATTTCCTGCCTTCTCTGCCACTGTGCCATCAAAGCAAGATAATAGTCCCGCGCCAGCAGCAAAATGGAATTGCTGGGGAAGAAAAGAAGTGAATATGTCTAATCGAAATATCAATAATAAATCGGTCAGTTTAAAGTTAAGTACTGATATTTGTGATAGAAAAGATCTAAGACCATTATTTATCGATGTTTATCTACACAAGATATCCTTTAAAGGGGCGAAATACGATGGGATAACTATTGATATTATCGCCAATGCCACTCATAAATTAACAGGGAAAACACAAGAAATAAGATCAACAGAAAATATTAATAACATAGATGAACATGTGCAGAGATTGCAGTTTAGCGCAGTGCGCTCGGGGGATTATAACGTAGATATAAAACAGATATGGCTTATTTTTAGGGAGCATGGTAAAGCAGTAGGTTCATTTCAGATAACAGGGGATAATGCTCGTAATGGCGAGGCTTATATCGAATCTCATATCACCTATAATGCAATGCTTTCTCTCATTGAGAACGCAAAATCAGAAACATTAACAACAGGAAAACCAAGTCATATCGTTTTTGGTGGTCATTATGAAATACCAATGAATGCAGGCTCAGGAACCTATACATTAGCCAATAACGGCAATCTACTGATTATTCCTAGGATCCATGAAAAAGAAAAATACCTTATTCCTCATCTATTAGGTGATACTCATCAAGGCGAGGCAGCCCGCTGCGAAGGTAATACAAATGCTAAAACACAGGATGGTACTTCACAGACAGCGGAGCTTTATACCCCAGAACAGGCATGGATAAAGCTGGGTAAACCGTTAGTGGCTTTAAATGCAAACTATTTTGATGTTCGTCCTCAACTCAATAACACCACTTGGCAGAGTAATCTTTGCTCAGTGCCATTAGGGATATATTACGATAATATCGCACAAGGGCCCACTCATGGTACTCATAACGAGCCCAATCAGTTTTTTGCAGGGCCTAATTACTTTATCAATAACAATAATGAACAAATCGCATTAGATGCACTGTTTTGGGTGTTAGATCAAACATCTAGGATAGATATCTACTATAGCAAAAAAGTATCTGATCCTGCGATTGAACTGTATGCTAATGAACTCTCTTTATCAGGATATCACTTTATTGCTATATCAGGCTCCGGTTTACCTGTTCGCGGATTAACACCACTCCCTACCCCTGATTCTGGCGATTCAGAGACAACCCGACTCGCAATGGGTGCCGATGATAACAATAGCCTTATTTATATTTTCCAAGGTGGCAGTTATAGAGAGGGAATAAGCCGCAATGATCTGCATCATTTATATTATGGCCTTAGCATTGCGCAATCTATGGAGTTAGATGGCGGTGGCTCAGCTGCGCTGGCTTTAAAGGCAGATGAATTCACAGTGAGAGGTGATACAAGGCCTGATTCATCTTGTAACGAAGCAGGTTTGTGGTGCTCTTTGATAACACAACCTGACGGAAAACATCGCCCCGTTCCATCTTGGATTGGTCTGGCTATTAATAATCTAGCTATTGGTCAATAAGTTTAATAAAGGGAGTGAAACACTATCACTCCCTTTCGATTTATAAAAGATTATATTAATTAACAGATGTTGTATAAATACTCATAATATCCTTCATTGCCCCCACCACATCTTCATCCACACAATAATGGGTAAATTCATCCACTTCGCTGTCTGAACTCATGGTGACCCCCGCTTTACGATAATTCATTGTCGAGGGTGCTTGTTTGCCCGCTGAGCTATGGATCTCTTGTAATCCCGAGTCTAAAAATTTCTGAATATTACTTAAACGAACTCCCGCCCCCGCCATGATAATCGGCCCTTGGGTTTTTTCATTCAGTGTTCTTAATAGAGGTAAGCCTAATTCAGCATTAGCTTGCTGACCTGAGGTTAAAATACGAGCAACACCTAATTGAGTCAGCTGATCTAACGCTAGCAATGGATTAATACACATATCAAAAGCGCGATGAAACGTAATGGCTAAAGGCCCTGCTAATTCCATCAAAATCGCCATCTTAGGTAAATCAATGTGACCTTCTTCATTTAATATACCAACCACAGCACCGGAAAAACCCATATCACGGATCATACTGATATCGTTTTTCATCGCAGCAAAATCGGCTTGGCTATAACAAAAATCACCACCACGCGGACGAATAATAGGATGAACGGGGATACGAACGAGATCTATGACTTGTTTTAATATTCCATAACTCGGTGTTACACCCCCTTCTGACGGGCTTGTACAAAGCTCAATTCTATCAGCCCCCGAACGTTCTGCGATCAGTGCGCATTCTGCACCAAAGCAGCAAATCTCCAGTTTTGCCATACCACCCCTCTCTATCCTTAATACAGAAAGCAATTAGAAAATAACGATATTTCTCAGCAACTACTATCAGTAATTGTTAATAATAGTTGTCGAATATCGTTACTCATTCAATTCCAATATCAGAATTTTGTGCTGATACAAGCAATTTATTTTCTAAAAATGTTGTTCAACACTCACTTTCTACAATTTTCAGTAAGGAATATGGGTGATACTTTATGGTAACGATACCATCGGTTATGGCAACGGTTGGATTAGGTAAACGTTCTTTTTCAGCTTTAGGTTCACTTATTTTAATTTTAATCCCTTCAGGTAAAGGATGGGGTAATAATGTCATCACCTTTTCAACTAATTTTTCAGGAGCAACATTTATTACCTGTTCAATATGTTCCCAACCTTGATATTGGTATTTTTTATCTGTTGGATAAGGTAACTCAACAATAGATATTTGCTGGCCTAACAGTGTTAAAGGTGAGGCTAGCTTAAAGAGATAAATAGGTCGCCCATTAATCATATTATCTGAAATACACTCGCCACATTGACTTAAGCCATTACGCCACTGTTCTGCTAACGCCAAATCGTGACAACGTAACGATATATGATCGGTTTGATAAGCATCAAGGTCGAGGGATAGTTTATTCGCCAGTAGAGTTAAATTTTTTGCAAATAGAGGAAGCTCTTGCGTTAAGTTATTTAAGAAAGGAATTGCGGAAAAAAGCACCATGATAAGTAACCTAAGAGAAAAAACAGAGAAAAACCCTTAAAGATAAGGCGCAGATAGTAGCATGTTCTAGCTAGAATATGTTATAAATTCAAGGTTAAATTCATATTCTTTATAAAAACCTGTCTGGCTAATGTCGTCAGGTTTTATTTTCTCAATAATTTAAGGTAACCCGGTGAATATTCAGGCTTTTCTTTCAGAAAAAATCAGTATGGCGATGAGCGCTGCTGGCGCCCCTGCTGATAGCGAACCACTTGTCCGTCAGTCAGCTAAAGTGCAATTTGGTGACTATCAGGCGAATGGTGTCATGGGAGCGGCAAAAAAAATGGGTATCCCACCCCGACAACTCGCAGAAAAAATTCTGGAACACCTTGATATCACAGATATTGCAGATAAAGTTGAAATAGCAGGCCCTGGTTTTATCAATATCTTCTTATCACCCGTTTGGGTTGCACAACAAGCCGAATTCGCATTAGCGGATGAGCACCTTAATATTACCAAGGTAACCCCTGAAACGATTGTGATTGACTACTCATCACCTAACGTTGCAAAGCAAATGCATGTGGGTCACTTGCGTTCAACCATTATTGGTGATGCCAGCGCACGTACTCTCTCTTTTTTAGGTCATAATGTTATTCGCGCTAATCACCTTGGTGATTGGGGTACGCAATTCGGTATGCTGATTGCTTATTTAGAGAAAAAGCAAAATGAAAATGCCGCAGATATGGCATTAGCGGATCTCGAAGAGTTCTACCGTGAAGCTAAGAAATGTTATGACGAAGATGAAGTATTCGCTGAACGTGCCCGTAATTATGTCGTTAGACTACAAGGTGGTGATGAATACTGCCGTACTATGTGGCGCAAGCTTGTCGATATCACAATGCAACAAAATCAGCTAACTTATCAACGCCTTAATGTCACTTTAACCGAAGATGATATTATGGGTGAAAGTCTTTATAACCCAATGTTGCCGGGTATTGTTGCTGATCTTAAAGCAAAAGGTCTTGCTGTTGAAAGTGAAGGCGCTACTGTTGTTTTCCTTGATGAATATAAAAACAAGGAAGGCGAACCAATGGGAGTCATTATCCAGAAAAAAGATGGTGGTTACCTTTATACAACAACGGATATTGCCTGTGCTAAATATCGCCATGAACAATTACATGCAAACCGCGTATTATATTACATCGACTCACGTCAACATCAGCATTTAATGCAAGCTTGGACTATTGTCCGTAAAGCAGGCTATATTCCTGATAGTATGTCACTCGAACACCATATGTTTGGCATGATGTTAGGTAAAGATGGGCGTCCATTTAAAACGCGCTCGGGTGGCACAGTACGTTTAACTGACTTACTCGATGAGGCTCATGAAAGAGCATTAACATTAATTCGCGAAAAAAATCCTGATATGGATGAAGAGGAATTAAATAATATTGCTCGTGTAGTGGGCATTGGTGCTGTTAAATACGCAGATTTATCAAAGAACAGAACCACCGATTATATTTTCGATTGGGATCTGATGTTAAGTTTTGAAGGTAATACTGCACCTTATATGCAATATGCCTATACTCGTGTTGCCTCTATCTTTAAACGTGCAGAAATAGATGAAAGCGCATTAACCCAGCCTATCTCATTAACACAGCCTCATGAAAAACAACTGGCACTACGTTTAGTACAGTTTGACGAGACTATCACGCAGGTTGCACGTGAAGGTACACCTCATGTGATGTGTGCATACTTATATGATTTAGCGCAGTCCTTCTCAGGTTTTTACGAGAACTGCCCTATTCTATCGGCCGAAGATGACAATGTACGCCAAAGCCGTCTTAAGCTAGCACGTTTAACAGCAAGAACCTTAAAGCAAGGCTTAGAGACTTTAGGTATTGAAACTGTCGATAGAATGTAATTAAGCCATTATATTTATCTAAAAAAACCGATGGTGAAATCACCATCGGTTTTTCATTATAGAAACTTAATAGATAGAAACTTAATAGCGAGTTGATTAACCGTTACTATCTTAACTAACAATAAACCATGCCTTCACTAGTCTTCATTAGCCGTGATCACATCCTCACAGAGAAGACCAGAAACATCTTTAACATCAATCCAGCCATCAACACTGTCTATTGGCTTATCTGGGCTGTATAAGCGCTGATCAACATCTTTTGCCGTAAAGCTGACTTGTTCATTAGTTTTATTAAATACGCCGACACAGTTAACAGGTGTCAGTTGAGAGGTTTTGATTTTTCCATCTGCAGTACAACCAGCAAGAAATAATGTGGCTAATGATACCGAAAGGATAATGGCCTTTTTCATAATCGCTCCTAAAACACACTTTATTTTTTAGTGTGATAAAATACTCGTTAAATGATTATTTAGTAGTTTTTATTCTACATATTCAACGGTTATAACGCTTGATAGCTTAGTTAATTATAATAAATTAGATAGAAAATAATTTGCGTTATAGAGCTATTAATAGAAAAAATAAAGAAAGGTATTCAAGAATAAGAAAAGAGAGGGAAAAACAGAAAACAAAGACGGGAGAAATGAAAAAACCACTATCAGGTTTTAGACCTAAAATGAGTAGTTATAACTACTTACCAATCACAGATCCAAAATAAATTTCATTATTAACACAATCTACTGTTCACTGCTTATCCCTAGCAATCGCATTATCTATCCGAAGCGCAGACAAAATAGATATGATTGCTTTCAGTAGTACTGAACGATAACAAGCAAATAACTTTACAGTCACTGTTAATCTACCTGAATGAAAAAATAATAATATGTCTCAAATCAAAGAATTCAAATGTTTTAAAATATAGCTCAACATTTTGAAATATTCGTAATATCTCATCATTTAGTAAGAAATATTTAACAGATGTGTCAATTTTTAAACCTAAACAACACAAGAGAGTTTATCTAAAAAAAGATAATTTGTCAAAGCGTAAGTTGCTAGAAAATAGCGTCTATTTTTTTACTTTATGTAAAATATTACTTAAAGTACACAATTTGTCTAAACCCATCACCTTTAAAATATGTTAAGTTTTTCTTATTAATTAATGGTTAAATATGGGCTAATATAGGCAAAAAATGGAAAATTTATTTATTTGACAGAAAAAAAATTAATAAAAAAATAAATGTTTATCTCTTGTTTTCCTTCACGACTATTCGCTAGAAAATTTAATCATGTATTTTATTGCGTAAATTACATGGTATAAATGTGATCTAGATAACAATATTTTTTGTCTAAAATAAGAGAGAAACACTAACTATAGGTGATGTTAAATAGTGGTAATAAATAGACAACGCCCCACTTTGTTACACTCAGTGAGGCGCCAGTTTGACAATAAAATTATAATGCTCGTAGAGAAAAATGTTTCGGTCTAAATCCAACAGCATATAAAGTGACAAAATAACTTGCGGCACCTGCCACAACAACAAGTAATAAACGTAAAATACGCATTAGCATATTCCCTTGTTGCCAATCAGGCATCACCCATAGCATGCCGACTAATACAGCACTCATCACAGCTAACGCAACAGCAAGTTTTAATAAAAAGATAGGCCAACCCGCTAATGGTTGATAAATATCTTGTTTACGGATTTGCCAAAATAGCATTCCTGCATTAAAACAAGCGGCTAATCCAATCGAAAGAGCCAGTCCCACATGTTTTAAACTCCCAACAAAAGCAAGGTTCATTAATTGAGTCAAAATAAGCGTTGCAATGGCAATTTTAACCGGGGTTTTAATATCTTGGCGAGAATAAAAGCCCGGTGCTAATATTTTTATAATAATTAACCCCATTAACCCAATGCAATACGCCACTAATGCTTGTTGAGTCATTAGCGCATCATGCCCATTAAAATTACCATATTGAAATAACGAAATGGTTAAAGGACCTGATAATAAAGCTAAACCCAAGGTACAAGGTAAAGCCAATAAAAAACAAAGCCTTAATCCCCAATCCATTAATTTCTGATATTCTTGTGTGTTGCCACTGGCAAAACTTTTAGATAATGAAGGTAATAGAATTGTTCCTAATGCCACCCCTAACACACCAGTAGGAAGCTCCATTAGGCGATCGGCGTAATACATCCAAGAGACTGAGCCAGACACTAAGAATGAGGCAAAAATAGTATTGATGATCAGCGAAATTTGGCTAACAGAAACCCCTAAAATAGCGGGTCCCATCAATTTAATAACACGCCACACCCCGCTATTTTTAAACGAGATCCGCGGTAATACCAACATCCCTATTTTTTTCAGATGCGGAAGTTGATACCCCAGCTGTAAAATTCCTCCCGCTAAAACAGCCCAAGCAAGCGCCATAATAGGTGGATCACAATAAGGAGCAACAACGAGAGCAAAAAAGATCATACTCACGTTTAACAACGTAGGTGCAAAAGCTGGAACAGAAAAGCGATTCCAAGTATTTAAAATAGACCCTGTTAATGATGCTAATGAAATTAATAAAATATAGGGAAAGGTGATTTTCAATAAATCCGTTGTGAGTTGGAATTTATCCGCTGAATCCGCAAAACCGGGTGCCGTAATATAAATAACCCACGGTGCGGCAACTATCCCTATTACTGTGACAATCGCTAAGATCAACGTCAGCATTCCCGATACATAAGCAATAAAGGTACGAGTTGCCTCTTCTCCCTGTTGACTTTTATACTCAGCTAAAATAGGAACAAATGCCTGTGAAAATGCGCCTTCGGCAAAAATGCGTCGCAATAGATTAGGTAGTTTAAAAGCAACAAAAAAAGCATCGGTTGCCATACCTGCGCCAAAAATACGCGCAATAATCGCATCACGAATAAAGCCCAGTACTCGTGAAAACATCGTCATCGAACTCACTGCAGCCAGTGATTTAAGTAAATTCATAGTTCATTCTAGTGTTTGTTGTGGTAAGGAATAAAAAGAAAGAGACTATACTCCGTCTCTCACACTGAAAAATCAATCATCAACTTGCTAGGAATACACTTAACTGTTTTTTTGATCAAAAAATAGTTCACCTTAGTCAAAAAACTCACTATTTTAATGTATATTCGCCATTATCCTTTGGGAGAAGGACGAGTTGTTAATGCGGTCAGCACATGATCACGCCACTCTTGATTTATCTGCAGATAATTTTTAGCGTAACCTTCTCGTTCAAAGCCATGTTTAGCCAATAAATTTCCACTGCGTAAATTATGAGGCATATAATTTGCCATAATACGATGCATTCCTTGTTGACGTTGCATAAAGCGTAATGTTTCATGCAATGCTTCTGACATATAGCCTTGCCCTTGCCACTTCTCACCGACTGAATAACCTAAAAAGCAGGCATTAAAAGCACCACGCATGACATTGCTGTAATTAGCGACCCCAATGACTTCATCTTCTTTTGGCGTCAATAATAGAAAATGAAAAGCACTCTCTTGGCGATGCAATTCATTTATATAAAGTAAGCGGTGCTCCCACCCTGAAGGTAAATAGTGCGATTTATCTCTTACTGGCTCCCAAGGGATCAAGAAATGGCGGTTTAGTGTATAGTAATTAGCTAACTTCTCTGCATCTCTTTCATAAGCTAAGCGAACGATCATTCTTTTCGTTTCAAAACGAACTTTAGGGATCCCACTACGATAACCAAACATATCAGTCCTGTTGTATTTTTGATTAATCTTATTCTGAAGTAATCCTACTATTTCTAGCATTATCATCAATAAAAAAATATCATCTATAATAAGCTATCAATTAATAAAATTAACAGACAGAATAGATAAACAAAGCTCTGTCTTTGCCCTCCCTTTTATTTATTTTAAATCATTTGTTTAACTTATGGTGAATAATGGCACTGGTAACACAAGCTCGCACCTTGGGGAAATACTTTCTCCTCCTTGACAATATGCTGGTTGTTTTAGGATTTTTTGTCGTATTCCCTTTAATATCAATTCGGTTTGTTGAGCAATTAGGCTGGGCGGGTGTGATTGTCGGCTTTGCCCTTGGGTTAAGACAACTTGTACAGCAAGGCTTAGGCATTTTTGGCGGTGCCATCGCAGACCGATTTGGTGCTAAGCCGATGATTATTACCGGTATGCTATTACGTGCTCTTGGCTTTGCATTAATGGCTTTAGCGGATGAACCTTGGATCCTTTGGTTATCTTGTATTTTATCTGCACTCGGTGGCACTTTATTTGATCCGCCAAGAACTGCCCTCGTGATAAAATTAACTCGCCCTTATGAACGGGGTCGGTTTTATTCTTTATTATTAATGCAAGATAGTGCGGGTGCCGTTATTGGGGCTTTAATTGGCAGTTGGTTACTCCTTTATGATTTCCATTTAGTTTGTTGGGTTGGCGCTGGCGTATTCGTTCTTGCGGCTATTTTTAATGCTTGGTTACTACCTGCCTATCGTATATCAACCACGAGAACACCGATAAAAGAAGGGCTAAAACGCGTTATTCTTGATAAACGTTTTGTTCAGTATGTTCTTACTCTTACGGGATACTTTGTACTGTCGGTACAAGTTATGCTGATGTTTCCGATTGTTGTTAATGAAATTGCCGGCACCCCTAGCGCAGTAAAATGGATGTATGCGATTGAAGCTTTATTATCATTAACACTGCTTTACCCTATTGCCCGTTGGAGTGAAAAACATTTTCGCCTAGAACAGCGCTTAATGGCAGGATTATTTCTGATGAGTATCAGTATGTTTCCTGTGGGGATCACCCACTCATTACATGCCATATTTCTTATTATCACCCTATTTTACCTAGGCACTATTACCGCAGAGCCTGCTCGAGAAACATTAAGTGCCTCTTTAGCAGATCCTCGTGCTCGAGGCAGTTATATGGGTTTTAGTCGATTAGGGTTAGCTTTTGGTGGCGCGATTGGCTATACCGGAGGGGGATGGATGTATGATATTGGCAAACAACTTGAACTGCCTGAACTACCTTGGTTTTTATTAGGCACAATAGGGTTTATCACCCTTTACGCACTACATCGACAATTTAATCGTAAAAAAATTGAAACAGCCATGCTTACCCCATAGAGATCAGGTACACTTAGCGTGTTTACCATCAAGGAGTGTGTATGAAAGCTATTTTTTTGACTGCTTTATTTGTATTAACTAGTTTAGTGACTGGCTGTGATCAAATCAGACAATTTGATGTCAGTGAAAAAGTAATTAATGACTATCTGAGTCAAAAATCGGGATTACAAAAACACATTGGGGAAGACGGTGTTGTTTCTGCCGATATCACATTAAGTGATTTAGCGATCCAAATTGGTCGTACTGAGCCTGGAAAAGTGAGCTTTTCTGGTAGTGCTTCTCTTAAAATTGATTCTTTGTTTGGCAAAACTGGCGCGAATGTGAATTTAACTTTATCAGGCCAGCCCTTTTATCAAGCAGAGCTTGGGGCGATATATATCAAGTCAATGAAAATTGATAGCTATAAAGTGTCTCCTGAAAAAATGGAGCCAGTTGTAATGGCATTAAAACCTTACTTAGATACGACTATTGCGACTTATTTTGATAATCAGCCTGTTTATGTGCTCAACCCTGAAAAAAATAGTGCAGAAGCGGCTGCCTTTAAATTAGCAAAAGGGATTGAAGTTAAACCGGGTAAGTTTGTGATCCAACTTTAATCACAAAATGGTTAATTAAATATTTTTATCGTAATAAGGGCATTGGTTTTTATAAATATAAATAATTATAATATATATTGAATATTAATCATGATGATGAGTCATAGGATTAATGCTGATATAAATTAATTATTTTCTAGCCATAACATGCGCAATAAGCAGAACGGCACCCAAATAAGATAGCTATTCTAGGGTGCCGTTCAAAAAAACAACGTTTTTATTATAGGATTTAATTATTTATTTTTCGTTTTCTTCATCTGATAATTCTTCTCGTAATGCAGAAAGTGCACCACGCGTAATTGCTGCTAAAGTACGATAAAAATTTGTTTTAGCATGCGCTTCAACCTTACCTAAAAAGGTTCCCGCCCAAGGTAATAGATAGTTATCAAATAACTGTGTTTGTGCTAATACTTCATCTTGTGCGGCATTATCTTCAAGCCAAGAAGCCGCAAGTAACAACGCACCAAAGCTATCTGTCGCTGATCCGGTGACAGGCATACCTCGAGTGACTAAGAATTGACGAATATCTTGCTCTTTTATATCACCGTAATCATGTGCATAAAGAGATACTGCGGGTATTGGGTCAGCAAAAAGCGATTGGTAGTCAGCTTCTACTGCTGCTAAATCAGCTACGCTACTTTTTAACGTTTTGAATAGTTCATCTTGCTCTAATGGCCATAATTGGCTTAGTTTATCTTCCGCTATCATGGTTATGATCGGTGCTAAAATAGCATCACTCGGTGCTCGTTGAAATAATGTACCTAGTAGACGGCAGACAATCGAAAATTCATTCATTCTATTTTCACCCCATAAAGTTTGGTTTTATTGTCCTGTTAACCACCAGAAAATCAACAATTTTCTTTATTCTCTTTTCACCCTATTCCATTAATTACACATTATTTTCAGTCATTAATAACAGAAAAAGCGCGCTCTTATCATTAAGCTATATAGCCTAATATAAGAAACGCGCCTAATCCCATGTTATTTCTATTACGACAATAACACTTTATTGCATCATTTAGCTGGCGATATCGAGAAAATTATCTCTGACACCATTAACTCGAAACCACCCTGCAATACTGATCCTCTCTTTATGAGTAGGTAATACTTCATGTGGAAATTGTTCTGAAAGAAAAACCACTAAACGGCCACCTTGAGGAGCGACTGTCGCTAATTGATTATCATCCAGATCATAGATAACTAGCTCTCCACCGTCTTGTGGTGCCCATTCATCATTAAGATATAACACTGTCGTTAAACGTCTTGTGACATTTTCTTTAAATGCATCAAGATGTTTTTTATAGAAAGCACCTTTTTCATAACAAGCGAAATGCGCTTCATATTCAAACAGCCCTAAAAAGAACTCACGATTAACTGCTCGTTGAATGCTTTCCATCTGCATAAGATAATGTTGAACTGGCTCTCCCATTTGCGGCTCTAGCCAACGAATTTTATCACTGCGTATCGTGGTTTCTGCTAATAGGTTTTCATGACGTCCTATACGTGCTTGTTGTGCATCATTACCAAAACAAGCACGCAATTGTTTAACCGCCTCAGGTGTAAGGAAATCATCCCATACACACCAACCTTTATCTGCAATTTGTTCAAGAAGACTTGCTATATTCATTAGTCATATTGTCTGATTAACAGGGGAAACTATCTTATAGCACCATATTAGGCCAAATGACAATCTAATAAACTTATCCTTTCGATTACATGAATTTATTAGAACTAAATTCTATAAAAAAGAAAAACACATTGAAATATAAGATATTATTCCATAGAGGGCTACTATAAAAAACTAAAAAACATTGAATAATAATATATTGCGTTATACATCACCCCAAACAAAGATAAGAAAAATAAATGGTTTACTGAAAATAATAATTGGTAGTTATTTTATCCAATTGCTTTTCATATTTATCATATAAAAAATTAATTTCACCTTTAACTTGATGATGCATAATAGACTTTTTGCTTTCTAATCGTAAAAAAGCAAGAGGAAATGATTTTGCTTTATCGGCGAGTTCACTTATAGACATCACATCTATTGAATTAAGCTGGTATTCAATATTATTTAACTCTTGTTTCGCGCTATTATAGAAATTATCTAATTTATCTTTTATATCATTAACTGTTAGATTTTCATCGGTTTTCACTTCATTGATAAGCTCTTCCAGTTGAGTTTCAAGCACTGTATAACGCGCTTTCCCCTCACTATTTAGCTGATATTTAGAAATAAAATATGGCGTAAATTTTTCATTCATATTATTTTTTTGCTGTGAAGAAAGTATTTTTTTCTTTTCTGTTAAATCAGCTAAGAATTGTTGTACTCTGTTATTATTGTGTACTAGATCTATTGAGTTATCTATTACATCACTCTTGAGAGAAAGATCATTCTCCATCAATTGTGGATTTAGTTTGTTTTTTAATTTCTTATTTGCATCCAACTGTAAATAAACATGATCAAGTTTATTTATACTTCTTTTAACATCGTATTGAACGGGGTATTTATCAAATAGCTTATTTATTTTAAGTACTCTTTTATAAAGTCCTTTTAAATTATTTTTATGTGCTTCAAATTCTTTTTTGTCTTGTTTTATTTTGCCATCATAAATCCTATGTTTAAATAGTGAATTAACTCTTTTTTCTAACATGACTTCAAAATTTTTCAATGATGTCAATGGGTACCAGTGAATATTATGCGATGCTTTTGTCGCTGAAGGTGTAAATTTTAAATCTCGGTATAATTCAAAACTTCCGCTAAAATACTCAACATCAACATTTTTTTCCAACTGTTTTGCTTTGGTCTCTCCATGACCAATAAATTTATTTATATTGTGAATGACATTTATTATTTTTAAAGAGAGATTAGCACCAACCGCATTTCTCGGTAAATTTAATTCTATATTTTCATTAGCAGAAACTCCCACATCAAAACTAGCTTCACTTCTAAGTTCAACACCTAATGACGCGTTTTGTGTTCTATTAAATTCCAGCGTTGCATTATCCTTAAGTTCACTCTCTGTAAGAGATACCCCTTGATTAATAAATTCGACTAAATCTTTTGGTTGAATTTTAAATGAAAAATTAGATTTTTTTTCATAATGATAATCGAGTATCACACTGGCCATTAACGGTGTAACAAAACCATAATCAATCGGCCCTTCTCTCCATTTTTGATCATAGCTAAAAACCCCAGCAGATAAGCCCGTAGCAATCCCCGCATCCATTTTATTTACAAATGAGAATACAACTTCATCTTGCTTATTTTTTGAAATTGTCAGAGCATGTGTTTTTGCATAATTAGCTAAAAGAAATGCATTTACATCAATGCTTTTAGGTAAATTAAATGCACTAATGCCAAAGAATGCACGGATATCATTATATTGGCTAATTGTAATGCTTTCTTTATCATTTAATTGTTCTACTAAAGAATAAACAACCTCACCTTGAGATTTACCATTGTTAATTCCAGTAATATATTTATTAAGCAGATGATAATCATGTTTAATCGCTTTTTTTACATCATTTAGAGCAACCGTTTTAATTGTTCTCGGTAATGTAGCAGAATTAACTATAGCTTTTATAGTAGAAAATATACCTCTAAAACCAGGATCAAGACTTTTCGCGATATCTTTTACCATTGCACCATATTTTTTTAATGCATATTGTTGTTTTGCTCTATCAAAGTGAACCCTTGCATTATCAATAGCCGACGAAAAAAAGGGAATATTTTTAGCACTAAAATTACCTATTTTTTGAGTAGAAAATGGCTGTCCTGAGTGATAGTTTTTATAGTTATTTTCTCCAACCATTGAATAAAAAGATAACGGTGGCTCTTGAGTTAAACGAGTGATTTCATAATGATAATCTTTTAATGCAAAAATATGTAGAGGATCAAAGTAATATATTTTTATTTTATTACCTTTATCAACCACAAGTTGGATTTTATTTAACACCGGTTTTATCGCTAATATTTTATCTTTTGATTTTAATGGCAATTTTATTTGATTTTTTTCACTCTTACCATCTACGTCATCCCCTTTAGATATTAGCGTTGGTGGTAAGCCATATGTAAAAAGTTTATTATCTTGTAAAGTTATAGTAATAGGCATCCCTTCTCTATTTATTTTTAATACATTTCCTTCTTCTTTTTCTATAATATTATTAATATTAGATAAATCATGTTTTAAACTATCTTCTATTTCATATTTTTCATATTCAATAATAAAATTAATATTAGTATTATCGGTAGCGTCATCGTTTAAATTATATTCACCTTCAATCTTTTTAAATTTTATTTTATAAAGTTCATTGTTATTTCCTGAACTATCTCTCTTACTCCCAATTAAAAACCCATTATAATCGACATATAGTTCTTTAAATTTTATATCATCACCATGTTGAGAGTTGATATGAAATACATTATATTTAAAACCTCCATTAAAGTACTTTTGAATTAATCCGGTAAATAAATCATATGTTTTCCCTTTTATTAACATTAAGGTTCCATCATCATCAAGGGTAATTCCCATATTATTAAGTAGTGGACTATTTGTTGATCCAAGATAGACATAATTATTTACATTATTTAAGCTAAACTGTTTAATATTTTGATTTTTATTATATAAAACAGGAGTATTAGACACATCGGAAATATAATCTGTTGCTTTATAATTATTAAAAACAACAACTTCTGTTAACTTATTAACATATGTCATTATTTTACCAATCATAAATACCTCAACATTTCAAGCAGATGAGGTATCATCGATAAGACATATTATAAGAGATATCTTTTATAGCCTATTTTTTTATTATATTATCTAAATTCTAGAAAAAGTTCTTTTTTTGAAAGTTTAGGAAAAAAATAGACAATAAAATAAAATTTATTGTCTATTTATATATATATTATATCTATATTATTTAATAGCCACTTTTCATATCCACAACACCAAAAGGAGTTTCGCCCTTTTCAATACGTTGAATATTTTCAACAATTGTATCCATTGCAATATCTGGAATAGTAAAAGCAGCAATATGCGGTGTAATAGAGATACGAGGATGAGTCCAAAACGGATGCATACCCGGTAATGGCTCTTGGCTAAATACATCTAAAGAGGCATCAGCAATATAACCTTGATCAATAGCTTCTAGCAGATCTTGATCAACAAGATGTGCCCCCCTTGCCAAATTAATTAAATAAGAAGAAGGTTTAAGCTGTTCAAAAAGCGAGAAATTTAAAATACCATGAGTTTGTGGTGTATAAGGTAATAGATTGATTAACAACTGACACCCTTTAACAAAATCGCTCAGTTGATCGTTACCATAAAAACTCTCTACCTGATTAATTTGCTTTTTACTACGACTCCAGCAACGCACGTTAAAACCAAGTTCAGCAAGCTTAGTCGCTACACTCGCGCCTAATGCACCTGCACCCAAAACACCAATAACAAAATTATCATAAGTATGTGCGGGGAGTTGTTTCCATAAGCGTTGTGATTGTTGACGTTTATAATCATCCATACGGCGAAAATAATACATCACTTTAGCAATGGTATACTCTTGCATTTGCAAACCCATACCCGTGTCTTCTAAACGCATTACCGGAACCCCAGCGGGTAATGTGCCTGGTTTTTGTTGCTCTTGCTTTAAAATGGCATCAACACCCGCACCAAGTGCAAAAATACCTTTTAATTGGTTACGGCTTGCTAACATTTCATAGGGAGGAAGCCAGACCATTGCATAATCAGCAGGCTTATCATCACCATGCTCCCAAACACGAATATGCGCGTCAGGAAGTCGTGCTTTCATTCCACTTATCCATGTATTTGCATCAAAAAAAGGATGATAAAAAATAATATTCATTTTTGCCTTCCTCCAGCATTTTTACCATAGGGTGCGAGGGTTATGCTTTTATTTCAAGTCTGTTTGAAAAAGTTGTTAAGAAAAATGTTGATAATGTTAACCAGCTAACGAAATTTAGCTAAAAAATGGATGTTACATCTCAAAAGAGATCACATTATTTGCTTAAGCCTTGTTCATATTGTTTTTTATTTGACTGGTTGGCACAAAAGTTAAGGAAAAAACGCATTTAGCTGTTGACGCTTATCACTCTTTTCCCTATAGTAGCGCCCCGTTGAGCATGAATGCCATGTTTAACCACAATATGGTGAGATGTCCGAGAGGCTGAAGGAGCACGCCTGGAAAGTGTGTATACGGCAACGTATCGAGGGTTCGAATCCCTCTCTCACCGCCATCTTCTAAGAAAGCGCCTAGTTAAAAAACTAGGCGTTTTTTTGTCTTGCTGTCCTTAATCTATACAGCATCTATACAGCGACAAAGTTCTGCTTGCTACCAGTACTAAAATTGTAATAATAAATTTATTGTGATTGTTTTTATATACGTTGCTATTAACTGATTCTAGATACTTAATTAATCTATTTAATAAAAATGCTCTTTTTCATATACATTAATTAGCTTTATTTATAGAATTGTTTTTTCCTTTATTTTATAAAATACTTTTTAGCTATTTTTATGCATTACTATTTTTAATGACAATTATTCTAAAATAAAACGCTTTATATAATTTATAGAATAACGTCAAACTTCTTTTTCATGAAAGTAACAGAATAAATACAATACGTTACATAACGTTATCTCTTTTGCTTAAGTTTTTCAATTAATTGCTTTAATTTTCGCTAAGTATTAAGATAGTGTTTAATAATTTGATATATCACATTATTATTAGCAAATAAAAGCGATATCCTTTCTGCTCTTTTTTATCGCCTTTATTCGGCATTTGACTTCTTATTTTGGTTTAAGCCTAAATGAAAACGCATAAAGTTAACCGGGTTCGCCCCTTTAGTGCATTTATTGATGCATGTGTAAAAGAGCCTTACTCTTTTGCCCGTTTATTAAAAGATATTATTGCAGGGATCACCGTCGGCATTATCGCAATACCACTAGCAATGGCATTGGCTATTGGTAGCGGTGTTCCCCCGCAATACGGTCTTTATACCGCAGCTATTGCCGGTATTATTATCGCTGTAACAGGTGGCTCTCGCTACAGTGTTTCAGGGCCTACTGCCGCCTTTGTGGTGATACTTTATCCTGTTTCACAACAATTTGGTTTAAGTGGGCTATTAATTGCCACTTTGATGTCTGGGATTATTTTAGTGGTTATGGGGTTAGCTCGTTTTGGTAAGCTCATTGAATATATTCCCGTTTCTGTCACATTAGGATTTACTTCGGGGATTGCCATCACTATCGCCACCATGCAGATCAAAGATTTCTTTGGCTTAGAAATGTCGCATGTCCCAGAAACCTATATTGATAAAGTGATTGCTCTAGGTGCCGCTCTACCGACAATCCATCTTGGAGATACATTAATAGGTGCAACCACTCTCTTAGTATTAATTTATTGGCCTAAATTGAATTTACGTCTTCCAGGCCATTTACCAGCATTAATTGCCGGTACGGCTGTTATGGGGATAGTTAATTTATTTGGCCATGATGTTGCCACCATTGGTTCACAATTTAGCTATCTATTGCCTGATGGTTCAACAGGACAAGGTATTCCGCCGATCCTGCCACAATTTGTGCTACCGTGGAATTTACCCAGTAGTGGTGAGTCTATTGCATTAAATTGGAGCACGGTCAGTGCGTTATTACCCGCCGCTTTTTCAATGGCAATGTTAGGTGCGATTGAATCACTCCTCTGTGCTGTGGTGCTTGATGGTATGACGGGGAAAAAACATCACTCTAATGGTGAGTTAGTCGGTCAAGGTATTGGTAATATTGTAGCGCCTTTCTTTGGTGGGATCACCGCAACTGCGGCTATTGCCCGCTCAGCGGCAAACGTACGTGCCGGTGCAACGTCCCCTGTATCTGCGATTGTGCACTCTTTATTAGTTTTAGTAACTTTACTGGTTTTAGCGCCTTTTCTCTCTTATTTACCATTAGCAGCAATGTCTGCATTGTTATTAATTGTTGCATGGAATATGAGTGAAACTCGTAAAGTTATCGATCTTATTCGTCATGCACCAAAAGACGATATTATCGTTTTAGTATTATGTTTATCGCTTACCGTGCTGTTTGATATGGTTATTGCGATCACTATCGGCATTGTATTAGCCTCTTTATTATTTATGCGTCGTATTGCTAATATGACTAAAATAACAGAATCAACTTATACTGATGATGATAAACAATTATTAGTTGTGCGTGTTAATGGTCCGCTATTCTTTGCTGCCGCCGAGCGTATTTTTAATGAATTACGTGAACGTAGTAAAGGATATAAAACTCTTATTATGCAGTGGGATGCTGTACCTGTATTAGATGCTGGGGGATTACATGCTTTTCAACACTTTGTGGCGGATGTGCAACATGATACTCATATTATTGTTTGTGATATTCCCTTCCAGCCATTAAAGACATTAGCAAGAGCACGAGTAACGCCAATTGATGGCACACTTAATTTTTATCCTTCGCTACAAAAAGCGCTGGATGATATGGAATTAATTCAGTAGTTTTTTAATTATTAATTATAAAAATCTTTAAGCCCTTAATTTACACTATTTAATTAAGGGCTTAATTATTAAGTTATTATTTATATTTTATTTGCCATTGAAAGTGCAGTATAAATGGTTTTAAAGGAAATTAATAAAGAAAGAGGGGTATCTAATAATGGTATTGCCCCGTAGCTAATATACCAATTAGCGACTCGTTCATTTTTAGCATCTATAAGTAAAGCAACGCCTCCCAATTCACTAGCAACGGAAAGACAACGCCTTCCTGCTGCAAGCAATAATTGCCCACCCAAACCTTTTCCTTGAACGGATAGATCCGTAGCTAGTCGTGCAAGTTTAAAAACAGGGATATCATGACGCGCTAAGCCATGTTTGATCAATTCGGGCGTTCTTTCGAACTCAATAGAAGCAGGACATAAGCTGTAATAACCTAATATAATATTATTACTATTATTGATAGCTAAATATGTTTTCGCACTACCATTCTCATGATTTTGTCTTGCATGGCGATACAGAAATTGGTTTAGTACTGCATCGCCACAATTAAATCCATTTCTATTATGTTTTTTACTGATCGCTTCTTCGTGCCAATTTGGTATTGTCATGCATTGTCCGGTAGAGCAAAAGCCGCTGCAAGTAGTTTAGCATTAGGCTTTGGTGGATTATCTAAAAGTTCCATAACACGTAATGTGTCTTTTTCTGATAATTTTAAACGCTCATTATTTTCAATAACTTGCCGAGCTACAGGTACAATATTACGAAGTACAAACTCTGTTAAGTTTGTATTTTCCAAACTAGCAGCACGAACCAGCAGTGATTTATCTTCTGTAGTGATACGAATTGACACTCGTTCACTGTTTTCTACTAGTGCTTGAGCCATAGCAACCTCCTTTGTACAGCTTCAAAGCGTACAGTATGATTAAAAAAGTTACAAGTGATTTTATGTTGAGTGGATAATTATTTACAATTAGCCACAAAAGGCTTATTTATCCCACTACCTTGTACGCCTTTCTCTAATAAGTATTGATAGAGTGCATTCATACCCAACCAGTGATTTTCACACCATTCAGGGGCTAATAAAGTAGGTTTTCTGGCACTGGCACAAACACGATGATAAATAACTTCTGCAGGAGTATGACGGATTATTTCACCAGCAGTATAAACATATTGTTGTTGTGTTAATGCACTAATACGCCCTGCTTTCCATGCTTTGGCTATCGTACTCCCCTCAACTATGTGTAAAGGGTGTAATTTTAGTCCATCAACACCGGTTTCTACTACCTGCTCTAAGGTTTGCATATTTAACTGATGATCTTCACGAGGTAAACCGATAATAAGATGCGTACACACCTTTAAACCTCGGCGACGCGCTTCTTTTGTGGTTGCTTGATAACATTGAAAATCATGACCACGATTAATATGCTTTAATGTCTTATTATGTGCAGTTTGTAATCCTAACTCTAACCATACTTCATAACCTTGTTCGCAATAGCCTTGCAGTAGATCTAACACACTGACGGGCACACAATCAGGGCGTGTTCCCACACATAATCCAACCATATTGGCTTGTAATAATGCACTTTCATACATTTTTCGTAGATGTTCTACTTCTGCATAGGTACTAGTATAGGCTTGAAAATAAGCTAAATAACGGCGAGCACGGGTAATATGCTTAGCTTGGTAGGCGATTTGCTCTTCAATAGAGTGATATTGCGTTTGCTCATCAGCAAAAGAAGAGACATTGCAAAATGTACACCCTCCTCGTCCTAATGTGCCATCTCGATTAGGACAACTAAAACCACCATGAAGGGTTATTTTGTGGATTTTTTCATGATAACGGCGCTGGAGATCAGCGCCGAACATATTCACTACAGTGTGTAGTTGCATAACAATGTTATTTACTGGTATCTAACTCAGGGAAGCTTTTTACCAGAGAGTCAATCGCTTTAATTTGAGCTAAGAAAGGTTCTAATTTAGCTAATGGTAAAGCTGATGGGCCATCACAGCGGGCATGATCAGGATCGGGATGAGCTTCAAGAAATAACCCTGCCAGACCCACTGCCATACCTGCACGAGCTAACTCAGCGACTTGTCCACGACGACCACCAGAAGCCGCACCGAATGGATCACGGCATTGTAGTGAGTGGGTAACATCAAAAATCACTGGAGCCCCTTCTGAGGCTTGCATCATGACATGAAAACCTAGCATATCGACCACTAAATTATCGTAACCAAAATTACTACCACGGTCACATAAAATCACTTGGTCGTTACCACCTTCTTTAAATTTCTCGACGATATTTCCCATTTGACCAGGGCTAACAAACTGTGGCTTTTTCACGTTAATTACAGCACCCGTTTTAGCCATTGCCTCAACCAAATCGGTTTGACGCGCTAAGAATGCCGGTAGCTGAATAACATCAACGACTTCAGATACAGGCTGAGCTTGTGAAGGTTCATGAACATCAGTGATAATTTTTACCCCAAAAGTCTCTTTTAGCTCTTGGAAAATTTTCATTCCTTCATCAAGACCCGGTCCACGATAAGAGTGGATAGATGAGCGGTTTGCTTTATCAAAAGAGGCCTTAAATACATAAGGAATATCTAATTTTTGAGTAACCGTGACGTAATGCTCACAAATACGCATGGCTAAATCGCGCGATTCCAATACATTCATGCCACCAAAGAGCACAAAGGGTAAATTATTTGCTACCTTGATATCACCAATACTCACCACTTTATGTTGCATATCTATTCCTATCTTATTTTGCCATGTACCGTTATATACCCAGTACGGGATTAAATTTTAATGTAAAACAACAGGATGCTGTTCTATTGAATGAATTTGAATTTTAATCATCTCTGAAATGGGATCTTCCGGACACTGTTCAACAAAGTAGTTAAGGTCAGACAATGCCACATGATTACACTCTAATTGAGCATAAATCAGCCCACGATCACGTATTTCATAGGGATCTTCTGGATCAAACAATAATACCGTTTCACTGGTCTTAAGTGCCTGCTCCATCTTCTTTTCTTCCATTAAAGAGACTTTGAGTGTATCTAATAACTTGCGAATAATAGAACTGTGTTCTGACTCTTCTAGATCGGATGCTGATAGCTCAGATGTACTGCCTACATTACCTTTTAGCCAAACGTCTAAAGTATGACGAGAAAGATATTCACCATTAATGGGATTTAAGAAAAGTGGTTTTTCATCCGGAATATCTATTCTGATAATTAACTGTGTAGGAAAAATAACTGGCGCTAACGGTAAATTTATTGCCTGTGCGATATAAATTAAAATGGAACCTAATGACACAGGTGAACCAATATGAGTGGCCAATACTTTATCTAACCATAACGTATCAGAAAGACAATATTTGCCACTTGCACCACTGAAATGCCATTGTTTATAAAATAGCTTCAGCAGTGCATCAATTCTCTCTTGTATACTGGCTTGGTGGGGAATTTCCGCTTCTGCTTGCTCCACCAGCTGTGCCAATTGATAGCCAACTGAAGTGACTGGAAAATCTGGGCGAATTGCCTGAGAGATAAGGATCATACCCTTAACCAAAGGGGCTTTGTTAAATTCGTAATCAGCTATGGTTTCTATCATCATTCCAACGACCTACTGTCACTCGCTCATTACCGCCGTAATCACGGAAAGTTTCCACGCAGCAGTAACCCTTATCAATAAAAATATTACGTACTCTTTCACCTTGTTGCCAACCATGCTCTATTAATACCCAACCGTTATTAGCTAAAAACTGACGGGCATTTGTAATAATAAGCTCAATATCAGCAAAACCATGATCTGCCGCGACCAATGCGGTTAATGGCTCAAAGCGAACGTCTCCTTGAGAAAGATGTTCATCTTCTTCATCAATATAAGGAGGATTGCTGATTATCATATCAAATTGATAGCCAGAGAGTGAACTAAACCAGCAACTTTCCATAAATTCTACGTTGCTAAGTGCCAAATGTTGTGCATTTTCTGTCGCTAATGCTACCGCTTCTGGTTGAAAATCAACACCAAGGACACGACAGTCAGAACGTTCCGAAGCTATCGCTAAGGCAATAGCCCCCGTCCCCGTACCTAAATCTAAAATTCGGCTTGCTTGTGCAGAGAGTTTCTCTAATGCTTTTTCAACTAGACATTCGGTATCAGGCCGAGGGATAAGTGTTGCAGGAGAGACTTTTAAAGGTAGTGACCAAAATTCTCTCTCTCCTACTAAATAAGCGATAGGCTCGCCCTTTATACGTCGAGCAAGGAGGGATGACAATTGCACTAGTTCATCTTCTAAAAGTACAGTTTCACTAAAAGCAATCAAATAAGTACGAGCACGTTTTGTTACGTGCCCTAATAGAATTTCTGCGTCCCGCTTTGGGCTGTCACTATCAATTAATTGCAAGGCTGCTTGATGCAGCCATTGTTTATAATTCATTAATCTTGCTCAGATAAAGCGGATAGCTGATCGGCTTGATATTCAGTGACAATAGGTTGAATAAGTGCATCTAGTTTACCTTCCATCACCTCATCTAACCGGTAAAGCGTAAGGTTTATGCGATGATCCGTCACGCGACCTTGTGGGAAATTATAAGTTCTAATACGATCAGAACGATCACCTGAACCTAATAAGTTACGGCGTTCAGATGCTTCGGCTTCTTGACGTTTTTGTACTTCGGCAGCACGAATACGCGCACCTAATACTGACATCGCTTTCGCTTTGTTTTTATGTTGAGAACGCTCATCTTGACACTCTACCACAATGCCCGTCGGGATATGCGTAATACGGATGGCCGAATCCGTGGTATTTACGTGCTGACCACCCGCCCCTGATGAGCGAAAAGTATCAATACGTAAATCACTTGGGCTAATTTCGGGTAATTCAGCTTCTGGCACTTCAGGCAATACCGCAACAGTACAAGCAGAAGTGTGAATGCGTCCTTGAGATTCTGTTTCAGGCACGCGTTGTACACGATGCCCGCCTGATTCAAATTTCAGTACCCCATAAGCGCCATCACCAATCACTTTGGCAATGATCTCTTTATAACCGCCATGTTCGCCTTCGTTTGCATTCATCACTTCAATACGCCAACGACGTGCTTCGGCATAACGGCTATACATACGGAACAGGTCACCGGCGAAAAGTGCGGCTTCATCACCACCCGTTCCGGCACGAATTTCAAGGAAACAGTTGAACTCATCATCAGGATCTTTAGGTAATAACAGTACTTGAAGTTGCTGTTCTAGCTCCTCATTGACGCTTTGTGCTTCTTTTAGCTCTTCTTGAGCCATCTCTTTCATTTCAGGATCATCAAGCATCATTTCTGCCGCTTCCATATCATCTTGCACTTTTCGCCATTGACGATAACAAGATGTGACATCCGTTAATTGAGCATACTCTTTTGAAAGCGCACGAAAACGCTCCTGAGAGGCAATAACATCAGCTTCTGCTAGAAGTGCTTGAATTTCTTCATAACGCTCTTGTAGAGCTTCCAACTTAGCGACAATAGAAGGCTTCATTCGTAGATTAAGATCCTGTTAGATAAAGTTAATTATGGGTAATACCCAAACTTTCACGTAAGAGATTCAGGCGTTCAATATCACCATCACTGGCAGCCTGTTGAAGAGATTTGGTTGGTGTATGAATAAGGCGATTCATCAACTGATGAGAAAGCTGTTGGATCACTTTTTCTGCATCAGCGCCATTTTGTATCAATGCAATCGCTTTTTCTGCCATTTCTGCACGTAACATTTCTGCACTATCGCGATATTCTCTAATCGCCCCGACAGCACCTTGAGCACGTAACCAATCCATAAATTGGCCACTCTCTTGTTGCACGATATGTTCAGCTTCAATGGCTGCGGCTTGGCGCTGTTCACGGTTATGCTGAATGATAGCTTCTAAATCATCAACACTATAAAGATAAACGTTACTCAGTTTTTCAATATCTTGTTCAATATCACGAGGCACAGCAATATCAACGAGTAGCATTGGTTGATTACGACGTTTCTTTAACGCCCTTTCTACCATGCCTTTGCCAATAATAGGCAACGGACTTGCTGTTGAACTGATCACAATATCCGCTTGAGAAAGTGACTCATCAATATCAGATAAAGTGATAACCTCAGCGTCAACTTCATTCGCTAAACGTTGCGCTCGCTCTTTGGTGCGATTAGCAATAATGATTTTTTTGACTTGATGTTCACGTAAGTGACGCGCCACTAATTCAATCGTTTCACCCGCACCGACCAATAAGATAGTCAATGATGATAATGACTCAAAGATTTGGCGCGCTAAAGTACAGGCAGCAAAAGCGACAGAAACAGCATTAGCACCAATTTGGGTCTCTGTTCTCACTCTTTTCGCAACTGAAAAGGATTTCTGAAACAGACGTTCCAGCTCTGAAGAGAGCGAGTGGTAGTTTTGAGAATCGGCAAACGCTTTTTTGACTTGCCCTAAAATTTGCGGTTCACCTAGCACCAAAGAATCTAAACCACTAGCAACGCGCATCAGGTGGCTCACTGCTTGATTATCTTGATGCCAATAAACACTATTTTTAAGCTCATGAGGCTCAATTTGGTGATACTGACATAACCAACTGATCAGTTGTTCATGGCTATTTTCTTTATCTTCTAGACTCAGATAAAGCTCAGTACGGTTACAAGTAGACAGCACTACACCACCTCTTACAGCAGGTTGCTGTAACAAGTTATTTAAGGCGTCACCCATGGTATCAGGAGAAAAAGAGACTTTCTCACGTAACGCTACGGGGGCTGTTTTGTGATTAATACCTAATGCTAATAACGTCATATCTTATAATTGAGTTATGAATAAATACCGACTCGCGACTTGACTTAGTATAAACCTAAAACAGCGCATTTAGTATGGACTCTTCATTGCCGCCATTCTACTTGATGAACTCTTTCAATAAAAGTGCTTACTTGTATGATAGGCAAATTCAATCGACTATTTAACGAAATATCGTTATATCTTCGCGTTTATGATACGCTTTTTTGCAACAAAGAACGAATGTAAGGAATATCTCAGCTATGCGCTCACGCATTTTTCCAACCAAATCACTTTTGCGTCTCCTTCCGCTAGCTGCGCTGCTACTAAGTGCATGTAATTTAAATAATATACAAACACAAGGTTCAGCGTCAGATAACGATGTTCAATGGCAATCGCGTCAACAAGCATTAAATAAGATTTCACAATATGAGACACGTGGCGCCTTCGCTTACATTGAAGGCACCTATAAAACTTACGCACGTTTCTATTGGCAAGATAAAGATACCGATCGCTATCGCTTACTTTTAACCAATCCATTGGGGACGACAGAGCTAGACTTAAATGTGATGCCTGGTGTGATTGAAGTGACTGATAATGGTGGTAAAAAGTATTATAGTGACAATCCAACTGAAATGATTTATCAGCTCACCGGTATGGTGATCCCTTTAAAAAATTTACGCGCTTGGTTAATTGGTTTACCGGGTGATGCCACGGATTTTGAACTCGATGCAAATCATCTTTTAAAATCGGTTACATGGCCAACCCCAGAAGGTGATTGGGTGGTAACCTACCAATCCTATGACACCGCAATAACACCGAACTTGCCACAGCGCCTTGAATTAAAACAAGGTGAACGCACGATAAAATTAAAAATGGATAACTGGGATATACAGCAATGACACTAAGTTGGCCCTCTCCTGCCAAATTAAATCTTTTTCTCTACATTACCGGGAAACGCCCCGATGGTTACCATAATCTACAAACCTTATTTCAATTTTTAGATTATGGCGATACGCTGACTTTTACGCCCCGTAATGATACGCAGTTAACCATCTTAACCCCCGTTGAAGGGGTTGCAGATGAAGATAATCTGATTATTAAAGCAGCCAAATTATTACGTCAATACTGCCATCAGCACCATATTCCCCTACGCTATCAAGGGGCAGATATTAGTATTGATAAAAAACTGCCCATGGGAGGAGGTTTAGGGGGAGGCTCTTCCAATGCTGCGACAACACTGATAGCCCTTAATTACCATTGGCAAGCAGGCCTAAGCGATGAAACATTAGCCACACTCGGCGTGACGTTAGGCGCAGATGTGCCGGTATTTGTTAAAGGGCATGCCGCTTTTGCTGAAGGTGTTGGTGAAATATTAACCCCAGCATCACCCAAAGAGTGTTGGTATTTAGTTGCTCACCCCGGAATTTCTATCCCAACCCCGACAATCTTCACAGATCCAGAATTAAAACGTAATTCGCCTATTCGCTCTCTGGGCGCATTATTACAGGCTCCGTTTGCAAATGACTGTGAAATGATCGCAAGAAAACGTTTTCGTGAGGTTGAATATCTGCTTTCGTGGCTGTTAGAATATGCACCGTCACGCTTAACTGGGACAGGTGCTTGTGTATTCGGTGAGTTTGAATCGCAAGAGGCCGCTAGTGAAGTGTTAATTAACGCCCCTGAGTGGGTGCACGGATTTGTGGCGCAAGGCGTTAACATTTCCCCTGTGCATTTATTCCGCTCAAGGATACCTGTGTTATTGCACCCGTAACTATGATGTTTACAAACCCTATGTTGATAAACACGTTCTTTACAGGTCAACAATATCTCTCTCTGGACGCAAGCCTGAGGTTTTTCTCGTGCCCGATATGAAGCTTTTTGCTGGTAACGCAACCCCGGAACTGGCTCAACGTGTTGCCAATCGACTCTATACTAGCTTAGGAGACGCTGCTGTAGGTCGTTTTAGCGACGGTGAAGTCAGTGTGCAAATCAACGAAAACGTACGTGGTGGTGATGTTTTTATCATTCAATCAACCTGCGCACCAACTAATGATAACTTAATGGAATTAGTGGTCATGGTTGATGCATTACGTCGAGCTTCCGCTGGTCGTATCACTGCTGTTATTCCTTACTTCGGCTATGCCCGTCAGGATCGCCGTGTTCGTTCAGCCCGTGTTCCTATCACGGCTAAAGTTGTTGCGGATTTCTTATCTAGTGTAGGCGTAGACCGTGTTTTAACCTGCGACTTACATGCAGAACAAATCCAAGGGTTCTTTGATGTACCGGTTGACAATGTCTTCGGCAGCCCGATCCTTTTAGAAGATATGCTTCAAAAAGAATTGGACAACCCTATTGTTGTTTCTCCAGATATTGGCGGTGTTGTTCGCGCTCGTGCTATCGCTAAACTTCTGAATGATACTGATATGGCAATTATTGATAAACGTCGCCCTCGTGCTAACGTTTCTCAAGTTATGCATATTATCGGTGACGTTGCTAATCGCGACTGTATCCTTGTTGACGATATGATCGATACAGGTGGTACATTATGTAAAGCAGCAGAAGCGCTGAAAGAACGTGGTGCTAAACGTGTATTTGCTTACGCGACTCACCCTATTTTCTCTGGTAATGCTGTTGAGAACATCAGAAGCTCTGTTATTGATGAAGTGGTTGTCTGCGATACAATTCCATTGTCAGCAGAAATCAAAGCATTAAATAAAGTCCGCTCATTGACCTTGTCTGGTATGTTGGCTGAAGCCATTCGTCGTATCAGTAATGAAGAGTCAATTTCTGCGATGTTCGAACATTAATTTGTCGATTTAATATCGTACTTTGAGATAATTAAACCCGCTATAGCCTATGTTATAGCGGGTTTTTTGTTATCTTTTTAAGATAAAATATTTAGACAATAAAAAAACCCGCGATCACTTTATCAGCGGGTCTTTAGATATGTATTATCTGCATATTAACGACAATGAGTTACTTATTATCTATTCTTACTTTATTATGAATTATGATTTTATCTATATTTTATTGATGCCCACACTGTTATGGATAACGATGATTATCATGGCGACGATAACGTTCGTCATGATTACGCAACCACCAATATCTTTCTGCAACGGTTTCTCTACCACCAATACGAGCCCCTGCTAACCAAACAAGTGCACCAATAAAGATCCCCATTAGCGAAGCATCAGATAAAATATCAGGTAGTCCTAATGGAAAAATATGGCTAAGAAGATTATAACCGAGACTACCGAGCATAAGCACCATACCGATAGCCATCAATAAATTGCCAACGGCAAAAGCATGTTTATATTTCATGTTGCACCTCCAAGCGCGTCGTCAGACGATTCAACACCAAAATACATCGAATAACCTTTTATTCATTGCAGTTATTATAGCCATAAAGACTAAAAAGGTATTGTCGCAGTGATCACATGCTCTGAAAATTATTGACAATTCTTTGCAAAAAATGTGTTTTATTGCTTTTATAAATCATTTATCGGTGCTAATACGCCTGTTTCGCTCTTTTTGCCCTATAAATAATAAGTATTCTCTCCTAGAAAGATTTCAACAAAATAATCATGACAATCTATTTTGTGCTTCTTGACAGAGAAAGGTAAACTAGATGCTTTCTTTTAAGACGATAACAGTGAAAGGCAATTGTGAGTAAAATTAAACTTATCGTCGGGTTAGCCAACCCCGGTGCTGATTATGCCCAGACTCGCCATAATGCGGGTGCTTGGTATGTTGATTTATTGGCTCAACGTCATCAACAATCTCTAAAAGAAGAGAGCAAATTCTTCGGCTATACTGCTCGTATTAATTTAAATGGTAATGATGTTCGTTTATTAGTCCCTACCACTTTTATGAATTTAAGTGGTAAAGCGGTATTAGCGATGGCAAATTTTTATCGTATTCAACCCGATGAAATATTGGTTGCACATGATGAACTGGATTTACCACCGGGTGTGGTAAAAATGAAATTGGGTGGCGGTAATGGTGGCCATAACGGACTAAAAGATATTCAGAGTAAATTTAGCAATAACCCCAATTTTTATCGATTACGTATTGGGATTGGTCATCCCGGTGATAAAAACAAAGTGGTCGGTTTTGTGTTAGGTAAACCACCAACAAGTGAGCAAAAACTTATTGATGATGCAATTGATGAAGCCCTTGCTTGTACAGATATTCTGATGCGTGATGGTTACGAAAAAGCCATTAATCGTTTACATAGCTTTAAAGCTTAACCCCTATCAATAAAGCTATTAGTGTATCAAATAAGTTAACTGGGCAATGCCATGCCCTTTTCTTTTGCGCAATTAATCCCTGATGATTTAATCAAACAGGGATTTGTTCTATAATAGCGCCAATTTTTTTAACAGCACACAACAGGAGCTCCCCCTTTCCTGTTGTTTTTTATGTGACAAGGTGAACGTTTATGGGATTTAAATGTGGTATCGTCGGTCTGCCTAACGTAGGGAAATCTACACTGTTTAATGCCTTAACTAAGGCAGGTATTGAGGCAGCCAACTTCCCATTCTGTACTATTGAGCCAAATACAGGTGTTGTACCCATGCCTGATCCTCGCTTAGATAAGTTAGCAGAAATTGTAAAACCACAACGAGTGTTACCCACAACAATGGAGTTTGTTGATATTGCAGGTTTGGTTAAAGGCGCATCTAAAGGTGAAGGCTTAGGTAACCAATTCCTTACCAATATCCGCGAAACTGAAGCTATCGGCCATGTCGTGCGTTGTTTTGAAAATGACAATATTGTGCATGTGGCGGGTAAAGTCGATCCTGCTGAAGATATTGAAACAATTAATACCGAATTAGCGCTTTCTGACTTAGATACCTGTGAACGAGCAATGCATCGTAATCAGAAAAAAGCCAAAGGTGGTGATAAAGTTGCTAAAGCAGAGATGGAAGTTTTAGAGAAATGTTTACCGCACTTAGAAAAAGCCGGTATGTTGCGTGCATTAGATTTAAGTGATGAAGAAAAAGCGATTATCCGTTATTTAAGCTTTTTAACCCTGAAACCAACCATGTATATTGCCAACGTCAATGAAGATGGTTTCGAAAATAATCCTTATCTTGATACGGTACGTAAAATCGCTGAAGCCGAAGGCTCTGTTGTTGTTCCTGTTTGTGCTGCTATCGAAGCAGATATTGCAGAGCTAGACGATGAAGAGCGCGAAGAGTTTATGCAAGATTTAGGCATCGAAGAGCCGGGCTTAAACCGTGTTATCCGTGCAGGTTATGCGTTACTCGATTTACAAACTTACTTTACCGCTGGTGTAAAAGAAGTCCGTGCTTGGACAATCCCTGTAGGTGCAACTGCCCCACAAGCTGCAGGTAAGATCCATACTGACTTTGAAAAAGGTTTTATCCGCGCCCAAACCATCTCATATAATGACTTTATCACTTATGGTGGTGAACAAGGTGCGAAAGAAGCCGGTAAAATGCGTGCGGAAGGTAAAGATTATATCGTGCAAGATGGCGATGTGATGAACTTCTTGTTTAATGTGTAATAAATAGCTTTATCATTATTTAGTATTATTCGGTTTTCTTCACGTTTAAATACTAACAAAAGCAGCATAAACTCTACGAGACTTATCGAAGGTTTATGCTGTTTTATTTTATAATAAATAACTTTAATATAATTTAATATCTAATTTATACATTAAATTTGCATTCCACTCATTTAATGGGTTTTTACTTAAAAATAAAATAGATTATATATTGATAATCAAAAAATAATAAAATGCGTATATTTCAATAAAAACAATTTATTACATTTTAATCATTATAATTTCCCATTAAATAGTTTCATTGCAATTTTTTACAACGAAAGTGCCCAATTAATACGTGTTGAGCAACAGACAAATCACCCTTATCGCCAATTTGGGTGGACTGATGCCGGTGTTATGGCGTGGCATAGCGATAAATATGGCTTACGCAGTGAATACCGCTGGGCACTTTCAGAAGATAATATTTGGCGAGTGATTGAAAACAAAACGAGCGAAGGCGAAAGCTATCGTCTTGAATATGATGATATCAACCTCACACGAACCGCTTATTGGCACGATGGTTCAACCTCATTTTGGCAACTTAATCATGATCACCAAATTATTCATTATACCGACCGTACAGGCATTAAAACGGCGCTAATTTGGGATGAGTTTGGATTACCTTGCGGTTGTCGCAATGCGTTGGGTCATACACATATTAGTGAATGGGACGCATTGGGCCGACTACTCAGCATAACGGATGGTAATGGTAACCAAACGCACTGGCAATATCAGAATGAACGCGAACGCCTTATCACTGTCTTTTGGCCGGATAACACAGAGTCGCGTTTAGCGTATGACAGTTTGGGGCGACTGGTTGAAGAAGCTCACTTAGGCGACCGAGTCTTCACATCCGCACCACGCACAATATTACTCGACTATGATGCGGCGGGTAACCTTGTCAAACGTGAGACCTTAACTGATCGCTACCAATATCAATGGGATAGTATGAACCGCCTATTGGTCGCCAGCAAACAGCCCAATCAACGTGGTCTTGAAATGGGTTTGCAAGCGAATCAAAGTCCATTTTACCTACGATGCACTTGGCCGCATTACTCGTGAACAAACGGGCGACGATATCGTCGAATTTAATTATGATGAACTCAATAACCTAAGCCGTCTGACGTTACCTCAAGGTGACAGCCTAAATTGGCTCTATTACGGCTCCGGACATGCCACTGCCATCAACCACCTTATTGACGGTCGCTCACAGTTAATTACTGAATTTGAACGTGACGACCTACATCGTGAAATCAGTCGAACTCAAGGAGCTCTCACCCAATATCGGCAATACGATAAACTGGGGCGAACCATTAGCACTTTCAGCTCTCGTGATAAACAACACCCGTTAAATGGCATTACCTTATGGTGTAAGTGGTTTTATGATCCCCAAGATAATCTTGCGCCATGGAAGACACCTATCGAGGTTGGGTAGAATACCTGTATGACTCAGAGCAACGTTTAAAAAAAGTCGCCAGTAGTGAAAACCTTGATACCATGCTGTTTTACGATCGCGCAGATAATCTACTTGAGCGTCCGCAATCAGAAATTGATGATGAACACTCCCCTAGCACTAAAGACAGTTTTCTATTCATGGGGACAAAATTATAGATCTTAGCCCCAATGATAATATTACAGCAATTGCTCTGTAATATATAAAGGAAACATAATATGGCGTTCCCTTTTTGAATAAGATTAAAATAAATTACTTATATAATGCATTAATAATTATGCTACTTTTTAGTGAACCTTTTTCAACAATTTGAGATTGAGCATATGGTTTTGCAAAAAAACTAATATCAAATTGATTATTAAGATCTGCACTAAAACTTTTATTCACTCCAGATAGATTTATTGGGCTTGAGTCTGCCCATGATAAATAAATTCCTACACCAGATAAATTGGTTTTAAGTTCACCACCAATACCATTATTTAATGCACCTTGGCTACCAGGCTTAACTTTGATATCAATATGCTCAGGTTTAAAACCACTTTTTTGGCAATCAACAATAAACTGTGTTTTTACGGCTGGTTGATTACCAGCTAATAAATTACTTTCGTTGATAACATCAAAATCTACTATTTTATTAAATCCTTTTCCATTATTAATATCACAAGTGATTCTAACTACATCCAAAGAAATTGTTAATTGAGCATCAGGTAAGATTTCATCTGATAAACTTGGTTGAGGAAAATTACTTAAACAAGTAATAATAAAATACATATATATTTTTTTATTCATACAAAAACTCATATCAGATATATTTTATTTTGATAGTTATATGGGTATTTCCATTACCCAAATGAACGGACTTTCCTCCTAATGGAAGTACAACTGGTTTTATTTTAAGTTTAACTTTCATCAATGAAGCATCCGTTTTTTTAAAAAAAAGTGCCTTCCCCATTGGTACCCCTTCACCAATAGCACCTATTTGTTCATCTTCCCACGACACAAAATAGCCAAGTGTGGTATTTTTTGAACCAATATAACCCACACTACCCATGGTTAAATGAGGATTAGCAGGTTCAAAAAGTATTGTAACTCTTTGTGGCTTAATTGTGCCCGTACAATCCAAAAAGAGTGTTGAGTGCCCTTCAACTTCACCCGATAAAATAGTCGCTGTATCAACTGCTCCAAAAGTAACATTGTCAACAGTAGCGGGTAAGCATGTAGCTATTTTTACATTCATACTAAATTGCGATTGAACAGCACCGCCAATGATTGAGGTTGCATTTAATTCAGAGCCATAACAACTTCTTGTGATAAAGATTAACAGGCTGGTAAGCAATATAGATTTGCACATAGTCCCTCAACTAATTGAAAGTTAGTTTAATGTTTAACGCCGTATTTGCTGCACCAGGAGAAACAGTCTCCCCAAGAGCAACAGGTTTAACTTTGATTGGAATAGTAAAACTTTCTTGCGTTGGCTTGTTTGTTGGGGTAATTGTACTGCCATTAATAGTAATTGCTGTATCCACAGGTTTAACGGTCGAATCTCCCCACTTAAGTTGATAACCCACCGTTGAATTTAATTTAGTATTAATAATGCCATTTGCTACATCTTTAACACCATCAGCCGCCGTAAATGCTAATGTGTAATTAGTCATTTTTGTATCGCATACAATAGCCAATGATATTACCTTCTCTGCGACAGCTCCTTTTTTAATATCACCCGCGCTTTGGTCACCAAATGTCACATCACCAACCGTTGTACTGCAAGAGGCTTTCACTGTCATACTTAAATTTGAAGTGACTGTTCCACCAGTAACATTAGAGGTGAAACTTGTTGCTCCAACATAAATAGGAAATAAAATAACGCTAAACATAAAACAAGATTTTTTTACCATCGTTAACTCCATTTAATTTAACTTTATATTAATCGTTAATGCAGTATTAGCCGGCCCAGGGATTGGCTGAGTGGATAACGCAACAGGTTTTACCCTTATCGGAATAGTAAAATTATTGGTTTTTGGCTTTGTATTCGGAGCTATTGCCACATTATTAATAACTACAGCACTATTAATGGGTTTAACCGTGCTATCTGCCCAAGAAAGTTGATACCCCACAGAACTATTATCTTTAACCTTAATGATCCCTGTTGTGGCATTATTCACACCATCTTTACCAGAAAAACTGAGTGTGTATGCAGGTAATACAGCATTACACGTAAAAGAAATATTTATATTTTTTCCTGCAATAGTATTCATTTTTACGTCACTAGCGGTTTGTTCACCAAATGCGACGTCATTAACAGACACTGCACAAGAAGCATTATTTATCAACGTCATCGATGTTGGTGCACTAAGAGCAACGCTTTCCTTTTGTAACGTATTGCCCATTTGACCAATTCGAGAATAATAATTACGTTTCAACATATAGACAGGATTAATAACCGTTTTTCCTACAGGTGGCTTTTTTTGTAAATAAACAACGCCTGAATCAGTACCACCACCGGGACCTGTTAAATTGGTCCAGCCAACCCCAGATATTTTATAATCAAGAACTAGCAGCCAAGAAGAATTAGCACAACTTCCCGTTGAACGAAAACGCAAGTATCCATCTGGTGAATTTTTATCAACTGTACCAGTAGTCGGGCATAATGTTGGTGATGATCCATATTGATCAACAATATAAATATAATTTCCATTTGTATTTCCCGCCCCACTATTAGCACGTAGACATTGACCAGCAACGTTTATAGGGGCGTCTGGCGCACCAAAAGAATAAAGCTTATCTCCCACTTTTTTATTTGTAATATCTATTTGGGCTGGAAAATTATATTTGATTGACACATTCCGACATCGAGCAGCAGAAGTATCCATAGCAATAAAAAATAATAATAGCGTGAAATAAAATGATTTATTTTTCATTTTTACTTCCTTAATTAAGCTCAATAACACGTCTAGCACCATAATCATCAATAGCTTCAACGGTTACTTTACCTAACAATGGGCGCTGCACATTTACCTCACTGAAAGGTGGAAATAAACTAATAGATTGCTCAATGTCTTTTGACAAGACCAAAGGATTATTATTGACTGACACTTGAGTTAATGCAAAATAGTAAGGTGTAGGATTCTTTAAAACTGAACCACTATATGTCAGACGTTTTTCTGCATCCTCGCGTTTTTCAGCTAAAATCTTAGGGCGATAAATCAGTTTAACTTGTGTGTTTAATGCAACAGCAAGCACATTACTGTCATCGGCAGAAGAAATTGGCGGGATTTCCTGAATATTGAGCCAAAACAATGATTCCCTATCTTTAGGTAAAATATCATTTACATATAGCAAGCGGATTAATTGTTTTTCTCCTCCAGTTATTTTGAATAAATTAGGTGCAGGAATAAAGAACACTTCATTCCCATTAAGATTATCAATCCAAACTTGGCCACCATAGGTTTTATCACTATTATTCTTAACTTCTATCGCGATATTCTTGCGACCTTCATCATAAATAAAGCGAGTACCATTAAGCGTAAACGCTGAATATGCTTTAAAACAGGTTAATGACGATATGATTAAAGCAAAAACAAATACTATTCTATTCATTACATTCAATTTCCATAATTTTATGATCATTAGATTCTACTTTCTCCAAATTTAAAGTACATTTTTCACCATTAGGTGATATAACGAATAGCTTATTAGGCTTATCTAATAAATTTAATAAAAGAACCCCAGAATTTGAAACAAACCCTATATATTCATCGTTTTTATTTCTAACAGCACTTCCAGCAGAAATAAAATCACCATTTTTATTTTTTATTCTTAATATATACCTTTGAATTGTTGAATATTTAAACTCGCGATAAATAATAGCTTTATCTGCTGGAGTAAAATTTTGAACAGAATCAAGTAATTCAACATTATTCGGAATTTCTTCTGTATTTATTTTTAAATTATTTTCAATGTATGGTGATACCCCAACAATAGTGTTTCCTTCTTTGTCAGTTGGCGGTGAATCATTGAATGTTATACCCTCTATATTTTTAATTTTTGCAATTGCGACAGTATCTCTTCTGACATTACTGAATAATAATCCTGTATCTGGGGTGGCTAATAAACTTCCTGAAGCATTAATAGAACTGGTAGTTTGATGGCCATTCTGAGAAATCGCATATCCCGTATTAATAATACTATGATCAATACCAAAATAAGCAGAATTAGACCAGTTATCACGATCTTTACTTGTATTGATACTATAGTTTATTTTTTCATTAATACTTCCAGAAACACCAGAATTAAAACTAGCTTTATTTTTCCTATCGTAGCTAACAGAATTTGCCCAAAAATGATTTTTATCATATAAGCTAAAGGGAATATTTATTCCAACAGAAATAATATAATTATCATGCTCATAATCGTTTAATTTTTGATAATCCGCTGATAATGAGAAATCGACAGATTTAATTGTTGTATTGTAAGTAATATTTGCGCCAACTTCATTACTAATACTATTTCTATATGTTTGCATCCAAGCAGATAAGCTAACAAAGCTACCATCAAAACTTTGGGACAATATCGTTTCATAACGCTCTTTACGATTACTGCGATGATATAAAGCATTTGAATTAAATTCATTAAAATCAACATAATCTTTACCAGTATAGCGATATGCGAGTAGCTGTAAATTAGTATTATCAGTCAATGAATTTGCATATTGTAACGAATAGCTGATACCAGACTGCCTAACTTCGGGTGCTGTTGGTGTCTGTTTTTGAAATACACTTACAGCAGTATTAGCAGTAAATGACATTGCACCAAATCGTCCAAAATCTTTACTCATTCCTAATGCTGCACTTTTATAATTATTATGCAAAATTCCCGCAGCATGAACCGTAACATTAGTTAATCCGTAATCAAATGCACCTAGAAAAAATAAACTATTTTCTCTTTTACCTACTGTTTCTTTTTCTCCGATAGCAATGTTGTAATTTATTTCATCTGTGCGTAATAAGGAAGAAAGTGTGGCAACAGGATAATAGCGAACTGTTTTTGTCCCATCACTTTCTTCTACTGTCACTGTTATATTTCCATTACTTACTGGTGCTATATTTTTTAATTGATAAGCCCCTGCGGGAACAACTTGTGAACTTAATACATATCCATTTTGAGATATAGTAATTTTAGCATTAGAGTTTGCAACACCAGAAATAACCGGTGCATAACCTCGTTTTTCCCATGGGCGCATATCCCTTTCCGAGCGCAGTGACATTCCATAAAAAGCAAAGTTAGGTAATATTGATAAAGAGGTTATTGTTTTACCTACGGTAAAACTTCCTTGTATTGATTTAATTGCTGTGGAAACTGTTGCCTCCGATGTTTCTGTACCCGAGTTCCTTTGGTAACTACTACGAACATAAGCGACCCAACGACCTAAATTAGCATATAAATCAAAATCACCATAAATTTGTGCTTGTGAAGAACTGGTTTTAGAAATATAGCCGGAATAGTTTAATTTAATACCTGTTATCCCATAATCCCATTCCTGCCGGCGCAGAGATTCATCTAATGCAATTTGAGGAATACTAAATGTTAAAGTTTGCTTCGAATTATCAAAAATAACCTGAGCCCCAGGATAACGGCTAATATCATAACAATCGCGCTCAGGATGATAATATAATTCAAATAAATTTAATTTTATTGGAAGCGATAACTCATTAATCCAATCTTTTTTTAAACATAAATTTTCATTATCTTCTGGTGAGATAATTAATTCTTTTTTACTAATTAATTTTCGATTAAAAATAACCTCAACAATATAATGCCCAGCAGGATAATTGGTATTTTCATCAAATACACCAGCAGCTTGCAGTTGAACTCCTCCATGTAAGAAGTCCATATTTAAATCTGCGCAAACATAAAATGGACTTACTAACAAGGATAACACAAAAGCATTAATTGATTTTAAACGCATTGATATTATCCATTAATATTTTCAAATGAAATAAAGGATCAATGACCCTTTATTCCAGTCATAATGCTTATATTAAACTTTATTTATATTCACAAAAATAGAATAGATTAAAAGCACCCTAAATAGAGCATAATAATAACTATTATTAGAATAATTAAATAAAAGTAACTACATTGATAATAGACATTATAAAATTAAATAATGAAACATTATTTATAAGCTACTGCATAAGTTGCGCTTGAAATTACAGTACCCTCTGTAACAGTTTGACCTGCCGTTGCTGTCATTCTTGCTTTAAATTTCATATTACCAATTGGATCATTACCATTACCAAAATCAACACTTTGGTTATTATAAGTTACATCCTGATTAGGTGTGGTTGAATTAATCGCTGTTAATTGAATAGATACACCACCGGCAGTACCTTTCATATTAGCAAGACCTGAATTAGTAAAACCTGCACTTTGCCAACCAACTTGGCCACTGGTTTTTTTCAGGCATTCATCCGTACGAGGGACTAATTCAAATTCAACATATTTACCATTGGTATCTGCAGTGGTCATTTTACCCAAATCGATTGTTGATTTAACTAAACCACCAATTTCTGTATCAATATCACACGTTTCCGACGTAACCGCACCAATAAATTGAACTTCACCGGTATTAGCTAATGTATATCCACTAAATAATGCACTGCTCATGACTAAAGGTAATAATAATTTTTTCATTTAAACTTCCCCATATATTAAATATTAATTAACAACAATTAAATCAGAATTAATACCTATCAGTTAATTCATTAAATGTTAAAAACTCACTCCATGATGAGTCCAATATCATCAGTATTTTATTAAGTAAGGTAACAGTAATATTTGTAGTTCCATTTTCATATCGAGAAATTTGTTGCTGACTAACATTCAATATGATCGCTAAATCCTGTCCTGTTAAACCTAACTCTTTCCTTTTATACTTTATAAACAACCCTGTTTTTTTATTAAAAAAATCCGACATACTAACGCTATTATTATCATCTTTTTTCATTTGTGAAAGCATTCCTTTTTCTTACTTTACCCTCTACTTAACTAAAATTTTTATTACTATATTGTCATAATTAGACTTAGTAAAAACGTTTTAATCGATCAATTAAGTGAAATGTGATAGATAAAACCTATCATAATCAGACCATCGATCGGAGATACCGATCATAAATGTAAAAAAATCAACATAATCTGTTGATATATAATGACAAATGAAAATTAACAACTTACATAATAACAACAGCAATCTTACATATATAGATACATTTCTGTTTACCTGGAATTAAAAGTTACATTTTGTAACACTTTTATCCTTCTTGATAACTCTAACTTCCTCCTAAATAATAATTATTAAAATTAATCTTTTTTTAAATTTTAAGAAAATTAATTTTATTATTTATAACTAAAAATATATTTCTAATAAATCACAATGAAAATAAAAAACTATTAATATCCATTTTCTTTAAATTCTTCTTTAATTTCCTTGTGATTACTCATAATCGCTCAAAATAATTACATTAATTTATAGTTTCCAATAGAAACAAACAAAGCAACCTCATCAATAACATTGATATTTTTTTAATTTTTTTTTAATAAAGTTACACGTAAAATTAAATTTATAAAAAACAATAAAATAGCTTTAATCTCACTCTCTATGATTATCACATCTTTTTTGATATCAATTAAAACATTTGAAAATCTTACCTATAGGGCTAATAATGAAATTGATAGTTGATGAATGTCTATCTAAATAAATAAGGATCTGCTTCATTATGAAAACTAGCTTTAACCATATCGAGCGAGATAATAGTGATATCACCCATAACCATAAAAATACTCATAGTTCCTGCAACTGCACCCAAGAAATAATAACTTCTTTAAATCATTATATTAATAAACATCCAGAATGTACTATCTACCAAAATTCTTTAATGAGTAGTCTTATTGCTGGTGTTTATGATAGTGATGTTACTATTGCTGATTTATTAAAGCATGGTGATTTTGGTTTAGGTACTTTTAATCATCTTGATGGCGAATTGGTCGCCTTTGATAGTAACGTTTTTCAATTACGTTCAGATGGCAGTGCGCGAGAAGCCCGTCCAGATCAAGGCTCGCCTTTTGCTGTAATGACATTCTTTAAACCTGATATTACACATCAGTTTTCGGCTCCTGTCTCCCAACAACAGGTTCACAATATTATTAACCAATATGTTCCTTCCGATAATCTATTTTGTGCCATCAAAATTGAAGGCGAATTTGAATTAGTTAAAACACGTACAGTGCCACGTCAAGAGCCTCCTTATGTGCCCATGCTAGAAGCCATTGAAAATCAGCCTATTTTTACCTTTCACGATGAAATGGGTATTATTGCCGGCTTTCGTTCCCCGCAATTTATTCAAGGCCTTAATGTTGCTGGATTTCATGAGCATTATATTAATCACCAACGTGAAGGTGGTGGCCATGTACTTGATTATCAATTAAAAAAAGGCACCCTACAAATCGGTGTTATCTCTCGTTTTACTATTGACTTACCTCATCAATCAACATTCTTAGAAGCTAATTTAATGCCCGATGACCTTCATCAGGCAATAGAACAAGCCGAAAACTGAAAGTAATCATTCCTAAAGCTCATTCTGTTTTTATTCATTCACTTGCAAACTTAAAGAAGGTTTTATGAACTCTCATCATTGGAATTGCGGTGCTGACTTGGTGGTTAAGCAATTAGAACAACATGGTGTTAAACAAGTTTTTGGGATCCCCGGAGCCAAAATTGACCGTGTTTTTGATTCTTTGGTTGATTCAACAATTAAAACTATTGTTGTGCGTCACGAAGCCAATGCAGCTTTTATGGCGGGTGCGGTAGGACGTTTAACCGGTAAAGCGGGTGTGGCGATAGCCACTTCTGGTCCCGGTTGTTCTAATCTAGCAACGGGCATTGCGACAGCTACATCAGAAGGTGATCCTCTAGTTGCCTTAGGAGGCTCAGTTAAATCTACGGATAGACTTAAACTGGTTCATCAAAGTATGGACACAGTAACAATGTTTAACCCAATCACTAAGTTTTGCGCTGAAGTTGATTCTTCACAATCAATTTCAGAGACGTTAGCCAATGCTTTTCGTCATGCGGAGTCAGGTCGTCCCGGCTCGGCTTTTTTAACCTTTCCAATGGATATACTCAATAATGAGGTAGATAGCCCGTTATTAACACCTAAATCCAAACCTAATTTAGGTGCCGCGAGTGATAGTGCAATTCAAGAAGCGATCAGCTTATTATTACAAGCGAAAAACCCTGTGATATTAATAGGGCTTCAAGCCAGCGATCCGGAAAATGCTCTTGCCTTACAGAATTTTCTTGATATTTTTCCTGTTCCTATTGTAGGTACTTATCAATCTGCCGGGGCTATTGCTCATCGCCATTTTCCACTCTTTGCCGGACGAATTGGCTTATTTAATAATCAGCCAGGGGATGAATTACTGGCACACGCTGATTTAGTTATCACTTTAGGTTATAGCCCGATTGAGTATGAACCTTCCTTATGGAACAGTCATAATGCCAATATTATCCATATTGATGAGATCCAAGCTGAAATCGATTTAGCTTACTGCCCTGCCTTAGAATTAACAGGCAATATTAAATTAACACTGGATAAGTTAACGCAACAATTAACTCACCAGCCTAATTCAAAATTACAATTGTCTAATCAGAGCCAAGGAATACTAGAGAAAATACGTCAGCAAAGGGAAATTTTGCAACAAAATAGTTATTTTAGACAAGGCACACCTATTCATCCTTTAACTATCATACATGAAATGCAAGATATCATTGATAACGATGTCACTCTTTGTATTGATATGGGGAGTTTTCATATTTGGCTTGCACGTTACCTTTATAGTTTTAGAGCGAGACAAATGCTAATTTCTAATGGCCAACAAACCATGGGAGTTGCATTACCTTGGGGAATAGGCGCTTCTTTTGTACGTCCTTGCGATAAAATTATCTCTGTTTCTGGTGATGGGGGATTTATGCAATCTTCAATGGAGCTAGAAACCGCAGTTCGTCTTAATACCAATATATTGCATATTATCTGGGTTGATAATGCTTATAATATGGTGGAGATGCAAGAAGAAGTAAAATATGGCCGTCCTTCTGGCGTAAAATTTGGTCCCATTGATTTTAAACGCTATGCAGAATCTTTTGGTGCTAAAGGATTTTCTGTTGAGTGCGCATCTCAACTTCGTGAAACCTTACGTAAAGCGATAGCTGTTGATGGTCCTGCTGTGTTAGCCATTCCTGTTGATTATCGTGATAACGATAAATTAATGAAGCACATTAATTATAATTTAATTATTTAGTAATAAGCCCCTCCAGTTAACGGATTAGTCATTAAAATGGAGGGGCATTTTATTTACAAGCTCTTGACTTACTTTTTCTGACCATTAAATTTTGCTAGGCTAACGGACAGTCTGGTATAAAGATGCACTCTATACTAAAGGGGCAAAATATTATCAAAGGAGAATAAAATGGAGATACTCCATTCAATGCTTGACACATTAAGTCATGTTTCTCCTATCGCTTTATTTTTTACTATTACCCTACTCACTGCGGGAAAATCTACTATTGGTATTTCATCCTTTTTACCTCCCGCATCGTTAATGCTGATCTTAATATTTGGGGTTTGCTTGCCCTTCCATTCGCCTATTTTACTTTGGTTAGCAACTAGTTTAGGTGCCTTATTAGGATCTATAGCGAGTTATCAGTTAGGACGTTCCATTTATTATTTCCCTCGCTTAAATAAATGGGTTACCCGCTATCAAACAAAGATCTTACGTATACAACAACTGTTAAAAAATAAAGCATTCTTTATTCTTTTTATTTCACGCTTTTTAGCTGTGTTTCGCTACCTTACGCCTTTTAGCGCAGGTTTATTAAAACTCCCCATTTATGGTATTTATCTAACAAGTGCTGTTTCAGCCTTAGTGTGGTCAGGAGTATTTATTTTAATAGCCAATGGCGTAATCTCCATCTCATTATAAAATAATAATTTTTAATTATTTATTATCTTTAATTGACTAATTTTGATATTTATTTGTTAGCCATACCCGTTAATTATTGTTTTCTCGCCCCTCTCTGCTCTTATTTATTCCTTTAATGTAAATAGTTATTTATTTTAGAAAATCTATTATTAATTTATTTTTTAGTGAATTATTTTTCAAATACCCCAAGTTATCGATATTTTCTCTGTCTTCTTGATAAAAACCCCTTGATTATGGATATAATTTACATAATTACCATCATGATCACAATTTGTTACATTCACGTATCAAATTAATCAACCCAGTTCACAATTTCGTAACCTTCCTTTACCTATAAAAGTTGTCATGTTGTATACAAGTTGATGTGAAATATTCACCTGCGTTTTTATGTACAGGAACAACATCATGAGAATAAGAAAAACAAAGCTTGCCATCGGTATTGTTGCTGTTATTGCTGTTGTATCACTAGCAATGATCGGCAAAAAAGAGAATGCCAATAAGCAATTTCTCTCTGTAGCAACGGCCTCAACAGGAGGAACTTATTACCCGATGGGAGTCGGTTTAGCCAATGTTTGGAGCACCCACCTCAAGGATAGAGGAATACAAGTCACAGGGCAGTCCTCTGCTGGCTCAATTGAAAATATCTATTTAATGCAACAAAACGAAGCTCAGCTTTCTATTCTACAAAGTCTATTAGCTGTGGAAGCTTACGAAGGTGTACGTAATTTTGAAGGCAAACCAGAAAAAAATCTACGTTCTATATCAATGCTTTGGCCAAATGTAGAGCACTTTGTCTTAATGAATGACAAAGTAAAAACAGGAACATTGGATGATATTCGTGCCACCAGCTTCTCTGTCGGGCCACAAGCCAGTGGCACTGAACAATCGACCATTATCATTCTTAAAGGTGTGAATTTAACTAAAAAAGAGATCACTCCTGAATATCTTGGTTATGGAGATACCGTTTCAGCAATGCGTGATGGACGCCTTGATGGGGGAGCATTACCTGCGGGTGTTCCCGCCTCTGCGGTTACCGATATGTATGCCAGTGGTGTTAATGCTAAATTACTTGAAGTGACTGATAAGCAACTTGATGATATTAATCATATTGCTAACTCTTGGTTTCGCTTTGAAATACCAGCAAATACCTACCCTCGCCAAGCAGAAAAAGTAAACACCATTGCACAACCTAATATCTTAATGACAACCACAAGTATTGATGACCAGTTAGTTTATGAATTGACTAAAACCATGTTTGAAAACTTACCAGAAGTTCATCAAGTACATAGTGCTGCAAAATACATCACCACCGAAAATGCGTTAAAAGGTGTTTCTGTGCCATTACACCTTGGAGCTTATCGTTATTACAAAGAAATTGGATTAGATATCCCTGACTATTTAATTCCACCTGAAGCTCAAACGCAAACTAATAATAAATAACAGGAGTGAGTTATGACTAATAATGACCACCTAACTCCGGTAGAGCCACCAGCATTAGATAAAGAAGCTAGCTCAGGCACTCGTCACCTTACCGGTATCTATTTAAAAATCACCACCACGCTGGCGATATTCATTTCGTTGTATGCTATTTACTCTAATGCCTTATCCAACACCCAAGAGTTTTATCGTAATACTATTTTTCTTAGTGGTATTTTGATCCTTGGTTTTATTTTATTTCCATTCTCTAAACGATTTTCTACCGCAAAATTTAATGGCTGGGATTATCTTTTTATCGCTTTAACATTAATCAGCTATGGCTATTTTTTCTTTAACTATGTTGATCTCCATGTGGTAAGAAAAAGTATTCCCAACACAATGGATTATGCGATGGCAATTCTTGGCATTATTGTTCTTTTTGAAGCAGCAAGAAGAACAACGGGCTATTTTATTCCTAGCCTAGCCACATTCGCTATTATCTATGCCCTATTTGGCCAATACTTTATGGGTATTTTTGGTCATGCAGGATTTTCTGTAGAGAGACTGTTATATCGTTTATTTATGACCAGTGAAGGTATTTTTGGTATTACACTCTCTACTGCCTCTACCGCTATCGTGGTATTTATTTTATTCGGTTCGTTTTTAAGTGTTAGTGGTGCCACAGCACTATTTAATGATTTAGCGCTAGCTATGGCCGGACGTCGCCGTGGGGGACCTGCTCAAGTTGCCGTCATTTCATCAGCATTAACAGGTTCATTAAGTGGTAGCGCGGTCGCCAACGTAGCCACTACGGGAACCTTTACCATTCCATTAATGAAAAATATTGGCTTAACATCACGTTTTGCGGGTGCCGTTGAAGCTACTGCATCTACGGGTGGAATGATCATGCCACCGATTATGGGTGCGGCTGCTTTTATTATGGCGGGCTTTTTGGGAATTTCTTATACCACGATTGTTATTGCCGCGATTATTCCTGCGTTGCTCTATTACGCGGCCTTGATCATGGCAATTGATATTGAAGCGAAAAAACAAGGTTTAAAAGGACTTAGCAAAGAGAATATTCCACAAGTTAAAGCGGTATTAAAAGCACGCGGTTTATTACTATTACCTTTAATTATTGTAATTGGCACGTTATTAATGGGTAAAACTCCTATTTATGCGGGTTTTCTTGGTATCTTAACCATTATTGTTGCCAGCTGGCTAACACCTGATAAAACGGTACGAATGACATTAACTAAAGTGGCTGATGCTTTAGCAGAAGCGGCTCGTGGCTCGGTACAAGTGACTATCGCTTGTGCTGCCATTGGTGTGATTATTTGTGTTGTTACCATGACCGGTATCGGTGCGACCTTAGCATTTAATATTGTCTCTATGACTGACAATACATTATGGATGATCTTACTGGTTGTGATGTTAGTCTGTATTGTATTAAGTATGGGCTTACCATCAACTGCTCTATATATCGTGGTTGCCGTTACAGTGTCACCTATTTTAATTAAAGCCGGTGTGATGCCTTTAGCGGCTCATTTCTTTGTATTCTGGTTTGGCGCGTTATCCAATATTACTCCTCCGGTCGCCCTAGCAAGCTATACGGCAGCAAGTATTGCGAGAGCCGATCCGATGCAAACTTCATGGGATGCGGTACGTTTAGCACTCCCTGGTTTTATTATTCCTTTTATTTTGGTTTATAACCCTGCATTACTGATGCAAGGTGATAATTTAAGTGTTATCTCTATCGGGTTAATGGTCATTAGTGCATTAGTGGGAATTTATGCACTAAGTATTGCCACTGCGAATTTTTGGATAATCAAAACAACATGGTTTGAACGTATCGCCTTTGCAGCGGCCGCTATTTTAATGATTAAGCCCGGACTATATACCGATTTATTAGGTATGGCGTTGATCTTACTTACTGGCGCTTTCCATCTGTTGCGCTCTAAAAAACAGTTGGTCAATGTAGGGCAAGTATCTGGAGAAAACTAGATGATAAAAAAGATCTCACGCCAAAAAGCGTCGCAACAAATTCTTGATCAAATTAAGCAAAATATTTATGACGGGACCTATCCTATTGGTGAAAAGCTACCGTCTGAAAATGTACTCGCTGACGCCTTTGGCGTTAGCAGAGTTCCCATCAGAGAAGCATTAGGGGTATTAGAAGCGAGTGGCATTATTACGTCACGCCAAGGAGGCGGTAGACGCGTTATTGACCACTCTATCTTGAGTAAATACGAACCTATTGTGATGGAAATTGCTTGTCCTCAAGAAATTGAATCACTGCTTGAAATGCGTGAGGTCATTGAACATGAAGCGGCAGCCATTGCCGCTTTACGCCGAACACCAGAAGAATTGCTGACGATAGAGCAAGCACATCAGGCCTTTATCTTAGCCACGCAGAAAAACAACAACATTGGTCATCAAGAAGACTATCAATTTCATCGTGCCATTATGGTTGCTTCACATAATCCTTTTTTCGTGCGCATCCTCGATAACTTACATGAGCTTTATCTTGGCGTATTGATGTATTCCTTAAGTCAAAATAAAGGACGTATTGCCGAAACTGAGCGTGTTATTGCAGAGCATGAAGCTATTGTTGAAGCAATAAGACAACAAGATAGTGATGAAACTAGCCACAAAATGCGTCTTCATTTAGCCAATGTACGTGGAAAGTTAAAGCGTTTACAACAAGAAAAAAATTAACTCTTATACTGGATTATATGGGTAGTATTATGACTTATGACGTAATTATCATCGGTGCAGGATTAGTAGGATTAGGGGTTGCCAGTGCATTACAAGAAAGCCAACCTGAGCTTAAAGTACTGGTGATTGATAAGGAGTCTGGCCCCGCCGTTCATCAAAGTGGCCATAACAGCAATGTTGTTCATTCGGGGATTTACTATACACCAGGAAGCCTAAAGGCAAGACTCGCTAAGCAAGGTAACATCACGACTTACAATTTTTGTAAACAGCATCATCTCTATTACGATCGTTGTGGCAAAGTGATTGTGGCAACTGATGAAAAAGAGCTACCAGCATTAGAAAATATCTATCAACGTGGAATACAAAATGGCCTTGAAGTGATTAAAATGACCGAGAGCGAGCTAAAAGCCAGGGAGCCTTATGTTAATGGTATTGCTGCTTTGCTTGTTCCTGATGCCGGTATTGTCAATTATCCGGAAATTGCCGCCAAACACGTTGAAATCATTCAAGCTCGAGGTGGAGTATTTGCCTTTAACCAAGCAGTAAATGCGATTAATGAAACAGACGAAACGGTAACAGTCACCACGTCCACAACACAATTTACCGCAAAGTGGCTGATTAATTGTGCTGGATTATTTAGTGATCGGGTAGCAAAAATGGCGGGCTACGATACCGGCATGAAGATAGTTCCCTTTCGTGGCGAATATTTTATGCTCAACTCAAATAAAAATTATTTAGTTAATCATCTTATTTATCCCGTGCCGAATCCTGATTTCCCATTTTTAGGTGTCCATTTTACACGTATGTATAACGGGCATCGTGACGTAGGCCCTAATGCCGTATTAGCCTTTAAACGTGAAGGCTACAAGAAAAGTGATATTGACTTAAAAGATCTCACTGAAGTACTAACCTATAAAGGATTTTGGAAAATAGCCGGAAATTATTTAGGTGAAGGGATGGCCGAATTACGTCGTTCCTATTCACGTAAGCTGTTTGCCCAAAATGCACAAAAGCTTATTCCTGCTCTACGTGAAGCAGATATTCACCCAGGTCCGGCAGGTGTACGCGCCCAAGCTTTAACTCGCGAAGGAAAATTAGTTGATGATTTTCACTTTGTTAAAGGCAAACGTTCATTACATGTATGTAATGCCCCTTCTCCTGCCGCAACAGCATCAATTGAAATTGGTCGTGAAATTGTAAGAGAGCATTTTTTATTATAAAAAATCTTTCGTCTCACTCGCAGAGTGTCTCCCGTTGTCTGCGAGTGAGCTTATTTAGTATATCTGCTTTTATCTTCTGCTCCTGCCTACAATTCCCCCTATGCAATAACCGTATTTTGACAGATTTATGTTAGCCTTTATATATTGATAAAAGCACTTTAAACAACCAAGTACCAATACTTATTTTAATTAGAAATATTAATCATTAAAAAAACGATTTCAACCAATAAAATTGGATTTGAAATACATCTTCATCAATGATTTAATTGATTTTTTATCAAAAAATATAACAGTCTGCAAAACAACATCTATAACAAATTTTAGCGATTGCTAAATAATAGAGTAAATTCAATAAAATAAAATGCGCCAATTTTATAAAACTTATCACTTTCTTTTTGATAGACTATCTATCAATCATTGTTTATTACTTACTCCTATTGCTTTGATAATGATTATCAATCATAAAAAGCACTTTTTGCCTACCTATTATTTCCTCTATGCTTAAAATAGATTACAAATAACATACGTTACTATTCTATTTAATTGGGCACTATGTCCCCACCTATTGTGGGAGGTTTTTATGGCTGAAAATGTCGTTAATGATATTCTGAAATGGTTAGAAACTCAGTTACAACGTAATGAGGGTATAAAGATTGATACGATTGCAAATAAAAGTGGCTACTCGAAGTGGCATTTGCAACGTATTTTTAAAGATTTTAAAGGTTGCACATTAGGCGAATATGTACGTAAACGTCGCTTATTGGAAGCAGCAAAGTCTTTACAAGAAAAAGACATGTCCATTTTAGATATTGCTTTGATGTATGGCTTTAGTTCCCAAGCAACATTTACTCGTATCTTTAAAAAACACTTCAACACTACACCAGCTAAATTTAGAGAACATGGTGAGTTACCAGATACACGTCGTTTTATGTCATGTGAAAATAGCTAATATAGCCAGAAGTATTGACTGACAAAACAAAGCGGGAAAACATCATGTTTTCCCGCTTTGTTTATTATATCAAACCATTTTATTGTCAGTCGTTTTCTTAAATAGATAATAATCAATTAAGAAAGCGCATGAACAAGCCACTGTTGCAGCTCTTCAAGCTCTGATTGGTTATTTGGGGACTGCTCTATTAATTGTGCTAATAGTCTTTTCATCGATCCAGAAGCATAACGCTGTCCAACTAACATCTGCGATAACTTTTCTAATGGTGCGGGATCTAAACTGTCGGTATAAATTTGGCTTCTAATAATCGTACCGCGTTCAATATCAAAGTGCAGCTCAACACCACCCCATTTAAAGCGATTATCTAATAGATGTGAAAACGCAGGCGCTTGACCAAAATTCCACTCCCAACTACTTTGTTTTGCAAATGTTTCTGCAAAACCCGGTAAATCAGGTAATTTTTGTGGTGAAATAATTTCAGCTTCAACACGCTCACCATAATAGTCAAAAAAACTGTCAGTAATCGCTTGGCATAACTTTTCATGAGTTATATCGGGTTTTAATTCCACTAAATTAGTGACACGAGAGCGCACCGAAGTGATCCCTTTCGCCTGTAGTTTTTTTGGATCTGGGTTTAAATAGTTAGCTAAACGAGATAAATCAGCATTAATTAATAAAGTACCATGATGAAAACCACGATCTTTTGTCTCTTTATAGGCTGAGCCAGAAATTTTTCTTTCACCATCAGCCAATGGTACGACTAAATCATTTCGTCCTGATGCCGTTGCTTGTATGTCGGCTTTCGATAACCCATCTAAAATAATTTGCGTCGAAATGGTTTTATTATATTCGGGTTTGCCTGCCATAAAAGTAAAACAGGTATTACCTAGATCATGAAATACTGCACCGCCACCACTTGAGCGACGCGCCAATTTCACACCATCTTCTTCCATTTTTCGGGTATTACACTCTTTCCATGGGTTTTGTGCTCGACCAATTACCACAGTATTATCATTACGCCATAAAAAAAGGACTCGTTGATCAGCTGGCATCTGTTTAAAAATGCACTCTTCAACCGCGAGGTTAAACCATGGATCATAAGACTCAGAAAGAAGTAGACGCAATTTGCCTGACATAAGATATCCCTATATGAAAAAAGTTAGCTATAAGATAGCATAACACTCAATAGGTTAGCGCCTTCAATGGCACAAAATTACAATCGACGAGCCTGCCAGAAAGTTTTTTTCCAATACGCATTATCTAATGATGAACGAATAACGCCTTTACTGGTAGAAGCATGAATAAAGGTATTGTCAGTATCATAAATACCAACATGAAGCCCGTTATCCCCTCCTCCGGTTTTGAAAAATACTAAATCACCAGGCATCAAATCACTTTTACTAATTTGTGTACCATATTTAGTTTGGTCGATAGTCATTCTTGGCAGTTGTATATCAAAACGATCACTATAAGTCCTATACACAAACCCTGAGCAATCAATACCGGATGGGCTCATGCCACCATAGCGATAAGGCGTACCATACCATTGCTCTAGCTGAGATTTTAATTGCACAATGACCATAATAGGATCAGAAAGTTGCGTTTTTAACGGGGGCGCGGGTGGGAAACGCTTAGAGGGACTCGATGAGCATCCAGCTAGCAGAATAATACAGAGTAAGAAAGAATAAAAAGTAGGCTTTCTCATTGCATCCACCCAATTATTGACAATAGATTTAAAATCTATCTGCTTTTTTACGTAAAAACAAGTGATTGAAGGTGAATACACAAGCATTGATAGTGTCAATCGCACAATAGCTCACTTTAAAGAGAGAATAACACTTGATCAGTTAAGCTAATGCGATGTTGTTTGCTCCGTTTTTTGGCTTATTAACCAAACACCTAGCATAATAAAAATGATACCTATTGTTTTAGACCACGACAGTGTTTCTTGAAACCAAGGTAAAACCACCGCGAGAATATAAACAAAGACATAGCTAAGGCTGATGAGTGGATAAGCTTTGTTTAGGGGGATTGTACGTAAAGTCAATAACCAACAAACCATTGACAGTACGTAGCCAATCAGTCCCACGAAAACAACGCTGATAGGTATTATGTTTGCCCATAACCAATGAAGATCAAACCACTGTTTTTCTAATTGCAGATCAGGTAATTCTGACATACCTATTTTTAACAGCAGTTGTGCAACTGTGACTAATAATGCGCTGGCGATGGCCCATAAGTAACCGTTTTTCATGACTGCATACTCATTAACACAATACCTAACATAATCGAGGCAATACCAACCCAATGTTTCACATTAACCGTCTCTTTATAGATAAATTGGCCTATCAAAGTGACGACAATAAAGTTAATACTCAACATCGGATAAGCAATACTAAGTGGGAGGATTTGCAGTAAACGTAACCAAAATAACATGCCAAAGCCTAGCATAGCGATGGCAGTAATAAGCCAGAAAATCGTCTTTCTGGCTTTAGTGGTTGAATTATTTTGCCAACTCACCACTGCTTGTTTCTGACAAACTTGGCCAATACAGGTTAGCAAACTAACAATAAGTAACAAAAAAAAGGCCATTACTTACGTTTCTCATAGGTCAAAATAGCCATACGACGATTCGTCACTAACTCTTCAGGTCGTGGCATCTGCGCCAGTTTCTTCGGATCTTTATAAGTGATCACCACAGAGACATTACCTTCTTTTCTGGCATTTTCTAACCATTGCTCAAAACTTTCAGGTTTTAGTAATCTATGTTGAGAATCTGGATATTCAATTCCATAGGTTAATTCCCCTGTTCTCTCATAAAGGTAGATATCGCTACGTTGCAATTCCCAAGCTAATCCAGCCCCCACACCAACGCTGTTACTGACTATATATTTGCTCGCATTGAGGGTATCGATATTTTGGCGAATAAACTCTTGTGGTAATTTGCCATCAATAGAGCTATTGGGAATGGCTTGCCCAATACATAAGCTTACCCCTAAAGAGCAAGAGGCTGCCCATAGCCAATGTTTACCATTTAATGTAGAGCAGAGATAACCAATGATGCCCCATAATGAGAAAGCGACTATCGCTAATACCCATTTTGACCATTCATAAGGCATATAGATAGGTTTAGAAGAAACCAATTGAATAATTAATATTGCAACAACAGCAGCGACACCAATAAAAATATTAATATAGCCATTAATGCGCAGTGCTTTCATTTTAAATTTTCTAGCACAGTCTACACCGTATTTGGCCATTAACATCGCCAATGGTCCCATAAATGGCAACATGTAAGTAGGTAATTTACCTTTCGCGATACTAAAAAATAGGAAAGGTACTACAAACCAACATAGTAAGAAAAAGAGTTCAGGACGCTTACGGCGCTTCTTCCATGCACTAGTTAGTGCCCCTGGTAATAATCCAAGCCAAGGAATAACACCCAGTAAAATTATAGGGATGTAATACCAGAAAGGAGAACTATGCTGAGCATCATCACCAGAAAAACGCTGGATATGCTCAACCCAAAAGAAATAATGCCAATAATCAGGCTCAGCCTTCGCCACCGCTAAAACCCATGGCAAGCTAATTAACGCCGCACTTAAAACAGCAAGCACACCATAGAGTAACATCCGAGTGAACTGTTTTTGGTAAAGGGTTACAGGGATCATCACAATAACAGGGATAGCTAATGCCAAAAAGCCTTTGGTCATAAAGGCCATACCACAAGCTAAACCTAGCGTTATCCATGCCAGTATACGCGTTTTTGCCGTGGTTGCTTTCAACGCCCAAAAACAACACACCATACTTGCAGTAACCCAAAGCGCTAACATCGGATCAAGTACGCTATAAGTTCCGACGCTAAACACCAAAAACATGGATAAATAAATTAAGCTAGCCACAAAAGCGACTTGGCGATTACGCCACATCATTCGTGCTAATAAATAAATAAGTAACGCACTTAATAGAATAGAAATAACTGAACCAAAGCGTACGGCAAAATTGGTGTGGCCAAATATTAACTGGCTAATATTATTAATCCAGTAACCTGCTATTGGTTTTTCAAAATAGCGGATATCAAGCATATGGGGAACAATCCAGTTCCCGCTCACCACCATTTCACGGCTAATTTCCGCATAACGTGTTTCATCAGGTTGCCATAATAACCGGCTGTTCAATGGAAATAAGTAGGTAAGAACAAAAAAAAGAGCCAAGAGGATGGCCCCGATTTTACTCGCCCGGTTATTCAACATAGTTTTGTTAGACCTCTTGTTGGCACCCTAACCAGCCTTCTCGACCTGGAAAGTCAGATCGGACAACTTTACCCATCGGAAGCATGTCTATATCTTGTGGTAGTAGATGGCTTAATGGACAGAATTCGATGCCTTCGTTTGCAATCATTGCCAATAACTGCTCAAATTGAGCCGCTTTTGACATTCCCTCAACTTCGGTATGAATAGTATAAACAGGTATACCCTGATCTTTTTTGATTTCATCAATAATAAATTGATTAAAATCTTCGTCCTTTACCTTAGTACCGACCACTTCATCATAAGTTGGTAATGTTACTGGAATTTGCACTGTACCGATAGAACCATTTTCTAGAACTGGCCTAAATGGATGCGTTCCCCGACAATCACTATTGTAGTCAAATTGGAAAGCTTCTTTAACCATTAGAACACGTTCATCAGCACGCCACCCAGCAACCGCAGAACATTTTACAGGTTTTTCAAGTGCTTTTTCCAGTGCTTCTACACCTAAACGAACCTGTTGCATTAATTCTTCTGTTGACCAACGGCCTACTTTAGCTTGCCAACCTTGATGATCCCATGAGTGTAATCCGACTTCATGCCCCGCATCTTGGGTTTGTTTCATCAAATAGCCTAAATTTTTGGCAATTTTTTTACCCGGCCACGCCGTACCGGCCAATAGAATATCCAGTCCATATAATGAAGCGGCATTCGACCTTAGCATTTTCCACAGAAATTTCGGTTTTAAAAGGCGCCATAAATGGCGCCCCATATTATCTGGACCGACACTGAAGAAAAAGCTGGCCTGAATGTTATGCTTGTTAAAGACATCCAGCAATTGTGGAATACCTTCTTTTGTACCTCGATAAGTATCCACATCGACTCTCAAGCCAACTTTCTTCATTACTTATTACCTAACTCTTCAACTGCACCACGTAAGAAGAAGTCTAATGTCTCTTCTACCGTTTGGCGTGTTTCGATAGTTGGTTTCCAATCTAACAGACGCTCAGCATTTTTGATGCTTGGTTTGCGGTGTTCAACATCTTGATAGCCTTTACCGTAGTAGCTGCTACTTTCGATTTTCTTGAAGCCAGCAAATGGAGGGAAGTGACCGCGTAACTCATGTTTTTCAAAGCAATCTAACAGCATTTCTGCTAGCTCACGAATACTTGCTTCGTTAGTTGGGTTACCGATATTGATGATCTGACCATCACATTTGTTATCACGATTTTCAATAATGCGGAATAATGCTTCAATACCATCATTAATATCAGTGAAACAACGTTTTTGCTCACCACCATCAACCAGTTTAATCGGTGAACCTTCCACTAAGTTCAAAATTAACTGAGTAATTGCACGAGAGCTACCAATACGCGCTGAATTTAAGTTATCAAGACGTGGCCCCATCCAGTTAAATGGACGGAATAAAGTGAATTTCAGCCCTTCTTTAGCACCATAAGCCCAAATAACTCGGTCTAATAACTGTTTAGAAACAGAGTAAATCCAACGTTGTTTATTAATAGGACCAACGATTAAGCGTGAATTATCTTCATCGAACTCTTTATCATCGCACATACCGTATACTTCTGATGTGGATGGGAAAATAATACGTTTATTGTATTTAACACAATAACGAACAATTTTTAAGTTCTCTTCAAAATCTAATTCAAATACACGTAATGGATTACGGGTATATTCAATCGGTGTTGCAATCGCTACTAATGGCAAGATCACATCACATTTCTTGATGTGATACTCAATCCATTCTGTATGAATGCTGACATCACCTTCAATAAAGTGGAAACGAGGGTTACCAATAAAGCGTTCAATTGCTGATGAACCGATATCCATACCGTAGATATCATAGTTACCATCTTTTAATAGACGCTCGGTTAGGTGGTTACCAATAAAGCCATTGACACCTAAAATCAGTACACGTTGACGACGTTTGACTTGTGCTGTTGCTTTTGGTCCAACGCGTACATCTGTCACGATCCCCATTTCAGTGGCTAAACGGCTGCCTTGAACATAAAGACCATTTTCACTTTGACCTGTGATAACTTCAATTGCACCTTTCGCACATGCGATAACTAAAGGCTTAGTCGAAATAACAGTACCCGGACGTTTACCTTGGTTATCTGCCACTGGACGTGCGCGCCAGATAATCATTTTGCGCTCACCTAAGAAAGTGAAAGCACCTGGGTATGGTTCAGTAACGGCACGAACTAAATTATGAACCGTTTTAGCATCTGCATTCCAGTCAATTAAACCATCATCAGCACAACGACGACCATAATAAGTTGCTTGGCTTTCATCTTGCGCTGTTGTTGAATAGTTACCTGAGGCGATATGCGGTAACGTATGAGCCATTAATTTCGCCGCAGCTTCTCTGACTTTTTCATGTAAAATTAATGAAGTATCAGTATCTTCAATCGTTACTTTTTCTTGTGCAACGATATCACCAGCATCTGCTTTAGCCGTCATTTTATGTAAAGTGACACCTGTTTCAGTTTCACCATTGACAATGGCCCAATTGATAGGTGCACGACCGCGATATTTAGGTAATAAAGAGCCATGTAAATTAAATGCACCTTTAGGTGCTAAATTCAGGATCTCATCGCTTAGCATATGGCGATAATAGAAAGAGAAAATGACATCTGGCTTCATCTCACGAATACGCTCAATCCATAATGGATGATTAACGTTTTCTGGAGCAAACACGGTTAATCCCATTTCTGCGCTAACACGCGCTACGGATGAGAAGAAATGATTTTCGTTAGGATCGTCAGTATGGGTAAATACAGCTTGAATATCGAAACCCGCTTTTTCAAGTGCTTTTAAACCAACACAGCCAATATCATGATAGGCAAATACTATTGCTTTCATTAGTCTTCTTCCTGATTTTTGTTGGGTTTTTTAACGCCAACCACTTTTTGGATAAAATACCGAGGACGCGCTCTTACATCATTATAAATTCGGCCTATATATTCACCTAATAGACCCATTGCAACGAACTGCGCACCGATAAACATGAATAAGATAGCAAAGAGTGTAAACACTCCGTCTGCCGCCCAAATTGCACCGAAAATAAGTCGTAGTACAATCAGTAATACGGCAAGTAAAAAGCCGGCAACAGCAATCACACTACCTACGACACTTAATAAACGTAATGGTGCAGTTGTCAGACAGGTTAATAAGTCGTACATCAAATTGATGAGTTTTAAGAAACTGTATTTTGAATCACCATATTCACGCTCAGCGTGAGCGACTTCAATTTCAATCGTACGACGAGCGAAGGTATTCGCTAAAATTGGGATAAAAGTACTACGCTCATGGCATTGCAACATCGCATCAATAATATGACGACGATATGCTCTTAACATACAACCATAATCTCCCATTGAACGACCTGTTGCCTTGGTTATCATGGCATTAATCATTTTAGAGGCCGTTTTACGAAACCACGAATCTTGACGGTTACGGCGTCGAGTTCCGACAACATCATACCCCTCTTCTGCGGTTGCCACTAAACGAGGGATCTCCTCTGGTGGGTTTTGTAAATCAGCATCTAAGGTAATGACTAAATCCCCGTCAGCTTGGTTAAAACCCGCCATAATAGCGGAGTGTTGACCATAGTTGCGATTTAAAATAATCGCAATAACATGGTTATCTTCAATGTTGGCAGCTTCTTCTAGCATTTTTGCTGAATTATCGCTGCTTCCGTCATCAACAAGGATCAGCTCATACTCTTGTTCTAACTGTTTACAGCTTTTGATTGTTCGCTCTAAAAGCTGTGGGAGACTCTCTTCCTCGTTATAAACGGGAATAACGACTGATACTTTATTGATTTTTTCAAATGTTGACACTAGATATGCTCCGAAAGAATTTCATTGATCGCATCGACAACGCGAATAACATCTTTATTGCTCATATCAGGAAACAGTGGCAGCGAGCATAACGTTGCAGAGTTCCATTCTGATTGAGGAAGGGATAACGAAGGGTAGCGCTCACGATAATATTTTTGTGTATGCGCAGCACGGAAATGAAGCCCTGTACCAATCTCTTTTTGTTTGAGTTTTTCCATAAATGTATCACGATCGATACCACAGACATTTTTATCAACTCTGACCATAAAGAGATGGTTAGCATGTAAGTGTGGATATTCCGGCACACTTAACATTTCCAATGGTGAATCTTGAAGTTTTTCACGATAAAGGGCAACTAACTCAGCACGTTTAGCATTCATTTCTTCTAAGCGACTTAATTGCACTACCGCGATAGCAGCATGAATATCCGAGAGATTATATTTATAACCAGGCTCAACGACTTCCGCTTGAGGTTTACGTCCTTGGATTTGACGATCAAAAGCATCAACACCCAAACCATGAAATTTTAAGCAACGGACTCGATTGGCTAATTCATCATCGTCCGTAACAACTAATCCACCTTCGGCACAAGTGACATTTTTAATAGCATGAAAAGAAAAAATAGAAGTTCCCTTCTCACCTATCCATTCATCTTTATATCGAGTACCTATCGCATGTGCTGCATCTTCAATTAGAGGAATGCCCGCCTCATCAGCAACCGCTCTGAGTGCATCAAGATCACAAGGCGCTCCGGCATAATGCACAGGGATAATTGCTTTGGTTCTTGGGGTAATCGCTTTTTTTACCGATTCAGCGCTAACCATTAATGTGTCACGATCAATATCGACCATTACTGGCTCTGCGCCTAATAACGTAATGATATTGATAGTTGATACCCAAGTTTGGGAAGGTGTAATAACTTCATCACCAGGCCCTATTCCCATCGCCATCAAAACAACATGCATACCCGCTGTTGCAGAACAAACCGCAATAGCATGTTTGCTACCAAATTTTTCACAAAAATCTTGTTCTAGCTGATGATTTTGGGGACCTGTTGTGATCCAGCCGGAGCGTAAAACGCTTTCAACTGCTTTAATCTCTTCATCCCCGATAGCAGGACGGGAGAATGGAAGAAAGTGACTCATAAAAATGTAGCCTAATTAATGAATGAATAAAAACTAATTATATACAATTTGCTGTTTCACAGCACCCGTTGTTATTAAGAAAGCCTTAAAGAAGGCTTAATAATTTCCGATGCGCAGACTCTGACTCAATAACATCACTCTATTACTTGCCAAATTACACTATTTGCTGATCTATTACATCTAATCTTAGTATTAAATGTAGTAGATAATAAATTTTCATCCAACAAAAGTGCTGAGTCACCTGAGTTGATTATTTTTCCCTCTAACATAAACCATAACTTATCTGCTTTTAGATAAGAATGATTCAAATCATGAGTACTCATAATAATACTGCCACCTTGTAGACAAAATTTATCTAGCCATTTATCCAATAAAGTAAGTTGTACAATATCTAAATTATTTGTCGGCTCATCAAGCATCATTAATTTTCCTGTTAAATCATCGCTTGACCATAATTGTATAAAAGTGGCAACAATCCGAACGCGTTGCCATTCCCCACCAGATAAATGATGAATATTTTTTGACAATAATTTATTGATTTGAAAATCGCTTAATAGTGCATTCAATTCTTGAATATCCATTTTTGATAACTGATAGGATAAAGAAAGATAATGAAACACTGGCATAAATGGCAAAGCTAACGATTGTTGTCTAACAACGCTTTGTATTCTAGAAAGTTCGGCAATTTTATAATCTCTCATTGAAGTTTCGTTTAAAAATATATTTCCAACGTATGAAACTTCACCAGCAATGGCCATTAACAACGTACTTTTACCCGCCCCATTCGCGCCAATTAAATGAATGCGTTCGCCATCATTAACTTGTTCAGTAATACCATATAGTCTTTTATTGACAGCTAATTTATATAGTTTTAATTGTGCCATATTATAAGCGCTCCATCTGTTTAGTGGCTAATAACCAAATAAAAAGAGGTGCGCCTAAGGTGGCAGTTATCACGCCAATAGGGACTTCTGCGCCATTTAACATCAGCCTTGATATTAAATCAGCGAATATCAGTAAACTCGCTCCCGTTAAAGCACAGCCCGGTAACAAGGTTTTATAATGTGTGATACCAGACAATCGTAATAAATGCGGTACAATCAACCCGACAAAACTAATTGCGCCGGCTAGAGCAACGCTAAAACCAATTAATAAACCAACGGTTAAAATAAACCAATTACGCCATATAATCACAGAGATGCCGAGTTTTTTGGCTTCAAAACTCCCCAGAGAAAGGTAATTTAAAATATCGGCTTGCCAAATAAGAAGTGTGATGATTGGAAGTAATGCCCAAAATAATATTTGGTGGCGCCAGTCAATGCCACTAAAGCTCCCCATAAGCCAGTACATTAATTGTCTTAAATCTAACGCAGAGCTAAAATAGACCAGCCAAGTCATAACAGCACTTGCTAATACCCCTAATGCTACGCCTATTAATAATAATTGAGCATTAGATAGCTTTTTTATTTGTGAGAAAAACATTAATAAGCAGGTGATCCCCAAAGCCCCTAATATCGCGGCACTGCTTATTAACCAGTATGCAGTTCCTAATTGGAAAACAATCAGTAACACAACACAAACACCCGCACCACTGCTTACACCTAAAAGTCCCGGCTCTGCTAACGGATTTTCAAAGATTGCCTGCATAATGGCACCAGCAATAGCTAAGCTTGCGCCAACCATCATCACAGCCAATATTCTTGGAAGCCTAATTTGCCAAATAAATAAACTAGCTTCTTCAGTGAGCCATTTATTGGGGAATAACCAAATTTCACCGGCTGAAAGTGAGATAACAATAAGAACAAATAAAACTAACACCAGCAAAGTGAGTTTTAGCTTATCACTAATTTGCTGTTTGTTTCGTAATTGATTAAGCGGATCATCATATTGATTATTCATATTGTTTAGTAAATAGCCCATAAATTACGCTATTTTTATAAATATATTGCTAATAAATGTAGGGCAACATAACACAGTCCCTTTCAATGAAGAAAATATAATTTTCTATCCTAAGGAAATAAACCTTCCAGTATGATTAATTTTAAACCAATGATTATTCCCCTCAAGCACATCTTATTTAAACAATAAAATGACTATTAGGCGCTATCACAGATAAGCAAAAGAAAAATAGAAGGAGTAAATCGTAGAAGTAAGTCGCAAAAAAAACGGCTTTCAATAGAAAGCCGTTTTGGTGTTTAAGTATTACTCTTTTGGTGTCGCATTTTCAACCCGGCTTTTTAACTTTTGTCCCGGGCGGAAAGTTACAACACGGCGGGCTGTAATAGGAATATCTTCCCCTGTTTTCGGGTTACGACCTGGGCGCTGATTTTTATCACGTAGGTCAAAGTTTCCGAATCCAGACAGCTTCACCTGTTCTCCATTTTCCAGAGAACGACGCACTTCCTCAAAAAAGGCTTCTACAAGGTCTTTTGCATCGCGTTTGCTAACGCCAAGTTTTTCAAACAGATTTTCTGCCATTTCAGCTTTTGTAAGCGCCATAGGTCTAGTCCCTCAAGGATGCTTGGAATCGCTGTTTCAATGCTGCAACACAGGTATTGACTGTGGCAGCAATCTCATCTTCTTCCAGAGTATGCTCGATATCCTGCAAGATTAAGCTAATAGCGAGGCTCTTATAACCCTCCGCTACTCCCTTACCACAATACACGTCAAATAAGTTTATGCCAACTATTTGATTTCCGCCAACTTTCTTACATTCAGCTAAAATATCTTCTGCAGCCACATCATTTGGAACAACTACAGCGATATCTCTACGATTCGAAGGGAAACGTGAAACAGCTTTCGCTTGCGGTAAATTGCGGTTTGCGATTGCGTCCCAACGTATTTCGAATACTACCGTACGGCCGTTTAAATCAAGTTTACGTTCAAGCTCTGGGTGAACAACACCAATACAGCCAATATATTCATTTCTCAGATAAATCTCAGCACTTTGTCCCGGATGGAGCGCTGAATGATTGGCTGGTTTAAATGTAATTTCATCTAACTGGCCTGTCAATTCCAGAATTGATTCAATATTACCTTTCAAATCAAAGAAATCAACAGTTTGCTTCTCTAAAGTCCAATGTTCTTCATAACGGTTGCCCGCGATCACACCAGCTAGCATAAGTTCCTGACGTATTCCATATTCTGCTTGATTATCAGGAACAAAACGCAGACCTGCTTCAAATAACCTAACTCTAGCCTGTTGACGGTTCTGATTGTAAACCACTGTGGTTAATAATCCGGTCAACAATGACAAACGCATGGCTGACATATCGGCAGAAATTGGGTTAGGTAAGATCAACGCTTCTTCATTAGGATGTAGTAAGCTTTGGATCTTCGGATCAACAAAGCTATAAGTGATAGCTTCTTGGAATCCATTATCAACCAGCATGGTTTTTACACGTTTTAATGGCAGATCCGCTTCACGGTGGTCTGTCATAATCAGATCGGCACGTAAAGGTACATCTGGAATATTGTTATACCCGTAAATACGTGCAACTTCTTCAATTAAGTCTTCTTCAATTTCAACATCAAAACGCCATGAAGGCACAGTGGCTAACCACCCGTCATTTTCAACGGTGACGCCAAAACCTAAACGTGTTAACGAATCAACAACTTGTTCATCATCAATAACATGACCTAATAAACGGTCTAATTTTGCACGTGTTAATTTGATAGGAGCGACATGGGGTAAATAGCTGTCATTGGTGACATCAATAATTTCACCCACTTCACCACCACAAATTTCGAGTAATAATTTCGTTGCTCGCTCAATGGCCTGATATTGCAGCGCTGAATCAACACCACGCTCAAAACGATGAGATGCATCGGTATGTAAACCATAACGACGTGCACGGCCGGTGATCGCTAATGGAGAGAAGAATGCGCACTCTAAAAATACGTTTTTAGTTTCTTCATTAACACCAGAAGATTCACCACCGAAAATACCTGCCATTCCTAATGCTTGTTTTTCATCAGCAATAACCAGTACATCATCTTTTAAGGTGATTTCATTACCATCAAGTAAAGTTAGTTTTTCACCCTCTTTGCCCATACGAACAACCACAGCCCCATCGACATGGTCAAGATCAAACGCATGTAATGGTTGTCCCATTTCAAGTAAGACAAAGTTAGTGATATCAACGATTGGATCGATAGAGCGAATACCACCACGACGTAATTTTTCTTGCATCCATAATGGTGTGTTCGCTTTCACATTCACATTAGTGAAAACACGACCTAAATAGCGAGGACAAGCTTGTGGTGCTTCAACTCGCACAGGAAATGTCCCTGAAGAAGTGGCTGCAATTGGTGACATATCAGGGATTTGGCATGTCATTTTATTAATGACCGCGATATCGCGAGCAACACCCATAATACCTAAGCAATCTGCTCGGTTTGGTGTAATGCTGATTTCAATCGCATTATCATTTAATTTTAAGTATTCGCGAATATCGGTACCGATAGGTGCATCAGCAGGTAATTCGATAATGCCTTCATGGTTTTCTGAGATAGCTAATTCAGAAAAAGAGCACAGCATACCTTCTGAAGGCTCACCACGTAGTTTGGCTGCTTTAATTTTAAAGTTACCCGGTAATACCGCCCCAACCGTTGCTACAGCAACTTTTAAGCCTTGGCGACAATTTGGCGCACCACACACGATGTCCAATAAACGCTCACCACCGACATTGACTTTTGTCACTCGTAGTTTATCTGCATTTGGGTGTTGTCCACATTCAACCACTTCACCCACAACAACACCGTGAAAATCACCGGCAACAGGCTCTACACCATCAACTTCAAGGCCAGCCATGGTTAGCTGTTCAGAAAGCTCTTCGCTACTAATTGCTGGGTTTACCCACTCACGTAACCAAAGTTCACTGAATTTCATGAGATAATCCCACCTTATTTAAACTGTTTGAGGAAACGAAGATCATTTTCGAAGAATGAACGTAAATCGGTGACACCGTAACGTAACATAGTTAAGCGTTCCATACCCATCCCGAAAGCAAAACCAGAATAAACTTCAGGATCGATACCTACATTACGCAACACATTTGGATGCACCATACCGCAGCCCAAGACTTCTAACCATTTGCCATTTTTACCCATTACATCAACTTCGGCTGAAGGCTCTGTAAATGGAAAATAGGATGGGCGGAAGCGAATTTCCATATCTTCTTCAAAGAAGTTTTTCAGAAAATCGTGCAGTGTTCCTTTTAAATTAGTGAAGCTAATGTCTTTATCAACAATTAAGCCTTCAACTTGATGGAACATTGGAGTATGTGTTTGGTCATAGTCATTACGATAAACACGGCCAGGTGCAATAATGCGGATCGGTGGCTGTTTATTTTGCATAGTGCGAATTTGTACACCAGAGGTTTGAGTACGCAATAAACGTTTAGCATCAAACCAGAAAGTGTCATGATCAGCTCTTGCAGGGTGATGAGCAGGAATATTTAACGCATCAAAGTTATGATAGTCATCTTCAATTTCAGGGCCTGATTCCACAGAGAACCCTAATTCGCCAAAGAAAGTTTCAATACGTTCAATTGTGCGAGTAACAGGGTGCAGACCACCATTTTCAATACGACGTCCAGGCAAAGAGACATCAATTTTCTCAGCCGCTAAACGTTCGTTTAATAGTGCTGATTCCATTTGTTCTTTACGAGCGTTCAGTGCTTGCTGAACCTCTTGTTTTGCCTGATTAATGACCGCTCCAGCAGCTGGACGCTCTTCAGCGGGTAAGTCGCGCAGCGTGGACATCTGGAGCGTTAAATGACCTTTTTTCCCCAAGTATTCAACACGAACCGAATCCAGCGCAGCAACATCCTGTGCCTCTTCGATAGCTGCTTTAGCTTGAGCAACGAGTTCAGCGAGATGTGGCATCGTTTCCTCTTCCTTTGACCTGATGAGGTCTATTAGTTGTTATCAATGATGACGATTAAAAAATTGCCCTTTTGATTTCTGAACTCAAGTTTGAGTACTGAAAACAAAAAAGCCTCCAAAATGGAGGCTCCGGCGCTACTTTTCGTTTCTTTTCTTACGCGCAAAAGCCCCCAAAATTAGGCGCTAAAGTAAAAAAAGAAGCGGAAAAAAGCGATATTTAACATTGAGACATTCTCATTATGTGTAACTTATTGAATTTTACCATTAAGCCACAAATTTAGACAAAATAAAAGAGGGAGTTAACTCCCTCTTCCATTGACTTAATTAAGCCAGAGCACCTTTCGCTTTTTCAACTAAAGCAGCAAATGCAGCTTTGTCGAATACAGCGATATCCGCCAGGATCTTACGGTCGATTTCAATAGATGCTTTTCTTAATCCATTGATGAAACGGCTGTAAGACATGCCGTTCTGACGAGCTGCTGCGTTGATACGCGCAATCCACAGCTGACGGAACTGACGTTTTTTCTGACGACGGTCACGGTACGCATATTGACCAGCTTTGATAACAGCCTGGAAAGCTACACGATATACACGAGAACGTGCACCGTAATAACCTTTAGCTTGCTTTAAAATTTTCTTGTGACGAGCACGGGCGATAACACCACGTTTAGCGCGAGCCATATAACACTCCTAATGTCTATAATTCTGTTAAAAAAACTGATACTTATGCGTATGGTAGGCAAGCTACGACCAGGCCTAAATCTCCTTTAGAGATCATACCTTTTGGACGTAAATGACGTTTACGCTTAGTTGATTTTTTAGTCAGAATGTGACGGAGGTTAGCGTGCTTACGCTTAAAACCACCACCTGCAGTCTTTTTAAAGCGTTTAGCTGCACCGCGTACTGTTTTAATCTTTGGCATTTCTATAATCCACTTCGCATTGTTAATAACATAAAATAATAAGGCGAATAGCAGTCAGTCAATAAAGACTGACGCTATTACTTGAATTGCCTAACTATTTCTTCTTCGGCGCTAGCACCATGATCATCTGACGACCTTCAATCTTATTAGGGAAAGATTCAACAGAAGCCAGTTCATCCAAATCTTCACGGATGCGATTAAGCATTTCCATACCGATTTGTTGGTGTGCCATTTCACGACCACGAAAACGCAGTGTGACTTTGGCTTTATCGCCATCTTCAAGAAAACGAATCAGGTTGCGTAGTTTGACCTGATAGTCGCCTTCATCTGTACCAGGACGGAATTTAACTTCCTTGACCTGAATAACCTTTTGTTTCTTTTTCTGTTCTTTGAGAGTCTTACTTTTCTCATAGAGGAATTTGCCGTAGTCCATAATACGACAAACTGGCGGCTCGGCATTAGGACTGATTTCAACTAAATCAGCACCTGCTTCCTCGGCTTTCTCAAGAGCCTCTTTCAGACTAACAACTCCAATCTGTTCGCCGTCTAAACCTGTTAAACGAACTTCATGAGCGCGAATCTCACCATTGATACGATTCTGACGCGTTGATTGAATTCTTTTTCCGCCTTTAATACCTTATTCCTCCAACTGATGAAGACTTCTGCTTCTGATTTCTTGCAGAAGTTTTTCTTTAAAATCGTTAACGTCGATACTGCCAAGGTCTTTACCTCGACGAGTACGAACCGCTACTTTGCCTGATTCGACTTCTTTATCACCGCAAACAAGCATGTACGGAACACGACGTAAAGTATGTTCACGAATTTTAAAGCCAATCTTCTCATTTCTCAAGTCTGCTTTTGCACGAATTCCGGCATCTTGCAATTCTTTGACGAGTTTTTGTACATAATCAGCCTGTCCATCCGTGATATTCATCACGACAACCTGCTGTGGTGCTAACCAAGTCGGGAAGAATCCTGCGTATTCTTCAGTTAGAATACCGATAAAACGTTCTAATGATCCTAACACCGCTCGGTGAAGCATAACAGGTACTTTACGCTCATTATTTTCAGCAACATAAGAAGCGCCTAATCGACCTGGCAATGAGAAGTCCAGCTGTACTGTACCACACTGCCATGCACGATCTAAACAGTCGTAAAGTGTAAATTCAATTTTAGGGCCATAAAACGCCCCTTCACCCGGCTGATATTCAAATTCAATATTGTTATCAGTCAAGGCTTTTGCTAAGTCTGTTTCTGCAATATCCCATAAAGCATCTTCACCGATGCGTTTTTCTGGACGAGTAGACAGCTTAACAACGATTTTTTCAAATCCGAAAGTAGAATATACATCATAAATCAATTTGATGCAGTTATTTACTTCACTTAAAATTTGTTCTTCTGTACAGAAGATATGTGCGTCATCTTGTGTAAAGCCACGAACACGCATTAAACCGTGTAATGCACCAGAGGGTTCATTACGATGACAGCTACCAAATTCAGCCATACGTAATGGTAAATCACGGTAAGAACGTAGACCTTGTTTAAAAATCTGCACGTGGCCTGGGCAGTTCATAGGTTTGATACAATATTCACGGTTTTCCGAAGAAGTAGTGAACATATTCTCTTTGTAGTTTTCCCAGTGACCTGTTTTTTCCCAAAGAACACGATCCATCATAAATGGACCTTTTACTTCCTGATAATCATATTCTTTTAATTTGCAACGTACAAATGTTTCTAACTCACGGAAAATAGTCCAACCATCATTATGCCAGAAAGCCATACCCGGCGCTTCTTCTTGCATATGATATAAATCAAGTTGTTTACCTATTTTACGGTGATCACGTTTAGCGGCTTCTTCTAAACGTTCTAAATAAGCTTTTAACTGTTTCTTATCAGCCCAAGCGGTACCGTAAATGCGTTGTAGCATTTTGTTATCGCTATTACCGCGCCAGTATGCACCTGCGATTTTCTGTAATTTAAAGTGATGGCAGAAACGCATGTTTGGCACATGGGGGCCACGGCACATATCAATATATTCTTGGTGATGATAAAGTGCTGGGTGTGCATCTTGACTGATATTTTCATCAAGGATAGCGACTTTATAATCTTCACCACGAGCAACAAAAGTTTCCCGTGCTTGTGCCCAAGTTACGCGTTTTTTAATGACATCGTAATCTGTTTTCGCCAACTCTAGCATACGTTTTTCTAACGTTTCTAAATCTTCCTGCGTCAGAGAATGATCTAAATCCACATCATAGTAGAAACCATTTTCGATAACAGGACCAATCGCCATTTTGGTTTGTGGCCATAACTGTTTAATTGCGTGTCCTAATAAGTGGGCACAAGAGTGACGAATAATTTCAAGACCTTCATCGTCTTTTGCGGTAATAATCGCCAGTTGTGAATCTTGCTCGATTAATTCGCAAGCGTCCACCAGCTCACCATTAACGCGCCCTGCAATGCAGGCTTTGGCAAGTCCAGGACCGATATCTGCAGCGACATCCATGACAGAGACTGCATTTTCAAATTGACGTTGGCTCCCGTCAGGAAGAGTAATAATTGGCATTTAAAATCCTTAGTTACAGTGGTGACCCATACGCAAGATCACATGCATTCTTAATTTTACTTTAAAATTTAATACGTTATTAGCAGTTACTTGCTTCACTCTGCAAGTTATGTACACCAAAGTGTTTAGGATAATAAAAGTGCTTTGGCATACTGCTATAACTCAAGCGTGATATTATCATAGCAACAACAAATTATATATGCTTTTAATTGCGCGAGTATATCTGTCTCCATTTGCTATTTACGCTAATTAAAATCATAGATATTAAATTAATAAATAATTCACTCATATATAAAGTTAACATCTATAATTGATTTTACTTTTCCAGCAGTTACACGCTCGCCAGTCATACCATACCTCGCCTTTAAACCTAATGAAGTCGACGAATTAACTCTACCTAAAGATATTGCTTTATTAGCAGGGATTACATATCCATTACGCATTAATTGAACCCCCATACCTTTAGAGACTTCCCCTGCAGAGCCTGCTAAATTAATAAAGGTTGTATCATCATCAGTGGTTTGTCCGGAAAGATAAAATGATATATTTTGTGGTTGCGCGCAGTGAATATTTAAATTGACCGGTGCTTCGCCTGGGTAAGGAGGTAAATTAACATTGACATTTCGGCTACTAACGTCGCATCCACTAATTGGCATTGTAACATCATATTTAGACACTATTTCCCACGTAAAATATTTAGGATTACCACCATCCCAATCCGCTATTTTATACATATTAATAGTTGCAATAGTTTCACCCGATCTAATGAGTACTCCTCCTGCTGGTGAGTTATTTATAGGCGTTAAATACAACATCATCGGCATCGGCATAGGGGTAAGATCACCGATATGTAAAACTTTAGTCGCACTATTTAAAGGTAATGAATATGTATTTCCATACCAATATACTGAACCACTAAAATTAAATAGTGGCCCAGATAAGCCCGTCCCTGGTTCTAAATTGATATGGTCAACATCTTGCCATCCACCATAACTATTCCAACATTTTAAATGCCTAGAGAGATCAACAATTAAATTCTGATAAGGTTGCACCTCAGCCTCTAATTGCACATAAATATTATAATTACCAGACTCAATATCATATCCATTATCAACACTGCACCCAAAAGATAATGCATATGCTGAAAAGAAAACAAAAAAAGGATAAAGAAGCCCCTTTATTATTAAATTCATTTACATATCCAATTTAAAAATATTAGTTAATATTATTTTAGCAATACATATAGATTTTGACAAAAAATATTAATAATCAATGAAATACATTCAAAAAAAGACTATACAAATAATATAACCTTGTTATTCTCTATTTATCCACAATAAATAGAGAATAAAAAATAAATTAATAAAATTAATTAATAAATCACATATCAAAAGTCAGCATTTTTATCAGTAAGTCGTTTACTGTCGATATTCACTGGGGGTTTTATGAAAGTATTGACGAAAAGCTTGGCTAAAAGCCGAATGTGAATCATACCCTACCGCTAAAGCAATATTTTCAATCGTTAATGATGTGTATTTGAGCAACTCTGCGGATTTAGCGAGTCGCTTTTGCATCACATACTGCATAATAGATATGCCTAATTCCGCTTTTACTTTGCGCTGTAGCGTACTGATTGATATGTTTAATGCACCAGCAATATCAGAAGCTGTTAATGGCATATGCAGTTTATCTTCTAGCCAGAGATCTAATTTATCCCCCCAGCTTGGTTGTACTTTCATTTGGGCTAATAGCAGACGTGCGAGAGTGGAATGATGTTCTGGCGCTTGAGGGTATTGATGTACCCACGCTAATAATCCTATTGCTGCGGGTGATAAGGCAAACATTCCCCCTCTTTCATTCAGTCGCCACTGTGATGTGACAGGAAGTTCTAAAATAAGATTTTTATTATTGAGATGACCAGCAAAAGCATGATCGATGGTAGGTGGGATAATTAAATAGTTTTGTTGAGAAATAAGAAAATCTTGCCGATTGAAATTAACTTCCATCGTTCCGGTTAAGCCAAAGATGATCTGCCAGATATTCTCATGCTGATGTGATACCGTATCTTGTGTATAACATCGCAAATGTAATTCAGGTAATAACAAAACATCCCCTTACACATTAACGCTCACAGTGAAATAAATACTACAACAAAATCGCTGTGAGCGTTAAAAGAAAAGGACAATTAGCTATAGATCATGCTAAACGAGCCCCATCAGGCACAGGTAAATTAAATTCTGCGAGAACGATAGCACCGTTTTCATCAGCAGCCCCGGTAATCAACACCTCAGACTTGATCCCTGCAATCCGCTTAATAGGAAAATTGCAAACACATAAAACTCGGCGACCAATTAGCTCTTCAGGGGTATAATTCACGGTAATTTGCGCACTAGAGCGTTTAGTCCCTAGCTCTCCCAAGCTGACTTCCATTACATAAGCGGGTTTCTTAGCTTTTTTATTTATTTCAGCACTTATAATTGTGCCAACCCGCATTTCTACCCGTAAAAAGTCATCCCATTCGATGGTGTTGGTGGTGTCTGTCATATTGCTACCTATTATTTTATTGCTATATCTTCATTAAGATTATCGAATAAGTATAGATTAGCATGACATCGGTATCCTGCCCTGTTGCTAAGCTGTCATTCTCTGTTGTTAAACACTCATGACGTTATTTTTCTCTTTATACAAAAACAAATTCTTAAGCTATTTTTAATCACCGTTAAAATAAGCGTACCAATTAATAAATTTGTTATGTATAAAAAGTATTCTTGCCTTGAAACTATTTAATACACCGACTTAGAGAATCGCCTATGAGAAAGATAACAGACTGGACTACCTTAGAAGGTAATTTAGTACGTTTAGTACCATTAAGCATGGAGCATGCATCACCATTACGTGAACTGATTGCTAAAGATAGGCCTGATGAACTTTGGTTTACCACAGTTCCTTCTGTCACTACATTAAAACAAGATATTGAGCATAAAAGACAATTACAAAAACAAGGAGTAATGCTTCCTTTTGCCGTTATTGATAAACGCCGTGAGCGTGTGGTGGGAGTGACGACCTATATGAACGTAGATAACCATACACCTCGAGTAGAGATTGGTTCAACATGGTATGCAAAAGAGGTACAAAGAACGGGTATTAATACCGAGGCGAAATATCTATTACTTAAATATGCATTAGAAGATCTGCAATGTATTGCTGTTGAATTCCGCACTCATATCTTAAATCAAACCAGTCGTAGAGCAATTGAGCGTTTAGGTGCAAAACTCGATGGCATATTACGTAATCATCGTTTAACCACCAACGGTCAACGCAGAGATACCTGTATCTATAGTATTACCGATTATGATTGGCAAGCGGTGAAAACACATCTTGAGTGGTTAATGAAAAAATACCTATAACCTTCTTATAAATATAAAAATATTTCTTGATATCAACACTATTATTACTATTTATTTGCTATGATCGGTAGCCTTAATTACCTGTTGTTAGGAGCCTTTACACTCTATGTACTCTGTTTACCAGTTTTTTCAGGCTATCGGTCTTGGTCTTATTTTACTTCTACCGCTAACTAACCCACTCACCACGGTCGCGCTTTGGCTTGGTCTGTCGGGGAATATGACCAAGGAACAGCGTAATCAACAATCCTTTATGGCATGTGTCTATATTTTTATTATTATGACCATCGCTTTTTATGCGGGTCGTGTAATAATGACGACCTTTGGTATCTCTATTCCAGGCCTTCGTATTGCTGGGGGGATGATCGTTGCTTTTATTGGTTTTAGTATGTTATTTCCCCATACTCCCAATGTGGACGATCCGCTTTCAGAAGAAAAAAATCCGCATCGAAATCCTCAGGCGCCCAATATTGCTTTTGTGCCCTTAGCCATGCCAAGTACCGCAGGGCCGGGAACAATTGCGATGATCATCAGTACAGCAGCATCAATTCCTTCACGTACAGATATTGCGCAATGGGTATTGTACGTTGCACCTATTACCACTTTCTTTTTAATTAGCCTGATTGTTTGGCTTTCACTGCGCGGTTCAACCGGTATTATGCGCTATCTCGGTCACAGTGGTATTGATGCCATTTCTCGTGTTATGGGATTTTTATTAATTTGCATGGGAGTTCAGTTTATGATTAATGGTGTACTTGAAATCATTGCTGATCTCCCCGCTTTATTACAACAAGCTCAATCAGCGGCTGCTGCCAGCTTATCAGAAAAGTTATCCGCTAAATGATAAGCTGCTTTGACCTTCGCTAAATAGCGTGGTGCTTGAGATGCTGGATGATTTTTTTCAACGTAACGATAAAAATCATCCGCGCTCATGGCATTAATTTTGGCAATCGCCGCATCTCTATTTTTATCAAAAGTTCTGAGTAATGCACCCGCCCCATTCACATAAGCCAAAATAGTCGCGTAATAGAGTGTTTCAGGATTGGAGATCCCAGATAAATGGCGCTCTCTTAATAATTGAATATAAGCAGTACCTAAATCAATATTAGTAGCCGGATCTTTTAGCTGAGCGGTGGTTGGTTGCCCTGCTTTTCCTCTATTTTGATAAATATCTCTCCCCGCTGTGGATGCCTTTATTTGCATTAATCCAACCGCATTCGATTTACTTATCACTTCTGGCCTAAAATTAGATTCTACCTGAATAATGGCTTTAATTAAGGTTTCATCAACACCATAACGGGCTGAAGCTTGTTTAATATGCTCATCAAAAGGGGTGTTTTTCCATTGAGCAGTAGAAATTGAGGCATTATTAACTCTGTGCTCTACAGGCTGGCTATTTAAAAATCGCGGTGTCTCTTTTTTCGCCGTTTGGTGATTGGGATCTGCACACCCTGCCAGCAGTAAAATTGCCAAAGGAAATATTATGTTGGTCTTCACACGTTATCCTCATCATTTCGCCCTATGCTTTATAGGAGATTATTAAAAAACACAAACCTAACGCTGTCCATTAAAAAAATGGACTAAGGATAAGCTTCTCTCATAAAAACAGATACCTTAACCAGCAGTAAGCCATGATTTGGCTGTAAATTTCATCAATTGTGAGTATTAAACAACCTTTCACACCAATAGTTACCATCGATTGTTAATTTTTATAAAGAAAGACGACAATTTACTTAACATTTATTGAAATACATGCTGTTATCTTAGTATCAGCTGTTATCAAATAGCTATTTTCACTTTCACACAGAGATAACTTGACTTTTTTGAAATGATATTGATAATCATTATCAGTTAGAGAATTCCACGAAAATTATAAGGCTATATAATATGGATATGTTCCGCTCTGTAAATAAAATTTCGCTTACGGCATTATGCTTAGTTGCCTCAATCTTCTTTATAACCCCTGCACAGGCAAAAGATAAGCTAAAAGTTGTCACGACTTTTACTATTATCCAAGATATCGCACAAAATGTTGCTGGCGATGCTGCCGTTGTTGAATCTATCACCAAACCCGGTGCAGAAATTCATGATTATCAACCAACACCAAAAGATATTGTCAAAGCGCAAAAAGCTGATCTTATTTTATGGAATGGGTTAAACCTTGAGCGTTGGTTTGAACGTTTTTTCAATGAATTACGTAATGTGCCTGCGGTCGTTGTCACTGAAGGTATTACCCCTATGCCTATTCGTGAAGGGGCTTATAAAAACAACCCAAACCCACATGCATGGATGTCGCCTAATAATGCATTAATTTATATCGAAAATATTCGTAAAGCGCTCGTTGAACACGATCCAGATAATGCCGCAATTTATAACCAAAATGCCGCGCGTTACGCTGAACAAATTAAACAACTTGATGCGCCATTAAGAGCAAGATTAGCGCGTATTCCTGAAGAAAAACGCTGGTTAGTAACGAGTGAAGGTGCCTTTAGCTATTTAACCAATGATTATGGTTTTAAAGAAGTGTATTTATGGCCAATTAATGCAGAAGAGCAAGGCACCCCACAACAAGTAAAATACGTGATTGATACCGTAAGAGAACACCATATTCCTGTCGTGTTTAGCGAAAGTACGATTTCCGATAAACCTGCTAAACAAGTGAGTAAAGAGACTGGTGCAAAATATGGTGGCGTTCTTTATGTAGACTCACTTTCTGCCCCAGGTGGAGAAGTCCCTACTTATATTGATCTACTTAATATTACTGTCGATACCATTGCGAAAGGATTTGGACAATGAATGATAAAAAAATAAATCCTACTCTTACTGTTGATAATGCAACGGTAACCTATAACAACGGTCACACTGCTATTTATGATGCAAGTTTCTCTATCACTGGTGGCACAATTTGTGCCCTAGTGGGCATCAACGGTAGTGGTAAATCCACACTTTTTAAAACCATTATGGGATTAGTCAAACCCTCAAAAGGTACCGTAACATTAAATAATCAACCTATTCAGCAAGCACTTAAACAGAATATGATTGCTTATGTGCCACAAACAGAGGAAGTTGACTGGAACTTTCCTGTACTGGTTTCTGATGTGGTGATGATGGGACGTTATGGAAAAATGGGTTTTTTTCGTATTCCATCGAAACAAGATCATGAAGTGGTTGAAGCTTGTTTAGAGCGTGTCGGTTTATCAGGCCTTGGACATCGCCAAATTGGTGAGCTATCTGGTGGGCAGAAAAAACGGGTATTCTTAGCACGAGCAATGGCACAAGAAGGCACCGTACTGCTATTAGATGAACCTTTTACTGGCGTGGACGTAAAAACAGAAAATGCCATTATTGAATTATTACGTAACTTGCGTAAAGAAGGTCACCTAGTATTAGTATCAACTCATAACTTAGGTAGTGTACCCGAGTTTTGTGATCACGTTATTTTAATTAATAGAACAGTGCTTGATAGCGGGCCAACAGAAACCACCTTTACCCAAAAGAATTTAGAGCATGCTTTTGGTGGCGTATTGCGTCATATCAGCTTATCAGGCCCTGATCTTCACGACGACGACGATCCACGTTCACTTACCGTTATTACTGATGATGAACGCGCTGCCGTTTTCTATGGTCACCATGAACAACATACTCCCGCTCATCAAAGTAAGCGTAAACAAGGAGATTAGCCATGCTAGAATTACTCCTACAACCTTTTGAGTATAACTATATGGTAAAGGCTATCTGGGTAAGTGCCTTAGTTGGTGCTGTCTGTGCCTTTTTATCTTCTTACCTTATTCTTAAAGGTTGGTCATTAATGGGAGATGCCCTCTCCCACTCCGTCGTTCCCGGCGTTGCCGGTGCTTATATTTTAGGGCTGCCATACGCAGTGGGTGCTTTTTTTACGGGTCTACTTGCTGCTTTATCAATGACTTTTATTCGTCACATCACACGATTACGTGAAGATGCGGTGATTGGCTTTATTTTTTCTACTTTTTTTGCTTTTGGTCTGTTGCTGGTTTCATTAAACCCTACTGCCGTCAACGTTCAGACCATTATTTTAGGGAATATTCTCGGCATTGCTGATGAAGATGTCTGGCAAGTCGTTATCATTACTGGTGTCTCTTTTCTTATTCTATTTTGTATGTGGAAAGATTTATTAGTTGTATTTTTTGATGAAGTACATGCTCGCTCTATTGGTTTATCCCCTTTAAAACTAAAAATCATCTTCTTTACCTTGCTCAGTGCATGTACCGTTGCTGCGCTACAAACGGTCGGCGCTATCTTAGTTATTGCTATGGTGGTTACGCCTGGCGCTACCGCTTATTTACTCACTGACCAATTTAAACGACTCGCTATTATCGCTATTTGTATTGGTACAGTAACCAGTGCTGTTGGTGCTTATCTAAGTTATTTCTTTAATGGTGCTACGGGGGGCGTTATCGTCACAATGCAAACCGCCCTTTTCTTATTAGCCTTCTTATTTGCGCCTAAACATGGCATGTTGGCAGCCCGTCGCCGCGCACGTCAAAGTTCACAAGCACTTATTTCACAATCCCAGCATCCAAAAGACGTTACTCAACAAGAAGAGGTGCAACTATGAATGAATTAATGGAATTTTTCATTGAACCTTTTCAATATCCTTTTATGCAACGTGCAATTATTGCCGCGGTTATCATTGGTATCGCCTGCGCTATTTTATCTTGCTATATGGTGTTAAAAGGTTGGTCACTAATGGGAGATGCTATTTCTCACGCTGTTTTACCTGGCGTGGTATTAGCTTATGTCACTGCAATTCCTTTAACGATAGGGGCTTTTCTTTCGGGCCTATTTTGCTCATTTGCAACAGGTTATTTAAAAGAGCATAGCCGAATAAAAGAAGATACGGTAATGGGAATTGTCTTTTCTGGTATGTTTGCTGTCGGTTTGGTGATCTTCGCTAGTGTAGATACTGACCAACATTTAATGCATATATTATTTGGTAATATCTTAGGTATCACCCCAGATGTGCTTATACAGATTAGTGCTATTTGTTTAATTACTATTACTATTATGCTGGTTAAACAAAAAGACTTTATGTTGTATTGTTTCGACCCTAATCAAGCAAGAATTGTCGGTCTCCCGGTCGCTTTATTACATTATGGCTTACTCTCTATTTTGGCGTTAACGATTGTCGCCTCGATGCAAGCCGTTGGGATTATTTTAGTGGTCGCCATGCTGATTTCTCCGGGGATCACCGCTTATCTATTAACGCGAAGCTTCTCTCGAATGATCACACTCGCTATCCTTTTTTCTGTTATATCGAGTGTTATTGGTACATTTATCAGTTTTCATATTGACGGTGCCACAGGCCCTTCTATTGTACTCACGCAAGCGGTGTTCTTTATTATTGCATTACTCTGTAATCAGATTAAATTGGCAAAAATAAAACGGCAAACTAAACCCGCCAATGCCTAATGAAAATCTTTATTGCTATAAAAACGGGATAATCATCCCGTTTTTTAGTTTTATACTGTATTGATTTAATTAAAGTGTTATTGTCATAGTATAAACATCGCTCGTTACTATTTGGGTCTACTAAGTAAACAACTTTGCGAGGTGTAATCTATGTGGCAGAATATTGGTCGTTTGCTTGAATCAAATTTAGGATTTTCAGCAAAGATCAGCGAAAAACACCACCTTTCAAGCGGTGATATACACCACACTTGGAAAATTCAATATGGTGAGATCCCTGTCTTTGTAAAATCTAACCTACGGGAATTTTTGCCCACCTTTAAAAATGAAGCAGAACAGCTTGAAATGTTGGCAAAAAGCCAAACGATCCGTATTCCTCGCGTATTAGGCATTGGCAATAGTAAAGATACTAGCTTCTTACTGTTAGAATTTCTGCCTGTGCAACCTTTTACACCTCACAGCGCGTATTGTTTTGGTCAACAGTTAGCTAAATTGCATCAATGGGAAGAACAACCCCGTTATGGTTTTGATTTCGATACCCATATAGATACCACACCTCAAGCAAATGGTTGGGAGAAGCGCTGGAATTACTTCTATTCAGAAAAGCGTATTGGTATCCAGTTGCAACTCGCTTCAGAGAAAGGGATGGTTTTCGGTGATATAGAAGAAATCATTCAAATCATTAATCACCGTTTAGCCGATCATCATCCACAACCCTCGCTATTACATGGCAACTTATGGCCTAAAAATTGTGCTGCTATAGGTCAATCTGAAGGAACGATGTTCGATCCTGCTTGTTATTGGGGTGATCGCGAATGTGATATTGCCATGCTACCACTATGCTCTTCGGTGCCAGCGAATATTTTTGATGGTTACCAAAGCATCTGGCCTTTATCTGAAAAATTCCTATCACGCCAGCCTATCTACCAGCTCTACTATTTCCTTAATCGCTGTCATTTATTCGGTGAAGAAAAAGATTACCTAGCAGCCAGAAAAATCATTGATGATTTGCTCGGTACACACTAAAACAATCTGATTTTATTTACCGATAGATAAAAATAAACCTCGCCAAATGTTACCCTGCGAGGTTTATTTTAATTAAATCAATGTGATAGATAACTACCAGCCTAAAAATTTCAGCAGAAAATAACCAATTGCGATAACAATAATAGGTGAAATATACAGCACCATGACTTGAGTAAATAGTGTATGTCTTGGCAATTTTATATTCTGCTCTAGCTCTTGCGCTGTAATACCACTTTTTAGTGCTCGTTCAATAATTAGTTGATCTTGAATATTTTCTTTTAAATATTTCACTTGGCGATACATTCTTAACCCTGATGCACTCAGTGCTAAGCCAATAAACATTAAAAAGAAGATCACAAAGAAGATAATATTCTGTTGGCTAAAACCTATTTGAGTGTTGGGTACTGGAGAATGACGCCAAAAAAAGTCTAGCCACGGGGTGTTAAATTGTACCATTTCTGCTAATACTCGAAAAAAATCATTAATTACAGCATTAACACCCTCGCCATTTGCTCTTGGCATCGCAGCTAACTCAATCAACGAAACTGTCGTTGAAATAAAGGCAGGAATAAAAATAAGCCAACCAATAACACGTTTTACAATGGCATATATTCCTGCATGTTGATAACTCATTTTGTCCTCACTCATAGAATTCGGCAATATGCACCTAAATATCCTAATCTAATTAACGGCTAATATGTCAATAATTTAATAGCTATCATTTTCTCTATTTATTTTTTAAAAGAAATAAGAAACTGATTAAAAAAGATTTTCCAATCAACTCTTGCTACAATCATTTTTCATCAACATAGACCTTATTATGGAGAGTAAACATGTCTTTTAAATTGCCCATTGAAGCCGCTATTTTTGATATGGATGGTTTGCTAATCGACTCAGAGCCGTTTTGGGCACAAGCAGAACATGAGGTCTTTGCACAATTAGGTGTCGATTTATCACTTGCTGACAGCATGCCCGACACCGTCGGCTTAAGAATAGATCAAGTTATCGAACTTTGGTATCAAGTATCACCTTGGCAAGGCGTAACACAACAAGAAGCTAAAGAGAGAATGATTGCTCGCGTTGTACAACTTATTGAAGATAAAAAACCGCTGCTCCCTGGTGTTGAACATGCCCTATCTTTATGTCAATCATTAGGTTTAAAGATAGCCTTAGCCTCAGCATCACCGCATTTTATGCTAGAGCGTGTACTTGAGTTATTTAATATTCGTCATTACTTCTCTGCTGTTGTCTCTGCAGCTGATTTAGCGCACAGTAAACCTCACCCAGAAGTCTATCTCAATGCTGCTAAGGCACTTAATGTCGCACCCATTAATTGTGTCTCTTTAGAGGACTCACGCAATGGTATGATTGCTTGCAAAGCTGCAAGAATGCGCTCAATTGTTGTGCCTGCAGCGGAGCAGTTTAATGACAAATGTTGGGGATTAGCCGATGTTAAAATTGCCTCTCTCAACGAATTAACCAAATCTCAATTATTAGGCTAACGACTTTAGTTATAGCCTATAAAAATTTATAGAAGGGTATCATTTATTGTCGATATCCTTTTTCTATATTAATTCTTATCCCTTATCTAAAATTTGGTTATTTTTAACACATCCGAATAAAATATTTCTGTTATTGCTTAATAATTAAGGCAATTTTTATCTTTTATGTCTGTTAGTTGCTGTAAAAACCTTTTATACTTAAGCACTGTATAAATGAACAGCAAGCGGTAAAAACCGCATATAGGCATAGATAAGGAATGACAGCCGAAGGACATTTACTTTTTTCTGTTGCAACACTCGTCTTAGCACAGAAATTAGAAATAACCCCCGTTCTTGCTCAAGGTGATTGGTTTCACATGATCCCTGCTGTCTTATTAGGTTCACTACTACCAGATTTAGATCATCCAGGCTCTATATTAGGACGCCTCTTTCGGATAATCTCATTACCGCTATCAAAACTCTGTGGTCATCGTGGCTTCACACATAGCCTACTCGCCTTTTGTGGTTTAGCCATTTTATGGGAAACACAAGTTGCGCCTTATATCACGATTTCGGCTGATTTTTTTCACGCCCTTTTGCTAGGTTACTTAAGTCACCTACTGGCAGATATGCTAACACCATCAGGTGTACCTTTTTTATGGCCACTAAAAATGCGTTTTGCCTTACCGATTTTAGCGAAAAAAAATAGCAAAAAAGGAGAACGATTTATTTCTGTCATCATCTTAGTTGGTGCACTATTTCTGCCCCCACACCTAACTTTTTCTCTTCCCACACAAATAAATCACTGGTTACAAATGTACCACGATAAACGTACACCTTTTTAACTCTCCTTGACAGTTCTCTACTTTCCTCTATCTATTTATAGTTAATTAGTCTTTTTTATACCAATCTTCCTTGTTTTTATAACTAAACGACTATATAAAAGAATAATTGATTATAAAAAGTTATTAACAATACTGTTACCATATAGCGAGTTGATGCTGTTATATCCTTTCTTATTACCTAAGAACTCATATCGCATACAATCGCCAAATTTATATATAAAAATCTCGTTGGAGAGTTAAGATGAATTTTCCGTTAATTATTAACGTACTCGTCTTTGTTGTGCTATTACTCATCTTGGCTAAATTAAGCCAACGTCAGTGGAGCCTGTCAAAGAAAGTTCTTGTCGGTTTGGTCTTTGGGGTGGTGTTTGGGCTGGCGTTACATGCATTCTATGACGCACACGATCCTATTATTAAAGAATCTATCCTTTGGTTTAACATCGTTGGTAACGGTTACGTACAACTGTTACAAATGATCATTATGCCATTGGTATTTGCTTCTATTTTAAGTGCAGTATCACGTTTACACCAAGCATCATCATTGGGAAAAATTAGTGCACTAACTATTGGTACACTTCTATTTACAACGGCAATTGCTGCTCTTATCGGTATTGTTATAGCCAATATCTTTGGTTTAACAGCTGAAGGTCTTGTTCAAGGGGAACAGGAAGCGCAGCGTTTAGCCGCTATTCAACATAATTATATAGGTAAAGTGTCTGACTTAACTGTACCTCAATTAATTTTATCTTTTATTCCTAAAAATCCATTTGCCGATTTAACTGGTGCAAGCTCAACCTCGATTATTAGTGTAGTTATCTTTGCGGTATTCCTAGGAATGGCTGCAATAAAACTGCTTAAAGAAGATAAACCTCGCGGTGAAAAAGTATTAGCAGCGATTGATAGCTTACAAGCGTGGATCATGAAGTTAGTCCGTATCGTTATGGCATTAACACCTTACGGTGTAATGGCACTGATGACTAAAGTTGTGGCAAGCTCCAATCTGCATGACATTATTCAACTCGGTAGCTTCGTTGTTGCCTCTTATGTTGCGCTGGGCTTAATGTTTGTCGTTCATGGTTTATTAGTTGGATTTACTGGCTTAAGCCCAATTAAATTCTTCAAAAAAGCAGGACCATTATTAGCATTTGCATTTACAAGTCGTTCGAGTGCAGCCAGTATTCCATTAAATATCGAAACACAAACTCGTCGCATTGGTGTTCCTGAATCGATTGCCAGTTTCTCATCGTCTTTTGGTGCGACAATTGGTCAGAATGGTTGTGCCGGTATTTATCCTGCTATGTTAGCCGTTATGGTGGCACCAACAGTCGGTATTAATCCTTTCGATCCTCTTTGGATTGCCACTTTGGTGGGTATCGTAACCATTAGCTCAGCAGGTGTTGCGGGTGTCGGTGGTGGTGCAACCTTTGCAGCCCTGATCGTTTTACCAGCAATGGGATTACCCGTTACACTGGTTGCCCTACTGATTTCTGTGGAGCCTCTTATCGATATGGGTCGTACTGCATTAAATGTCAGTGGCTCTATGACCGCAGGTACTATTACTAGCCAAATGATGCGCCAAACAGATAAAGAGATCTTTAATCAGGAAGAAGAAGCTGAACTTAATGTGAAGTAAACCACATTAACAATTAAGTTAAATCTCTTAAAGCCAGTTTAATTTTAAACTGGCTTTTTTATTTTGATATTAATTTAACCGCCTTTTATCAATCAATAGATATGATGATCATGCATCACTAGCTCTGAGGCTTAACTTAATACCTATAAAAATATTAAGAGATAAGAATATTCAGTTGAACCAGAACAGTCTGTTAAATAAAACGAAAAGCGATTGTAGGAATTAATTAAAGCTAATGGATCACCAACAAAAATGCCAGAAACATTTCTGTCTCTGGCATTTGTAAACTGATAATTAAAAATTATTTATCGCTAATAGTTTCTTTTACTTGAGATATTCGCCACTACGTAGTGCTTCAATACGCTTATCTAATGGCGGGTGTGATAAAAATAATTCACTAAATGACTTATTACGGCCATTAATACAGAAAGCCATCATACTGCTCTCTTCTTGTGGCTCATAGCTGGTTTTTAAGCGTTGTAATGCCGCTATCATCTTCTCACGGCCAACCAGTTTTGCAGAGCCTGCATCCGCATGGAATTCACGGTAGCGAGAGAACCACATCGTGATGATACTTGCCAAAATGCCAAAGACAATTTCAAGCACCATAGAAACGCCCATGTATACCCATGGGTTTCCGTTACTGTTTTCACTCTCTTCATCGCTCGAAATAAAATTCGCCACAAATTGAGCAATGATACGGGAGATAAAGATCACGAAAGTATTCACAACACCTTGTAATAAGGTCATCGTTACCATATCACCGTTGGCAACATGGCTAATTTCGTGTGCAATAACAGCTTCCGCTTCGTCACGGCTCATACTGGCTAATAATCCGGTACTCACCGCCACCAGCGAAGCATCACGACGAGCTCCAGTTGCAAACGCATTAATATCTGGTGCATCGTAGATTGCAACTTGAGGCATTTTAATCCCCACTTGCTCAGACTGACGTCTTACAGTATCAAGTAACCAACGTTCTACTTCAGAGGTTGGATTTTCAATCACTTGACCACCAACGGATCGTAATGCCATCCATTTTGACATAAGTAAAGAAACAAATGCACCACCAAAACCAAATAGGCCAGCCATGATCATTAAACCCTGAACACTGCGGCCTTGAATACCTGTTAAAGATAAGATGATCCCGAACACAAACATGACAGCTAAGTTTGTTAACAGGAATAAGGCAATCCTCATCATATTGATACTGTTCCTATTTTATCTAATTACCACATTGCAAAAACTATCTTATAAATAAGGCTTTTTTTTATTTTATCAAGTCTTTTAACTTGTTTGCTACTAAAAACGATATAACTTTACATTTTAATAAAAGAAAATGTAATTAATAGCTAAATTATGGAGGATTATTTTCACATAGAGGAGGAATAACAGTCTAGGCAAGATAGGCCCAAAAATAAATGCCTAGTGATGAAATTTTAACAAAATAAATTAATTGAAGACGTTTTGTTAGATTAAAGGTTTGGATGTCAGCTTTATCTATTTTTGTACATGGCTCACCATCAGGCAAGCCATGCACCTATACAGGGATGAATTCTGTTATCCCTTACCCTATAAACAATTACATTTTAAAACGATATGTCGTTGTCATAGAGCCTGATAATGAGTGAGCACGTCGTGAGTGACCATCATACAGTTTTGGTGTGGTGTAATCATTTTCTTGTTGATGGTGCCAACCAATACCGCCACTTAAAGAAATAGAAAGATTAGCCGTTGGCTTCCAGTAGCTAAATAAGCCAAACTGCCCTTGTTTTAATCTTTCGCCGGAGTAACTAAATTCACTATAGTTAGTCCGTGCACCAACAGACAACTCATTGTTAACTTTGTATGCAGCTTCTAATGCCCCCATCACTTCACCATCACGCACATAGTCAATATCTGCATAAGCCGGTGAGTTAAAGCGTCCACGAGTATTCCCAATTGGGTTACGCGCAAATTGACCAACACCATTGGCTTTTTTCGCATCGGTATAAGTCACACCAGTACGAATGGTCCACGCTGATTCAGGAATACGCCATTCCATAGTACCAGCAAAGTGCCATGCATCCTTATCAAAGTTACGTTTACCTGCATTAGCATTGGTTAATGTGCGTTTTCCTTCACTGCCATAATCGTGGTAATAAACAACACCACCTAGAGTAACGTCTGATGTTAACTTATATTTTGTTTCTAAACCGTGTTGACGGAATACATCATCCGCCTGACCATAGAAATAATAGACTTTTAATGGTTTGGAATTATAGTTAACTCCACCAGTAATAACATGGTCAATATTATGTCTAACACCATTACCATCACTGAAATACATTCTATCGATATTTGGGCTATCACGACGCATAACTTTTCCGTCGAGATACAGCAAATCTAAACTCCAATCACCCATCGCCGTATTAGTGTAATAACCGTTATAACTGTTTAATGATAAGCGCTGTGAGTTAGTAAAAATACCTGTATTCTTCAAGGTAAACCAACCCGCTTTACCATTAATTAAAACAGGATCTAAATCGAATCTCACTTTTGCAAAACGTTGACCAATTTTGTTATAGCCTTTTGCTTCACCATCATCATTATATAATATGGCACGAGAAGCGAAGTCTTTACTTGCTCCTAATTTAATACCACCATAATAAGAAACATCGAATCCTAGAATGCCACCTAAATAGCCAGATCTGAAATCAGCTTGGAAGTTTTGACCCCAAGCATTAGCAACTTGTTTTCTATAACGTTGCTCTTGTTTATCAAAACGGTTTTCTGTTTTTAGGTATTTCCACATATTAATGGTAGTCAGCTCAAGTTCAGAATCAGAAATAAATGAGCTTTCTTTAATTGTATTTTCCCAATTCCCAGCATTAGCAGCGCTCACAGCTAAAAAACAAGGGGAAAACATAAACAACACCATTCTTTTTAGTTTCATTTTAAATTCAACCTGGTTAATAACTATTTAAATTTATTTATATTCAATAAGTTAAACAAAGTACTATTTTTATATTTAGCTAAAAGTAACGCTCGCTTAAATTGTATAAACTTAAGCCAAATCGCTATTTTTTTAGCATCAATAATGCTAGGTAGTCATCTCACCACATTGTTATTTACTTTTTTGAGCAATAAAATGCTTAAGCAAATTATAAATAACTTACCTTCTAGTCATTAGTCCTTAATGAGAAAATCTATTCTAAAATTAGCGCATCTAGCGTTTATATAACTGCGCCGATGAGAAGAGATTTTGCACTTAGCATTTGGGTGAGATTTTTAATCTGTTACTATTACCTTAGTATGTCAGAATGATACAAAATTTTATGTTCTGTATGCTATCGTAATTTTATGTCAACTAGAGCGATCATTGTCACAACATGTTACATTTATTGCAATAAGTAAACCATTAAATGTGAATTTAATCACATTTAATAAGGCATTTATTTTTTTATCTTATTTAATAGATAAAAATCTAGCTTTTATTTACCTTATAAAAGATTTTTTATCTAAACCTCCTTGCATTCCATTTATTTATATTTTTCAAAGCTAGTATCAAATAGATTTTAAATAAAAACTTAGATTACATGATATTAAGAATATTTTTATATAAAAGCAGTTAAATACCTTAATGAATTCTTATGTTACTGGTAACTAAATATGACTACTAAGAAAAATAGCGAAATAATAGTATGAGATGATTTTCTCACTAAAGATATAACACGGTTATTATAAAGTATTAGATACCAGATACTTTTGCAGACAAATATAGGGAAATAAAAACCCCCAATAATTGATTAATCAACTATTGGGGGTAAATTTGAATCACTTTCTTAAGTAGAAAAACTTAATTTAATAACTTCTTAGGTTTTAATACCTTTGCAAGATCATCCGCAATATTAGCCGTTTCATCTAAGTAAGGATCAGGGCCTTCATAATCCTTCGGTAAATCATCAAGTGATTTTAGTGGTGGCTTACCCTCTAACTTAAGACGTTGGTTAATACGCTGTAATTTTATGGCTTCTAGCTCTTTATTCTCTTTTTCGCGCTCTGCAAAATTAAGAATAATAAACTTATCTTCACCTTTGGCTTTAGCTTCATTGTAGCGCTTGATATCATCAAAGATATATGAAAACTCTCTATCATTCGCGATACGTTTAGCATGTTGATCCGCCAATGTAGGTAGTGCTTGTTTTATTTTCTCTGAATACTCAGACAGCTTATAATTAGCCGGTGGAATACTGTCCCAAGGTAAAGCATTATCTTCATTGCTTTCCCCCATTTCTGAATTATCAAAGCTTGGTAATAACAAGTCTGGTGTCACCCCTTTTAATTGGGTACTTCCGCCATTAATACGATAGAATTTTTGGATAGTGTACTGAACTGAACCTAAACTAGGCCAATCAGGACTTAACATCTGATCATAAACTCGTGTCAATGAACGATATTGTTGCACCGTTCCTTTACCAAAGGTTTGCTCACCAACAATTAATGCGCGACCATAATCTTGCATTGCAGCAGCAAAAATTTCAGAAGCAGAAGCACTAAAGCGGTTAACGATAACCACTAGTGGCCCTTTATAATAGACAACATCATCACGATCATAATCCTGGCGTACTCGACCATTATTATCACGGACTTGAACGACGGGACCACTTGGAATAAATAAACCTGATAATGCAATAGCTTCCGTTAACGCACCGCCCCCATTACCACGTAAATCAATAACTAAAGCAGATACATTGTCTTTAGCCACTTTTTGTAGTTGGGTTTTCACATCATTAGTTAAACCGACATAGAAACTAGGAATATCTAAAATAGCGATTTTATCACCATTAATCACTTTTTCGGTTAACTTGACCGCTCTATCTTCTAGGCGGATCTGTTCTCTTGTTAAAGTGATAGTTCTTGGCTTCGCCCCTTTTTCATCAGAGATAACTTCTAGTTTAACCTGACTACCTTTAGGACCTTTGATTAGTGCGACAACATCATCTAAGCGCCAACCAACCACATCAACCATGGGTTTATTATGTTGACCGACAGCGATAATTTTATCACCTACTTTTAGCGCTTTACTTTTAGCAGCCGGTCCGCCCGTTACCATGGAATTAATCATTGGATAATCATCATCCATTTGTAATACGGCACCAATCCCTTCTAATGAAAGGCTCATTTCTGAATCAAAGGCTTCCGTATTTCTTGGTGATAAATAACTGGTATGGGGATCAATTTCACGCGCAAAAGCCGTCATGATAATTTGGAATACGTCTTCACTTTGGCTTTGTGTTTGGCGACGTAATGCAGCTTTATAACGTTTTGTCAGTGTTTCTTTGATTTCACTGTCTGTTTTGTCAGAGAGTTTAAGTGTTAGCCAGTCGTATTTTACTTTTTCATCCCAAAGCTTATCTAATTCAGCTTGCGTTTTCGGCCATGGCGCTTTGGTTCTATCTAACTGAAATTTATCTTGTCCAGTGAGATCGATAGGTTGATTTAATCGATTTAAAGCATATTGAAAGCGCTCAAAACGTCTTTTTTGCGCAAGGTTAAACAGATCATATAAAGGACCTAATTCACCTGTTTTTAAATATTCACCCACTTTAGTTTTATCTTTATCAAACTGGGCAATATCTGACGCTAATAATACGTTATGGCTATAATCCAATAAATTAAGATAACGATTAAAAATCTTTTCGGAAAAACTCGCGTCTAACGAGAATTGACGATAGTGGGAACGTTCAAAACGAGCGGTGACACGTTCACTCACTGTGGAATGTTGTGGCTCTTGCTTTAATGTCGGTAATTGATTAATAGTCACCATGGCTGGCGTGGCTGGTTTATCAGCCATGACAGCAGAAGTGCCTGTTAACGCTAATCCAATAGCAAAAGCCACATTTAAAAGTTTGTTCATGCTCTGGTTGGCCTCCGTATCAGAACTTTAAATGTTCCGTGCGTACATTCATTGCCAAACCGTTAGGCAATTGTACACGTACACCCTCTTTCGCTATTTCTAGCACTGTCGCATCCATCACGCTACTTCCAACGTTAACTTTCAGCGATTGACCTACAGTAAGCACTGAGATGTCTTTGACTGGGGTTAACTTTTCAGTATTTTGGCGTGGCGCTTTGCGAGGCGCTTGATTAGCTTGCTTTTGAGGGCGAGGCTGTCGTTTTTCACCGTCTTTAGGTGCTTGACGACGAGGATTTGGCTTTTTCGCTGCCGGACGTTTACTGGTCTCCTTATCACCTTCAGCTTCGCGCTTTTTAGCACGTTGCTCAGCTCGTTGAGCTTGAACGCGCGCTTTCGCTTCGGCTAATTGTGTACGAGCATGTGCAATATGCTCTGCTTCCAGCTCTCCGCAGTCGTTACCATTCAAGTCGACACGTTTAGCCCCTTCTTTTACACCATAAAGGTAGCGCCAACTTGAGGTATACAAGCGTAAGGCAGAACGTAACTGTGTCTTACTCAGCTGAGTTTCATCTTTTAGATGCTCAACGAGATCTTGAAAAATACCGACTTTCAAAGGGCGTGCTTCACCCTCAGCGATAAAACACTTAGGGAAACGTTCCGCTAAAAAAGCGATGATTTCTTTACTACTGTTCAACTTAGGTTGATTTTCCATGAAATTTCCTGATTACAACGGTTTTGCCAACCAGCGCAGGCATGAACAAGCGACATTATAATAGTGTTGCCAACAATTTCTACGGCAAACGCCTGTTATCTTACACAAAATTCACAATATTTTGCGGTATGACACGTTTTTAAATGCTCGCAGAGCACGTCACACAACGCTTTAAGCCCATTTTCATCTTTTTTATCAAAACGACCAAAAATAGGGCTATCGATATCGAGAACGCCGATAATTTGTCCATTTACCTCTAAAGGTAGAACAATTTCAGACTGACTTGCACTATCACATGCAATGTGTCCACTAAATTGGTGCACATCATTAACTCTTAGAATTTTGTTTTCTGAGAATGCCGTTCCGCAGACTCCTTTTCCAAAACCAATCCTGACACAAGCCACTTTACCTTGGAAAGGACCAAGAACTAATGAGTTACCATCATTAAGATAAAATCCGACCCAATTTATCTTGTCTAACTTCTCGTAAATCAATGCACTGGTATTAGCAAGTGATGCGATAAAGTCATTTTCACCAGACAACAAGGCTGACAAATTATCAGTGAGTTCCTGATAAAAATTTAATTGTGGCATCAGAAGATCCTATTTGCATAACGAAAGCATAACTAAAATAGATAACATATCTTGTAATTTAGCTTATTTTATCTTGAGGTTGAATACAGACTTTTCAATAAGTCTACAAAAAAACGATAATACACACTAAAAGCGCACAAAAAAAATCAGATACTTATTATTGTAAAATGAAAAGCGTAAATATAATAAAAATGGTAATTTGTGACCCACTGAGTATAGAGGTTTTTTTTGGGCTTAAGCTAGGATAAGCGAGAAGAAAGACCAAATAGGCGGATAAATGAGCGATTTAGTCACCAAAGAAAGCAAATCAATACATTGTCAGGAGTGTGACCACCTCGTATCACTTCCTACAGACCTCAAGCGCGGCGAAGACGCCTATTGCCCACAATGTCAAGCCAAGTTAGCGACCTATCGTGATTGGTCATTAACTCGGCTATTAATTCTTTCTATCACCATGCTGATATTCGCGTCTATCGCTTTTACTCAACCTCTTATCAAGATCCATTTATTAGGGACCATGATATCAGCCAATGTTCTTGACGGTATTCGCTTAATGTCACAACAAGGCTCTCCATTAACGGCAACAATGGTTGCCTTTTGTGCCGTTGCCGCTCCTCTTAGTCTACCCATTGCCATTTTATATCTCCATTTAGGGGCTCGTTTACATCTAAATTTACGTCCCGTGCTATTAATGTTAGGTAAGCTAAAAGAATGGGTAATGCTGGATGTTTATTTAATTGGCCTTGGTGTTGCCACCATAAAACTAGGCGATTATGCCACAATCTATATTGGTCATGGCTTAGTTGCTTTTTCAGCTTTAATGGTTTTAAGTCTATTAATGCTTATTAACATTAATATGGATCAACTATGGCAACAGTTTTATCCGCAAAAAGAGATAAAAACGAGTCCAGCAACCTGTCATGCATGTCATTACCATTTTAAAAAGCCACCTTCGAGCCATTGCCCAAGATGTAAATCTTGCTATAGTGCTCGTCAACCAATGAGTTTGCAAAAAACCTGGGCAGCACTCATTACAGCGATGATCTTGCTATTACCGGCAAATTTATTACCTATCTCAATCTTTTATTTAAATGGCCAGCGTAATGAAGACACTATTTTTTCTGGTGTTCTCTCTTTAATTAATTCAGGTAATACACCTATTGCAATTATTGTGTTTATTGCCAGTATCTTTGTGCCTTTCTTTAAGATAATCATTATGCTGGGGTTACTATTGAGCATTCATTTTAACTCACGTATTCACCCTCTATTGCGCATGAAACTTTATCGATTTGTCTCTTGGATCGGCCGATGGTCAATGCTCGACCTGTTTGTGATTGCGCTGATGATGTCATTAATTAATCGAGATCAGTTAATGACATTCACTATGGGACCTGCAGCTTTTTATTTTGGTACAGCTGTCATTCTCACTATCCTTGCCGTTGAATGGTTTGATAGTCGTTTATTATGGGATACTTATGCAACAAGAAGAAAACAACACACAGGCAACCCAAGCCGAAATACGTCGCAAACGTAAAATTTCGACTTTTTGGTTACTCCCTGTTATCGCTATTTTTATTGCGAGTTGGTTGCTTTTCCAACACTGGCAAGAAAAAGGCGTACAAATCACCATCGATTTTCAATCAGCCTCTGGTATTGTTTCAGGGAGAACACCTATCCGTTACCAAGGTGTTGATGTAGGTATTGTACAGGACGTGACGCTCAGTAATGATTTACGCCGAGTCATTGTTACCGCTGATATTCGAAAAAACCTTGCTAATGCATTACGTAAAAATACGCAATTTTGGCTTGTTACCCCAAAAGCCAGTCTTTCTGGTGTTTCAGGATTAGATGCCTTAGTGGGAGGCAACTATATCAGTATGCTTCCTGGAGATGGGGAAAAGCAGTTTCAATTTGTTGCTCAAGAGGTTCGTCCTAAAGCCAACATTGATAAAAACCAACAAATTATCACCTTAACGGCGGATAATTTAGGCTCTCTTAATGTCGACTCTCAAGTTTATTATCGCAAAGTTCCGGTCGGTAAAGTTTACAGCTATGCCATACGTCCAGATAATCAAGGTATTTTTATCGAGCTGAGTATTGATAAACAATATGCTCATCTGATCCGTCAAGATAGTCATTTTTGGAATGTATCCGGCTTTCAGGGCAACTTTAATCTAAAGAGTGGTGCTTCTATTAAAATGGAAAGTGTTTCTGCTTTAATTAATGGTGCTATTGCCTTTGATTCTCCGGAAAATAGTCCCCCAGCCCAAGAAAATCAACAATTTGTGCTACAGTCTGCCACTTCCGTGGATGCAGGCAAAGCCTTATATGGTGAAGATGGATTAATTATCTCATTAACCAGTGAAGAGAGCTGGGGTGTAGATGCCGGGCAACCTATTCTATTTAGAGGCATTACGATAGGACAAATTATTCAGCGCAACATCAGTGATGATGGGGTTATTTTCGATGCCATCATTGCACCTGAATATAAACACTATATTTACGAAAACAGCAAATTTGTCGCTAATAGCCGAATTAACGTCAATATGGGCTTAAATGGTATTGAGATCCAAGGAGCCACACCTCAAGAGTGGCTTGAAGGCGGTATCCACCTTATTCCGGGTAGCCAAGGCGCCCCTAAAGAACAATATCGCCTTTATCGCAATGATTTTTATGCTAAAGCAAGTATTGAGGGCAATGAGTTACCTGTCACTTTGACACTTAAAGCAGCTAGTCTACCGGGTATTCAAAAAGGTTCCGTGGTGCTTTACCACCAATTCCAAGTTGGAGAAATCGTCGATGTACGGCCTTTAATGGATGAATTTGATATTGATGTCCATATTTCTAAACAATATCGTCACCTGCTTACTGAAAAGAGTGTGTTCTGGACTGAAGGTGCTGCGAAGGTTTCATTAAATGGTGCGGGATTAACGGTAGAAGCAACGCCGCTAAACCGTGCCTTAAAAGGCGCGATAAGCTTTGATAACTTTGAAAATATTAATAACAATGTTTCAAGATATAAACTTTATCCTAGCGAAACGAGCGCTAGAGCCATTGGTGCTCAAATTACTTTAAAAACCTACGATGCCAGTAAACTTTCTGAAGGAATGCCTATTCGTTATCTAGGTATTGATATCGGTCAGGTGGAAACGCTAACCCTTTCTGCGGATAAAAAAGCGGTGAGTGTATCAGCGGTACTCTACCCTGAATATGTGAAAACTTTTGCACGTTCAGGAAGCCGATTTGCGGTAGTCACCCCTGAGTTAACCGCTTCAGGCCTCGATAATTTAGATTCTCTTATTCAGCCTTATATCAAGGCAGAGCCAGGCAATGGTGGCGTATACCGCATATTTGAATTACAAACGGCAAATATTACCGACTCTCGGTATCTAGACGGCCTTAACCTTGTATTGAATGCGACTGAAGCAGGATCTGTACAAATTGGCACACCTATCTATTATCGTGGTTTAGAAGTAGGTGCGGTAACCGGACTAGAATTAGGTAATATGTCTGACAGGGTATTGATCCACATTAGAATTAGTCAGAAATATCAATATCTGGTACGTAATAACACAGAGTTTTGGCTTTCATCAGGTTATAACTTCTCATTTGGTTTAACTGGTGGAGTATTCCGCAGCGGTACATTTAAGCAGTTTATACGTGGTGGCATTACATTTGCTACACCGCCATCAACCCCACTCCAGGCTAAAGCAAAACAAGAGCAGAATTTCATTCTCAATGCTAAAGAGCCAAAAGAGTGGAATGAATGGGGTACTGCGATACCTAAGCCATAAACGGTAATATCATCAACTTTATTTAACACATTTATTTAAAACGGATCACAAAATTTGATCCGTTTTTTTTATTGCTAAAAAATACTTTGGAAATGACTTCCATTTATACTATGCTTAAAACTGTCCGATTAAAAAGTGCTCACCATGCTGTTCACTTTTAAGCTTAAACTATGAAAGCACAACACAACATCGCATAACCTTGGAGCTATAGCATGAATAAAACAACCTTAAAAATTGCTTGTTATGAAATTGAAGATGTTACTTTGAAACACTCTTCCGATAACCAACTCACTTATGTTCATATTCCATGTGATTATGATAAAGAGTTTTGTATGCAATTAGATGGATGGGATGAAAACACCAGCATTCCTGCGCAACTGAAAGATAAAAATATTCTGCTTTATCGTCATGCCTATGACAAAGAAAACCACCATTGGATTTTAAAAGTAGCCTAATCGCATGTTAAAGCATCATAAAAAAAGCCAGGTAAATCATTTACCTGGCTTAGGGAAAAGGCTCATTGCGAGCCGTGCGCTAAAAAGTGATACTGAATGAGAAAATAGCGTGTAAAAAACTGCTTATGCCACATCTATTTCACAACCTTATTGTTAAATAATAGCTAACAATATGTAAAGATCCAGTAAACACCCCTACCACACTTCATATTCTTTATAAAAAATCAAATAACTCATTTTTTATCTTTTAAATCAAACAAATAATAAATGTGTTTTTTTTATTGCAACTCAATCAAATGATTAGTTTTTTTCACAAAGAGACAAAAATGCACTTTCTATAGCTTCCAGTGATTTTTTCTTATCAGGTGTATTGGGATCAGGAAGTAGAATACTATCAATCAGTTGAGCATTAACTTTGCCACTTTTCATTTGTTCCATGGCAATATTATTAAGTGGATATTGAGCTAAAGTTGCGGGATTAATCACAAACCAAGCACCATCTGCACGACAATTTAGCATGACTTCTTCACGGGTGAATGGCCAAGCATCACCAAACTGAAGCTTACTGACTGTTGATATTGGTGCACTGAAAGTTTGAAAAGAAAAAAGCATCAATATGCCCGCAAATAAAAAACGTTTCATGGTTATCTTCCACTTAAAAAAATAGATTAATACAAGTATATATCAATCTATACAGGTGAGTTAATCGCAAAAATGGCCACTGTCAAAATAACCATGCTACCAAGTAATAACTCAAACCAACTATTAATAAGCAACCATTGAAAGTTATTCTTCTTACGGATATGAGGCACTAATACATACCTATTCACTAATGCCAATCCTAACATCAAGGCAACAAAGGCTATTTTTAGCCATAACATACTTTGGTACTCTGAGGAAAGTTGTGTTGTTGCAGGCCAACCGGGGAGTAACATAATGGCACTCACAATCCCACTAGCTATAACCAATAAAACAGCGAAGTGACCGAATAATGAAAAGCGTTTCATGGTGGCAATAATAGGCTTGATCATGCCATCAGCTAATTCATCTTTATTACGCAAAAACTGTAAGCACACAACAAAAGGCCATAAACCACCAAACCAATACGCTCCACTAATAAGATGGATACTCTGATTTAGTTTATAAATTACGGCTTCACTACCTGTAAACATGGCACTATGGCCAATAAAAGCATGTAGCACAAGCATCAATGTTGAGATAAGTAACAGACTAATATTTCTAATGCTACGTTGATGAATAAAGAGAGCGATTAATGCGAGAGAGGATAAAACTAATTGCCATTGCCAAATTTGTCCAAAAGAGGTTCCCAATACGGCTTGCCATATTGTTAGTGACCAAGCGTCTTGCCAGCCATCTCCCATAATGCCTGATTGCACTATCATCCATAAATAAGTGGAAACAAATACAGTGATAGTGCTAATCGCCAATGCTGGACGTAAGCGTACTTGAATAAGAGGAACAAACTTTTCTTTAGCGAGAATGGCAGCCGAACAGCTCAGTCCGAACATGAACATGACTGCCACAAAATGAAAAATTCGGCATAAAATATAAACGTCTTCAGGAGTCATTATTTTACACTAAATTGATAAGAACCTTTTGTTTTGTGCCCATCGACAGAAACAACACTCCAATCTACAGAGTAGTTCCCTTCTGCTAATTCACCTTCTAATGGCAATAACAATTTTGTATTGTTAACGGGATCAAGACTTAATTTACCGACAGTAATTTCTTTACCCTCTTTATCAGTGACTTTTACTTTACTAAAGGCCAACTCAATCCCTTCAGAGAAATCGAGTGTAATCACTTTTGGTGCTTGCGCTTGTTCAATAGCCGCACCCTCTGCAGGTAATTGTGATTTTAGATGTGCGTGTGCTAAGGCTTGTTGGCATGACATGCCTAAAAATAAAACAGCGATGGCGGATAATTTGCCCCATGATGTCTTAAGTGTGTTTAATGACATAATAACCTCTTAAATTACAGGTGATTTTTCTATTTATGATAAAGAAGATTTTATAGCAAATTGACTTTAATATCTGCGCTTCTTTATCGTTGAAATAAAAGGTTGTGAACTAGCACTCAAAATATAACTTATTTAGTGCCATTTTTGTTTCAAATATCACCCTTTTTACACTTAACAAAAATATAATACTTTAATTGACACACTACACAGTTCAATACATAACCAAATAATCTAAAAGCCAAACTAAAATAGGCTATAAATCGACGACTCAAACTAGAGAATAGAAAGAACAGAAAATAGACAAAATAATAATCAGCAAAGCTTAAGAAATGATTAAATTAAAGGAGTAGAAAAATAAAAAATCGATTACGTCTATATAAAATAGTTATATGGATATGCAATATTGCACTAACTGGGTCGATAAAAAAAGCTCTACTGTGCGATTACAGTAGAGCTTATTATGTTAATCTGAGCAATGCTTATATGCACTTAACCAACCACGTTAAAACAGCAGTATAGTTATTCTTATTATTTAAATATGTGCGGATGTAGAAAGAGCACTTAAATCTTTATCTAACAAGAACAATGCCTTACCACCATCACCGACCATAGCAAGTTTATCCAGAATAGATTTAAATAACTTCTCTTCTTCATGTTGTTCAGCAACATACCATTGTAAGAAGTTAAATGTTGAGTAATCTTGTGTTGTCATTGCTAGGTGAGCAAGTTTATTAATTTCAGCTGTAATAAACTTCTCGTGCTCATAAGTTTTAGTAAATAAATCAGATAAAGATAAAAATTCAGCGGGTGGTGCTTCAATAGTCCCTAACAAAGGCATAGCACCTGTATCACTTAAATAATCAAATAAGCGTTGCATATGCTCCATTTCTTCACGGGAATGTGCTTTTAAAAATTTGGCAGCGCCATCAAATCCTTTATCATCGCACCAAGCGCTCATCTGCAGGTAAAGGTTAGCTGAATAAAACTCAAGATTCAGCTGTTCATTGAGTTTATTGATCATATCTTGATGTAACATATTTTACTTCCTAACCATGAAAATTAACATTATGAATATTATGCACAGCTAAAAATAAAAATATAGTAAATTTAAATATACTTTTTATATATTTTATACTTTTAGAGAGAATAAAAATAAAAACCAATCTCATTTATGGTGACTTGAAAACAAATAATAATTAATGGGATTGATTATCATTAAGCATTATGGCTGAAAATAAATATTGATTACACACAACCTATTGTATACAAAGGATATTTTTAACTATATTCATTTCTTCAAAAATAAATTTTATTAAAAATAAATAAATTCACTTTTTATAGTCTTCTATTAAATTTAGTAACGCACTAAAACTGCACACTCTAATTTATATTAAATATAATTTGTCATATGGAATATCGATATTTACTAAAAACATCAAGATATTTTCCTTTATTTATTATCTTTTTTATTACGTTTTCTACCATCAATAGCAATCTTATGATAGATCAACCTTTTTACATAAAATAAATATGAATATCTCAAAAAATGAAAATATTTCTATTTTTTTATACCGTTTTCTATTTGTACTGATAATATTAAGAGGTGACTGATTTTTGGTGCATATAATAACAACCCGCTAAAGCCCCCAACATATAAAAGGTTAATGAGGAGCCACTATGACAAAAACTGTATTAGTTCCCATCGATTTTACTGAGCTTGGTTTATTGGATAAAGTTGTCACTCATCTCAAAGCATTAGCGATGGCCGATAAACTAAATATCCACTTTTTATCTGTTATTCCTAGCTATGAGTCCTTTGTCGGATTTGCTTTTGGCAACCAAGACCGTCTTGCCAATGATAAGCAGCGTATTGAAATTGCATTATCTACGTTAAATGATAGTTTATCTCATATTGAAATTCCCAATAGTACATCTCAATCTTATATTTCCGTAGGTAACCCACGCGACCGTATTTTAGAGACCGCAAAAAAAATCCAAGCTGATCTGATTGTGATAGGCTCACGCAACCCTGGAATGAAAACCTACTTACTAGGCTCGACAGCTTCTTCTGTTGTTAGCTATGCAGAATCTTCTGTATTAGTTGTTCGATAACTCAACGCCAAGATTTTTCCTATCAGAAGTCAGGTTACGCCAATAACCTGATTTCTTATTTTTTATCTAAATAATCGCTTTAGAATAAAATTTTATTGTCTCAAAATCTTATTCTTCCTATAAAAAAGAAATAAACATTTTAACAATAAGAATTTTATGAAAATAAACTCATATCGAGCGTAAGATAATATTTATTATACAAAACAATATATTAATAAAATGTTAATAAATTTATATTGTTTGCAAAGTTACTTTATGTAAAAATGCGTTTTTTTATGACTACAATTAAATGACCCTCTAACAGGAATTATGATGAATAAAGAATATTCTGCCAAATGGGAAGAGCGTTTTGATTTCTTCGAAAAATATGGTTCTCCTAAATCTCCAGAATACAAGGCTGCATATAAAGCACTGACTTTCGGTAAGCGTATTCTAATTGGGATGAATATCTGGGCTTTCTTCTTTGGTTTTATTTATTTTCTTATCCTTGGTTTATGGCGTAAAGCATTAACTTTATTCGGGATTAATGTTGCTATTATCATTGTGGTAAGTTTTATCGTGGAAGGACTTTCCCTAAGCCCTTCAATTCTCAATGTAGTCAGTATTGTGCTCAACTTCTTATGGGCGGCGACAGCTAATTATGCTTACTACTTAAAAGAAAAGAAAAATGATCAAGGTTGGAACCCGTTCACCGGTGTATTCTGAAAATAGATCAATAAGTTAAGTTTAATTAACATTAATCAAATTAGCAGAAAATCAGTGTTTTTTGCTACCTAAAAGGGCTCATCAGTAGCCCTTTTTTTATGGCTTAATCCTCATTTTTCACCTTTTCCCTCGCCCTTCTCACATATGAAAAATTTACCCAGCGATTTGTGATCATTTAATGAGTTAAGAATTTCACTTTAATATTAAATAAAATACAAGATTTGGCCCTAAATCAAAAACATAAATTATTTTTATAAAATAAATAATTTCACTAAAAAATAACACATAAAAAACACTTATCACTATTTATACAATATTCAATTTATCATTTGCTATATTTTAAATTTAATAACAATATTTATAACCCAGTTAAATCTTAGGGTTATTCTTTAATATGAACAACAAACAATAAATAATGCTATATTGAATAATAAATTGATAAGGAAAAGAGATGTCTGAACACTTTCAAGGTAAATTTGAAGCAGAATTGAAATACCACTTAAAACGACCTCAAGATTTTATTGATGCATTACAACTCGCTGGAGCAACTTTATTTATATCGAAAAATGATGAAACAGATTGGTATTTAGAACATCCCAATACACCTTTCCCTGCTCCCTCTATAAGTTTGTGCGTAAGAAAAATGGTCCCCTCTGGTATCAATTTATTAATTGTAAAAGGCCCAGAACAAGCCCAATGTGAAGCAGTAAAAATAGAAGATGCAGAAAAAACGGTTTCGATGTTTAAAACATTAGGTTATCACTGTATTTTAAACTATACAAAATCCCGTCAAATCTACTTTCTAGAGCAATTTCATATCACTATCGATAAATTAGACAATCTTGGTTACTTTGCTGAATTTGCTATTATGACTGATGATGAGAGTAAACTTGCTGACTATAAACAACAGTTACATAACTTAGCATATCAATTTGGCTTTAATGATAGTGAGCAAGAGCATCATAACTATAAAACAATACTTTTAAGCAAGTTAGCTTAACTAACACGATGCACAATCTCGAGCAAATAAGATACTTGAAAAAAGCTAACATTTAATAATGCTAGCTTTTAAGCTTTTTCACTATCTCAAAAATGTTGAAACGCTGTGATCTCTTTTTTGCCATGAGCTTGTAAAAAATCAAGCACCTTTCTTGGTGATGTATTCAATATCTTCTGTTGTGGAAATTGGATCTCCGCCAATACTTCTAATACTCGCTCAAAATTCCCCAAAGATGATGCAATATGTGAATCGGAGCCTAGCGCAATTAAACCTCCGGCATCAAGCACCGCTTTTGCTATTTCAATGCAGTTTTTCTCACTTCCTACTCGAGAATGTATAAAAGAAGAATTATTCATTTCTAATGCAACATTGAACTCAGCAGCAACCTTTGCGACTTCCTTAATATCTATAGGATATTTAGGGTTTCCCGGATGGGTGATCACCTGTACTAAACCACTACTTATTGTTGCAATAAGCGCTTTAGTATTATCAACCATACCTAGTGATCCCATAACAGGATCATGAAAACCAGCGAGTACAATATCTAATTTTTTACTCATCTTCTCAGTACAGTCGATTTCACCTTTTATATTTTTGATATTTGCTTCGATGCCATAAAGAATACCAACACCATCGACCATTCTGGGGATCACCGGCAAATTTGAAAAATGCCATTCATGAGGAGCGTCATCCATATCGGGACCATGATCTGTAATCGCAAATAGCTTAATCCCTTTCTTTTTAGCTTGTTGGAAATATTCGCTAACCGTACTATAAGCATGTGTACTCGCAATGGTATGTGCATGTAAATCAACTGGATACATAAAGCTCCCCTTTTTCTGGCATACTATAACAACTGACACAATAGCCTTTTTTTTCTAAAGTTGACATCCTCCACGCCCTAAAGGACGTGGATCCCTACTGCGTTCAGACTGATGTCTGAATCACCTCGGCGAGTTCCTGCTTCGACGGGCGGTCTGACTGCACCCTCCCTCCACAGGCAAGCACGGCATGTCCTGCCGCTAAAATGTTACGTGCCCCGTTGATATCAGCATTCGCTGTATATCCACATTCAAGGCACTCGAATTGACTTTGTGACTGCCGGTTTTCCTTTGCTGTATGACCACAGCAAGCGCACTTCTGACTGGTGTAGGCGGGTGGTATTGCCAGTACCTGACCACCTCGCCAGAGCTGCTTGTACTCAAGCTGACGGCGCATTTCATACCAGCCCTGCTCCAGTATTGCGCGGTTTAAACCAGATTTAGCTTTTACGTTCCGTCCATGCCGTTCTGTCGTACCTTTTGCCGA
>NZ_CAWQGX010000034.1:0-219573 GCF_963894685.1 Proteus sp. G3927 | reverse complement strand
TTTGCGGTAAGAGAGGGAGACTTCGATAAGTTGCGTGAAGTCGGCTTTAGCCGGATCTTGGCAATGAGGCATTTGGCAATCGATGTTCACGATCGTCGCGTCAGTCAGTGTGGTGGTAAAGAAGTGCTCTTGTTTACCTTCAACAGACGTGCGATACCATTTTAACTCAACTTTTGGCAGCATTTCGCCGGAAGCCAATGCGTTATACAGCAGAGGAACGGCTTTGTTTAATGCCACGGTAAAACGAAACGGTTTATGCGCACGTTGGCCAGAAGGTTGGCCTGATTGCGGATCAGTCGGAACCGTCACCACGTGAGAAAATTCTTGTACCAACATTTGGTCTTCATGACCTTGTACATAAATGTTGCCGACAGAATCTGCAGTAAACGCGCCTGCAGTGATGTTGCCCTGAGTTTTTCCTTCAATGGAAATATAGCAAGGAGTTGGCATAATGAGATCCTTTTATTAAAAATGACAAATTAAATTAAATGATTGTCTTAAAAACAATCCGTTAGTTATGTCCGTCATCTTAGCCAGTGCGCACGGTAAGACTTGATTAAAGGATAATAAAAGCTTATCAATAGGCTGTAAACCGCCCCTTGCTGTTGTATCTCTCTAGGATAAGTCACTTAGCGTAAACTGGTTGAAATATCGCTATATTATGCTGAAAAAATAATCATAAAAAGTGTTTATTAGCATAAAATATGATGAAGAAATAGACAAATTGCTCGCAGCCCAGTAAACACTATGTACATAAAAAATAAATTTTTTGCTAGTGCTTTTATAACGAATTAAAAATTTGTAACTATTTGATATTTAATGGTGTTAATTCTATTTCTTATAAATATTTCACCATTTTTCTTTTTATTGTTATTATTTCTCTAGATTATTAATCTAAAATAATCGCCTTGTTTAAAATAATATCTTTAATATTTCGTGTTTGTAAGTGATATGACCAATTTAAAGTGTTTTTATAGTGAGAGAAATCCATTTAACTCCATATAGAAACAATAAAAACTATTGAAAAAATAATATTTTTTTTAATTGGCTATATTAAATTTAAACAATTTCAACATTTCTGATAGCGCGATAGTCAGTTATCGATAAGATAAAAATAATAGTTTTACTAATATATTGAGTGGCGGGGATATGAATTATTGGCAGTGTATTAACGTTCTATAATAGATTAACACACTGCAGTATCTGATTTATTTCTCATTCGCGATAACGATTAGATCACTTTTTCTTATTCAGCATCGCCTTTAAATCAGCAAAGGGATTATAGGTTGCTTGCCCAACATCATCTTGGGCATCTTCCCCTGCAACAACGGTAGAGCCATACTCTTCTGCTTCTGTGTATTTTGAGTGCTCATGATCATGACAATACAGACACAGTAACTCCCAGTTACTGCCATCTTCGGGATTATTGGTGTGGTCGTGATCAATATGATGAACGGTTAATTCACGCAGATTTGAATAGACAAATTCACGAGCACAACGTCCACAAACCCAAGGGTAGAGTTTTAGCGCCTTTTCGCGGTAACCGCTTTCTAGTTTTGCATAGTTTTTGGGGATCACAGCCATGGTTTATTTTGCCTGTTATAAATGATAGAGAAAGTTTTTTGGTTACTTCTCAATATACCCTAATGCATTAAGGGAGCCAATGTGATTAACACAACGCTTACTCAGCAAATAACATCGATATGGTGATGAGTGTTATTATGATAATTTGCGTTGTTGTAACGAGATGCAGTCTTAAAAATTACAGGTATAATTTCGGGCATTATTGAGCAAAATTAGGCATAAAAATGGCAAAACTTACCTTACAAGAGCAGATGCTAAAAGCGGGATTAGTGACAAATAAGAAAATGGCTAAAGTACAAAGAACGGCGAAAAAATCGCGGGTTCAGGCCAGAGAAGCAAAAGAGGCTGTAGAAGAAAAGAAACGTTTACAGCTTGAGCGTGATAAACAACTTAGTGAACAGCAAAAACAAGCAACCTTATTAAAAGAGTATAAAGCGCAAGTTAAACAACTTATTGAGATGAATAGAATTACCCCTGCCAAGGGCGATATTGATTTTAAATTTACCGATAATAATGTGATTAAAACGCTTGAGGTGGATAAAGTAACACAATCTCAATTAATTAATGGTCGTTTAGCTATTGCACGTTTAGTGATTGATAGTGCCGGAAACAGTGAATATGCCATTATTCCTGCGAGTGTGGCAGATAAAATCATGCAAAGAGATGCAGATTGTATCTTATTAAACAACACATTAAGCCAAGCAGAACAAGACGAAGATGATCCTTATGCTGATTTTAAAGTGCCAGACGATTTAATGTGGTGATTTTAAGGGTGGCTTGATATTAAAACGGTGAAGGTAGATAAATATCCATCGGTTGCTCACTAACAGGGTGAATAAAATGTAACTCACAGGCATGCAACATTAGCCGTGGGGTATGCTCTGTTCCTGATAATAATAGGCCACCATACAAATCACACCCTAAAATAGGGTGCCCTATATATTGGCAATGGATACGCAATTGATGTGTTCTGCCTGTTTCCGGCGTGAGTCGCACGCGCGTTAAAGGTAATCGAGTGCCATCAGCCAGAGTCTGATAAAACCGTTCGATAACTTGATAGTAAGAGCGCGCAGCTTTGCCTTGTGTGGTGCTAATCGACATACGTGGAAAGTGTTGTGGATCTTTCGCGATAGGCGCTTCTATAACACCACTATCATGTTGCAAATGGCCACATAATAGGGCGTCATAAGCTTTAGTGATGGTTCGCTGGCTAAATTGTTGACAAAGTGCACGGTTAATCGCTTTATTCAGGGCAATAACCATCACCCCCGATGTGCCAAAGTCTAAACGATGAACTAATGTGCACTCGGGAAACAATAGTACTAAGCGATAATGAACAGAATCGATATTTTGCGGGTTTTTACCTGAAAGGCTTAGTAAACCTGATGGTTTGTTTATTACCAGTAGATGTTCATCTTGATAAAGATACTCAATCTTGTCATGGCAAATGGGGGCAATAAAGGTATCAATAATCGTCGACATCAAATTATCCTGATCACAAAAGTGCACTGATCATAGCTAAATTTCAGCCGATTGGCGACTTAAACCACAATATGCTTAGTGACTCAATTTAAAGACTAATAGGCAAAGGCATAGTCTGAATGCAGATTGTGCTTTATACTGCATAGAGAAAATTGAGTAATAATGATCATGTAGGCGGTAATGGCAATGAATGGAACAATCACAAAATGGTTTGAAGATAAAGGTTTTGGATTTATCAAAGATGAAAATGGGGATAATCGCTATTTTCATGTGATTAAGGTTGCCAACCCTGATCTTATTAAAAAAGATGCAATAGTCACGTTTGAACCCACGACCAATATGAAAGGGTTATCAGCCTATGCAGTAAAAGTGATCCCAGACAGTAAATATATCTTTATTGCCGGAGAGCGCGTTAAGTTAACGTCAATTAAGTCTTATCGTGTTTATAGCGAACAAGTACCCGTTAAAACGCATATTGATAAAGAAAATACAATATTATCAGTTGGTATGCTAATGAACAGTATTAAGCCTAAATCTGAGTCGGCAGCAGATCAAACGCGTACTTTGAAAAAAATTGATATCATTACTTATCACGGCAAAGTATTAACCTTTACTGATGATGAAGTCGATATTGATGCAACAGTCAAAGTGATTAAGGCTTAATTGAGATAATGCGCATCTGTTTTTAACTCAATAGTGCAATGGATCACCTTTGTGATTAAGCATATTATGCAGTAGAGTGTAATATGCTTAACTGATTGTTTTATCATGATTATTAATTGATTAGGTGAGATATGCTGGATTTTTTAAAAAATTATGACAATTTAACCGTCAGTGAAAAGAAAGTATTAAAGTATCTTACCGATAATATCGCCGATATCCCCTATTTAAATATTAATGATTTAGTCGCTAAAACCTTTGTATCAAAAACGGTAATTATTAATTTATCGCAGAAGTTAGGTTTTAGTGGCTTTAAAGAGCTAAAGTTTCAAATTAATAATTATATTCTTTCGCGTAATAAAATAGAAAAGAGTGATCACTCATCTTATAAAAAACAACTAGAGAAGAATATTAATAAAAGCTTTACCCTCATCAATGAAGATCAAATTAAAGAGTGTGCTAAAACCCTGCGCCATTCTCGTAATATTTTTATTGTGGCAAGGGGAACAAGTAAAGCAGTCGGTTATTATCTTGAACACTTATTGTTTGCACTGGGCCTGCATTGCTTTTTTATTAATGATTATAACTTATCAGATTCGTTTACACGTTTAGTGAATGAAGATGACACGGTTATTTTTATCTCTCTTTCAGGGGGAACTAAAAAGATCATTGAAACGGCAAAAATTGTGCAGTTAAAAGAGGCAAATATTATCAGTATGACAGCCTTTAATACCAATGAGTTAACCAGTTATGCGACGCATACGCTATTTTGTTTCGCGGATAATCATGATACGAAAAAAGATGATACCAAGTCACGAATTGGTTTTTTTATTTTGGTTGATTTGTTAATAAATGAAATAGAAAACCTACTTTAAACATTATTTTTAGTCTCAGAATGATCTCTTCAAGATTAACTTTTTCACAGCCTTATTCTTTACTATATTAATAAATTTAATGTGTTTTAAGCTAAAATAACAATTTATTTTAAAAATACCTTCATTTTCAATTTGTTCAATATCTCTTTAATGGGCTATTTATTAATAATAGAACATTCTATCTTCAAAAATTTATTATTTATTAAATTATTTTTTAATTTAAAAGACCTAGGTCATAATAAATGACCTAAGATAATATTTAAAACTAGCCCGCCATTCATTTTATAGATAACTCAATGCTAGAGTACTTTTGTCATTTTTCTATATTCGAGAAGTCATAAGGAAAAAATATGGCCAAGAAAAAATTCAGCGAATCCATACAGCGCTTTGGTAGGACCCTACTCCTGCCAATCGGTGTTTTAGCGCCTATCGGTATGATACTGGGTATCAGTGGCGCTTTAGTTCAGTCTTATATGATTGCACGCTTTCCTTTCCTGGGGAATGAAACAGTCAATGCATTATTAGTGAGCATCCGCTCTATTGCAGGGGTCGTGTTTGATAATATTCCACTGCTATTTGCTATGGGTGTGGCTTATGGTATGAGCCATAAAGACAAGGGGATCGCCGTGTTTGCCTCCGTTGTCGGCTATTTAACCTTGATTAGCACCATTAATATTTGGCTCGTTTTGACGGGGAAACTCGCTGATCCTGCCGTAATGACTCAAGTGGGGCAGATCAAGGTGTTAGGTATTCAAACCATGAATATCAGTGCCGCAGGGGGGATTATCACCGGATTAATTGCCGCTTGGGCGACAGATAAATTCTATAACCTTGAACTTCCTACCGCTTTTGCCTTCTTCTCCGGTAAAAAATCCGTTGCCATTATTATGGTGGGATTAATGATTGGCGTAGGGGCATTACTACCCTTTATCTGGGAAGTCTTGGTGATGGGATTAACAAAACTTTCCGCGGTCTTCCTGAGTCCTGTCGGACCATTCTTTACAGCAGGAGGAGAGCGACTGTTTATTCCATTTGGTTTACACCATGTATGGAACGTGTTGTTTAGATTTACCGAAGCAGGTGGCTCTTACGTTATTGATGGACAAACCTATGTGGGTGTTGTTCCTGCCATGACAGAAGTGTTGTTTAACCAAGGGCCAAGTAGTGAATATTGGTCAATGATGCCAAGCTTAACGCGTTTTATGGCACAACAACAAATGCTGGTCACTCTGTTCTTATTCCCAGCAATTGCCTTAGCAATTTATAGAACGTCGAAAAAAGAGAATCGCGCAGAAGTTAAATCTATGTTGGTGACCATGGTATTAACCGCCATGTTAGGTAACGTCACTGAGCCACTCGAATTTACCTTTGTGTTTATTGCGCCACTTTTATATCTGATTTACGCCATTATTGTTGGTATTGGTGCGGTTTTACTCTCTTTTGCTGGCGTGGCGATTGGCTATATCCGAGGTACGGTATTTGACTTCACCATCTTTGGTCTGCTCTATGAACATACCAACTGGATCTACTTAGTGATTATTGGTTTAGGTCTGGCGGTTGTCACTTACTTCATTTTCTACTGGGCCATTATTAAGTTTGATATCAAAACACCGGGTCGTGAAGAATCAAGCAATATGAAAAATACGCTTATTAAAGAGAAGCGTTATGGCGAAATTGCGGAGATCTTAATCCGCGCTTTAGGCGGAAAACAAAATATTCGTAACGTTGATAACTGTATTACTAGACTCCGTGTCGATATCGGTGAAGTAAATCAAATTGATAAAGAGTTAATGTTGGAATCAGGTTGTACAGCATTCTTTATTCCTGCAGCGAACCATGTCCATATTGTTTATGGACCAAAAGTTGAGTTTGTTCGCAATGCTGTTGATGAAGCAATGAAGAAATAACAAAGGATACAAAATGAGAGCGTTATACGATTCTAAAAGTAAAACAATCGATGATCGCGGTATTAAAGCGCTGTTATCCAATGAAGCTAAATATTCAACTTGGTTGATGTTTGAGGCGATGCTCGCTCAAGCTCAAGCTGAACACGGTTTTATTCCACAGTCAGCGGCTGATGAAATTAAAGAAAAAGCGGTTATTGAGAATATCGATTTTGAAGAAATGAACCGCATTTACCAAAAAATCGGTCATGGTTTCGTGCCCTTTTTAAAAGTGTTAGTTAAGGCATGTTCCCAAGAGAGTGGTAAATATGTGCACTACGGCATTACCACGCAGAATATTCAGCAAAGTTCACAGCTTTATATGATGAAGACAGTGCACCATAAATTTATGTTGCTACTTGGGGAGATCATCGAAAATTTAGCTAACTTGGCAGAAAAAACCAAACATATGGTTATGCCCGGTAGAACACATGGCCGCCATGCTATTCCTATTACTTACGGCTATAAAGTATCGGTCTGGATCAGTGATTTTATCGACTGTTATCAGCGCATGAGAGAGTGTGAAAAACGCGTCTTTACTATCATGATGGGCGGTGCTGTGGGTGCATTTAACTCAATGCCAGAAGTGGGTATGAAGGTGCAAAAACGTGTGGCTGAATTAGTTGGTATGGAAGCGATGGAGGTGCCTTCTCGTAACCTTAGTACACATAAATTAGAGTATATGGCTAATTTGGCATTGATGGCTAATATCTGCCATAAAATTGGTGAAGAAGTTTATAGTACGACACTTGAGGAAATTGCGGAAGTTTCGGAAGGGTTTACCAAAGGTACAGTTGGCAGTAGCACTATGCCGCATAAAATTAACCCTAAACTGGCTAAAGGGATCATCGCTAACTCACAAAAACTGTATTCTTTACCCAGTGTGGGTATGTATTCTGCGGTAAGACCTTATGAAGGGGATAGTAGCTCCTATATGTTATTTGATGGGTTACTGGAAGAGGCATTAGAGCTGACAACAGAAATTCTATTAAGAACAGAAGAGCTTTCCAGAACAATAGTACCGCATGAAGAGAGAATGCTACATAACGTCATGAGAAATAAAGGATTAGATAATACAGAGTACGTTATGATGAAAATGGCAGAAAAACTAGGCAAAGATAAAGCACACTCTTTATTGTATGAAGAGGCGATCAAAACAGCAGCAGATGGCGAAGATTTCTATACTAACTTGATAAAAAATCCCGTTATCTCTGCGGCATTTAGCCCAGAAGAAATTAAAGCAATGCTTGATCCAAGAGCCTATATCGGTTTATCGGTGGAAATTGCGGAGAAAGAAGCTAAACGCGGGCATGTGGCTAGCCAAGAAATTAAACAAAACTATCAATAAGTCTATTAATAAATAAAGTTATCAAGTATCCAAACATCGGGGATAATTAGTCAGAGAGCTTCTTAAATAAGAAGCTCTCTTTTTGTTTTTTAACCAATCAAACCATGTACCAATATTATACCGATACAGATAGGGCCGATATAACGCCAAACTAATAATAAGCATTGGCGTTTTGCTCCAGTAATATTATCTGGAATAACCGCATTGGCTCTACGTGACCAGCCAAAAATTAAACACATCGCAATACCAAACAGTGGCATTAAGATATTGGAGGTTAAGTAATCCAATAAATCAAAGAGTGTTTTGCCCCCTAAAGTTACATCACTCATAGGACCAAATGATAATGAAACTGGGATACCCATTAACATAATAGAGGCTGTGACCACTAAGCCAGCTCTACGGCGAGTCCACTGAAAACGCATTTGTACATAAGCGACGATATGTTCGAGTAATGAAATTGCAGAGGTTAATGCTGCCATTAATAATAAAACAAAGAAAGTGACCGCCAAGATATTGCCACCAGGCAAGTTAGCAAAATAGACTGGCATGGTCATAAAGGTTAAGCCTGGGCCAGCATTTGGCTCTAATCCAGCAGCAGTTAACGCAGGGAAAATCATTAAGCCTGCTAAAACACACACTAAACAAGAGAGGATCACAACCCACATACTAGAGTTAGCAATAGTCTTATTATCCGCTAAATAGGCGCTATAGGTAATATGAATACCCAAACCGATAGACAGCGAGAAGAAGGCTAATCCCAACGCATCTAACACTCCTTGTGGGGTTAATTTACTAAAATCAGGATATAAGAATAATTTTAAACCTTCTGAAGAGCCGGGTAAGCTAATACCGACAATAATCAAAATAATCATGATAATAAACAGCAATGGCATCATGATCTTGACGGCTTTTTCTAATCCGCGTTGAACACCCGCTAATACGACAAAACATGTTAATCCGGCAAACACCAAGTGAGCAAGAATAGGCCATAAAGGGTCACTGATAAAACGGGTGAAGATCCCCGTTAATTCACTACTATCAGTAATATTTAATTCACCAGTAGCTGCCATAATGGTGTAACCAATGGTCCACCCCCCGACAACACTATAAAAGCTATAGATACACCATGAACTAAATACACCAATGACACCGATAATTACCCAATTACGTCCCATCATCTTTTTGAAGGCATTAACGGCTTCGGCATGGGTGCTACTACCTAAAATATTTTCAGCTAATAAAACAGCTAATCCGATAATAAAGCTAAATAACAGAAAGACGACGAGGAATGCACCACCCCCATTATTGGCGGCGACATAAGAGAACTTCCAAATTGCACCAATACCAATGGCAGAGCCAGCGGCTGCTAAAATATGGCCTACACGAGATGTCCATTGTTGGCTCATTTTGCCTCCGATTTCATTATATTAATGATAGAAACGGTTGCCGAACAATAGTGTATTGCAAAGGTGTGATAACCCTTAATCCTTGTAGTGGAACGAGACATCATAAAAACTCCCCTAAAAACAGTTCCACCAGCAGGGTTATAAAAAAACCACCTTACTGGTGGCTTTAGCAAAAAATGAACGAGCTTGGCCACCCTAATAAAGTAGGAGTAGATGTAGGCCTAGAAGTCGATTGTTAGTGTTAATGTTCATGTTTTTGCTCTTTATTGAAATGAATTTGGTTTGTTGCACTGATTTATTGAATGCCACTGCTAACAAATAACTATTTTGTTATATCATAAAAACAAATTAATGAAAGCCCTTTTTTTAAAAAACTTGATAACGTTTTGATAACTTTTGCTCAGAAAATCTTGTCGACAAAAATGTCGATATAACCTTGGTAGCCAGTGACAGAAATACTATCTACTTATTTTTACATGGTTTTTTACTTGGCATAAATCGTGCTTAGTTGGATGTTCTTTATGACTCTTTTACTCCCTAGTTAGGGGAAAGGATATCAAATGAACAAAATCAACTCCGTCTGTCCTTATTGTGGCGCTGGCTGCAAAATCAATCTCTGTGTCGAAAATGGTCGAATAATCAAAGCTGAAGGTGCCAATGGCGTCACTAACCAAGGCGAGCTTTGTTTAAAAGGTCTCTATGGATGGGATTTTTTAAATGACAATAAATTACTGACAGCCAGAATTCATCAACCGATGATCCGCCGACAAAAAGGGGCTGATTTTGAAATTGTCAGTTGGGATGAAGCGATTGAGTTTACGGCTAAAAAGTTACTCGCAATTAAAGAGAAATACGGTGCTAAATCTATTATGTGCACCGGCTCCTCTCGGGGTACAGGTAACGAAACCAATTTTGTGATGCAAAAATTTGCTCGTGCTGTACTGGGAAATAATAATGTTGATTGCTGTGCCCGTGTTTGTCATGGCCCTTCTGTTGCTGGTTTACAAGAAACACTAGGCAATGGGGCAATGAGTAATTCCATTGCTGATATTGAAGATTCAGATTGTTTGTTGGTGTTTGGTTATAACTGTGCCGATTCTCACCCTATTGTGGCGCGTCGTGTGGTGAAAGCGAAACAAAAAGGGGCCAAAATTATTGTTTGTGATCCCCGTAAAATAGAAACAGCGAAGATTGCTAATCAATATCTTCCCTTAAAGAATGGCACCAATATGGCGTTAGTTAATGCATTTGCCTATACGCTGATTGATGAAGATCTTTATGACAAAGAATATGTGAGTCGTTACACCGAAGGTTTTGAAGAATATAAAAAACAGCTAGTGGATTATAGCCCTGAAGCAGTAGAACGTATTGTTGGGGTTTCTGCAAGCGAGATCCGCCAAGCTATGCACACTTATGCAGCCGCAAAAACAGCAACCATTATGTGGGGAATGGGGGTAACACAATTTGGTCAAGCGGTAGATGTTGTGAAAGGGCTAGCGAGTTTAGCGTTATTGACGGGTAATTTAGGCAAACCACATGCAGGGGTTGCCCCTGTTCGCGGGCAAAATAATGTACAAGGTGCTTGTGATATGGGGGTTTTACCCAATATGTTCCCCGGCTATCAAAGTGTGACAGATGAAGGTATTCGTCAAAAATTTGCTCAAGCTTGGCATATTCCGGTTGAAAAACTCGATCCGCAAGTGGGTTATCGCATTACTGAAGTCCCTCATTTAGCCATTGAAGGTAAAGTGAAAGCTTATTACATCATGGGAGAAGATCCACTTCAAACAGAGGCAGATTTAGGTCTGGTTAGAAAAGGTTTTCAAGCGCTCGATTTTATTGTGGTTCAAGATATTTTTATGACGAAAACGGCAGAGCAAGCAGATGTTATTTTACCTTCTACCAGTTGGGGTGAGCACGGTGGTATTTTTACTTGTGCTGATAGAGGTTTTCAACGTTTTGAACAGGCAGTACAAGCACGTGGTAACGTTAAACGTGATTGGGAAATCATTAGTTTATTAGCCACGGCTATGGGCTATCCAATGTCTTATACAGATAATGAAGAAATTTGGCATGAGGTAAGAGCATTATGTCCGCTATTTTTCGGTGCGACCTATGAAAAATTAGCGGGATTAGCCCATATACAATGGCCTTGTCCTGAACTCGATCATCCGGGAACACCCTATTTATATTCAGATAATCGATTTACAACGCCATCAGGTAAAGGCCAGCTTTTTGCTACCGCATGGCGCGCTCCTGCAGAATTGCCTGATGAAGAGTATCCAATGATTTTATCAACGGTACGTGAGGTAGGGCACTACTCTTGTCGCTCAATGACGGGTAACTGTAAAGCATTAGCATCATTAGCAGATGAACCGGGGTATGTGCAAATTCACCCTGATATTGCTAAAGCGGCAGGTATTGCTGATCAAGAAATTGTTTGGGTTGCATCTCGTCGAGGTAAGGTGTTGTCACGGTGTAATCTAAACGAAACCGTTAATAAACAAGCTATTTATATGACTTATCAATGGTGGATTGGTGCATGTAACGAACTGACACAAGATAATCTCGATCCTGTTTCAAAAACCCCAGAAACTAAATATTGTGCTGCACGAGTGGTGAAGATTGACGATCAAAAATGGGCAGAAAGCCAAGTCGCTCAAGATAATCACGCTATGAGAAGTCGTTTAATTAATTTAGTCGAGCAAGCAAAAACAGCGACACACTAAATTAATCACTCAAGAGAAATATAACAAAATCAATGGAGGCTATTTGGCCTCCATTTTTATTCTGTTTATTTATCATCATGTTATATCAATTTGGTCATTGTTTGATCTTCTTCACAGATCGTAGTTTTTCTGATTGAGAAATAAAACTCCGTAAAATAATATAATTCGGAGTTACATTTCAAAAAAAAGAGAGCAGTGAGTTCAACATGGCACTAATTGAAAAGATGACTGAAGATATTCAACAAAAAGGTGGGTTAATTGTTTCTTGCCAACCTGTTGATAATAGTCCAATGGATAAACCTGACATTGTAGCCGCAATGGCTCAAGCAGCAGTAAATGCAGGTGCCGTCGCAGTACGTATTGAAGGAATTGATAATTTAAAAGCAACACGTCCTCTTATTGATGTGCCAATTATTGGAATTGTAAAACGTGATTTGCCTGATAGCCCTGTCAGGATCACGCCTTGGTTAAATGATATTGAAGCATTGGCTGCAGCTGGTGCAGATATTATCGCTTTTGATGGTACTGATCGCCTACGCCCAGTTCCCGTGAAAGCATTGCTAGAGCATGTTCATCGTTTAGGAAAACTAGCGATGGCAGATTGTGCCACTTTTAATGAAGGGATGTATTGTCATCAACTCGGTACTGAATTTATTGGCTCAACGATGTCAGGTTATACCGGTGGGGAAATACCAAAATTACCCGATCTTCAACTGGTGACCGCATTAGCAGAGCAAGGATGTCGAGTGATTGCGGAAGGGCGTTATAACACACCAATGATGGCGGCAAGGGGTATGCAAGCGGGAGCTTGGGCTGTCACCGTTGGCTCTGCATTAACTCGTCTTGAACATGTCTGTGAGTGGTTTACTCAGGCATTAAAGTGGCAGCAGGAGTTAGATAGATGAATACATTAGCGATTGATATTGGAGGAACCAAAATCTCGGCAGCATTAATTAGCCGAGATAACCAATTGACACAACATCGACAAATAGCAACACCAGCAAGTCCATCTCCAACACAACTTTATGAAGCATTAGTTAGCATTATTACACCATTAAAAAACCATGCCGATAGTGTTGCCGTTGCATCAACAGGGATCATTTGTAATGGCATTTTAACCGCATTAAACCCCGATAATTTAGGTGGATTAAACGATTTTCCTTTAATGGAAACACTATCAACCCTTACCGGATCACCTTGTTGGTTACTTAATGATGCCCAAGCTGCCACATGGGCTGAGTATTATCATCGTCGTGACACTATATCTGATATGGCGTTTATTACGGTCTCAACCGGCGTTGGCGGAGGCATTGTTCAGCAAGGACAGCTACTAATAGGAAAACGTGGTCTTGCAGGCCATTTAGGTCATACCTTAGCTGATCCTCGAGGCCCTCGTTGTGGATGTGGCCGCTATGGTTGTGTTGAAGCCATCGCATCGGGGCGTGCGATTGCCTCACAGGCTGAAGGGGAACTTGCTGGTAAAGATGCTAAGGCAATTTTCAGTGCTTTTCATCAGGGAAACTTACAGGCTACCACCATTATTAAACGCTCTGCCAACACCATAGCTAATTTGATCACAAATATTAAAGCTACAACAGATGCTGATTGTGTTGTGCTTGGTGGCAGTGTGGGGCTTGCTAACGGCTATCTCGAATTGGTTCAAGTTGCTATGGCACAACAACCATTAGCATTACAAGTGCCGATTGTATCAGCTCACTATCATCATGATGCTGGATTATGGGGCGCAGCCCTATGGTCTAGAGAGCAATAAAAAAACTGTCGTAAAACTTACCTTTTACCCTACATATGGCAGGACTAAAAAATGCAATTACATGATTTTGGTTTTATTAACTATGCAGTGCTGTTTGGCTATTTGGCAGCTATGTTACTCGTGGGTGTTTATTTTTCTAAACGTCAAAAAACTGCGGATGACTATTTCCGTGGTGGAGGGCGAGTTCCTGGGTGGGCCGCTGGAGTGTCTGTATTTGCGACCACATTAAGCTCGATTACATTTATGTCCATTCCTGCTAAAGCTTATACTTCTGATTGGACCTTTATTATTGGACAGTATTTAGCTATTGCAATTTTACCTTTAGTTTTTTATTTCTATATTCCTTTTTTTAGAAAATTAAAAATCACCTCCGCTTATGAATATCTAGAAGCTCGTTTTGATGTTCGTAGTCGTTTATTTGCTAGCCTTTCATTTATGTTATTCCATATTGGGCGTGTTGCTATTATTACTTATTTAACCGTACTAGCTTTACGTCCTTTTATGGGGATTGATCCGGTCGTGTTAATCGTATTAATAAGCTTATTATGCATTATTTATACTTGGATGGGGGGCATTGAAGGCGTTATTTGGACGGATGTTATTCAAGGTTTATTACTTTCTGGTGGTGCTGTACTGATCTTTATTATGATTTGTTTTAAAGTTGATGGTGGTATTAGCGAAATTTTTACTACTACAGCACAAGCAGATAAATTCTTTCCTACCACACAATGGCGCTGGAGTTGGACAGATAGCACTATTCCTGTATTAATGATTGGGTTTTTATTTGCCAATATTCAGCAATTTACTGCTAGTCAGGATGTTGTGCAACGCTATATCGTTACCGATTCTATTAAAGAAACTAAACGTACATTGATAACTAACGCTAAATTAGTGGCTATTATTCCTATTTTCTTTTTTGCCATCGGCTCTGCATTGTTTGTTTACTACCAACAAAACCCAAGCTTATTACCCGCAGGATTTAATACGGGGGGAATTTTGCCACTATTTATCGTGACGGAAATGCCTATCGGTATTGCAGGGTTAATTATTGCAGCTATTTTTGCTGCTGCACAATCAAGTATTTCTAGTAGTTTAAATAGTATTTCAAGTTGCTTTAATTCTGATATTTATACTCGTCTTAGTAAATCATCCCCTAGTCCTGAACAAAAAATGAAAGTCGCAAAGTTAGTTATTATTGTGGCAGGAATATTCAGTAGTTTAGCGGCAATTTGGTTAGTTTTATCCGATGAAGCTGAAATTTGGGATGCATTTAATAGCCTTATAGGTCTTATGGGCGGACCAATGACAGGCCTATTTATGCTGGGAATTTTTGTAAAACGTGCTAATGCCGGTAGCGCCGTTGTTGGGATCATCGTGAGTATTATTGCAGTATTGGCTGCACGTTATGGCAGTGATCTTAACTTCTTCTTCTATGGAGTCATTGGTTCAATGTCAGTGGTGATTGCAGGAACCATTACGGCACCACTTTTCGCACCAGCAAAACAGCTTTCCTTAGATGACAGTGAAACATCAGAGAACTAAGAAGGAATAATCTATGTTATTTGGACATTTATCTGATTTGGCGACTATGCCAGAAATGAATCCAGCGTTACGTCATGCAATGGAAAAAGCATTAGCACTTGATCCCGCGTCACTTGCACCGGGCAGCTATAAAATTGATGGTGAGACGTTGTTTATGAATGTTATGACTTTTGAAACCGTGCCTCGTGAGCAAAAACAAGCCGAATTGCATCAGCGTTATATCGATATTCAGATCTTACTATCAGGTGAAGAGACAATTGATTTTGGAATACAAGGTTCGGCACAAGATGTGACACCTTATAATGAAACGGATGATTATCAGTTGACTGATAACATCATACATCGTCAAACATTATCCCTTACACCAAATATGTTCGCCATTTTTATGCCTTATGAGCCACATAAGCCAGGTATTGCGCAGAAAAATGAGGCCAGTACATTAAAGAAAGTGGTTATTAAACTAGATGTTGCCGCGTTAACTCACTAATCATTATTATTTAATAAAACGCTTTATTTCTCATGTATCAGTTAGTTGGAGTTATAGTGATACTGAGAATAAGGCGTTTTGTTATTATCACATTATTGTCTTAACAAGGCTTTTTTTAACCTGTTGGAATTGGTACTCTTGTGGGCAAAATTCTATTCTCGTGTATTTGCTGCAAGCAAGGATAATGTCCATGACAGAACAGGCAACAACTCGATTAAAGCCGGGTAAAATACTTGATACGCTAGGCGCTATGAAAAATAGTTTAACTCGCGTATCGCAACGTATTGCAGACTATATCCTGTTCCATCCTACGGAAGTGACTCAGTTATCTATTGCCCAACTCTCTCAAGCAACCAAAGCAGGTGAAGCGACGGTTGTCCGCTTTTGTCGGACATTGGGTTATAAAGGTTTTCAAGACTTTAAAATGGATTTGGCGATTGAAATGGCAACATCAGATAATGATGAATCGCCAATCCTTGATGCAGAAGTCAGTCACCAAGATGATATCCATACTATTGGCCTAAAATTGCAAGCAACAATAAATAATGTGTTATCAGAAACATTAAATTTGCTCGATATGCAACAAGTGCAAGGGGCGGTCAATGCACTATTATCAGCAAACTATGTTTTTATCTGCGGCGTTGGCTCTTCGGGGATCACTGCGGAAGATCTGAAAAATAAACTTATGCGTATTGGTTATCGTGTTGATGCCGTAACTAATAACCACTTTATGTATATGCAAGCCTCATTATTAAAATCTGGTGATGTCGCTATCGGTATTAGTCATTCGGGTAATTCATTAGAAACGGTTCATGCATTGAAATTGGCTAAAGAAGCGGGCGCAAGCACGATTGTATTGACGCATAATTTAGGCTCACAAATTATGGAATATGCAGATCACCATTTAATTAATGGTAATCGACAAGGGAAATTACAAGGCGATTCTATTGGCACAAAAACAGCACAACTTTTTGTTTTAGATTTGCTTTATACCTTGTTAGTTCAGGCTAAGCCTGAAACAGTAAAAGAGCAGAAATTACGTACTCTCAATGCGTTAAAACAGACGCATTCAGCATAAGTTTATTGCTATTTTAAAGCATCTTGAGCAGAAAGTAGCTAAAGATCACAGTTTTACCTTTCTCTTTCCTTCAGAGCTATTTTCGTTATTGCGTTATGACTAGTCGCTCTCTAATATAGAGTTAAACTCCATAAGTTAATTAATAAAGAAATTAATCTCCATAGGAAGTGATCATGAACAAACTCTCTGGACTGATTGCCGCGCCTCATACTCCTTTTGCTGCGGACGGTAGTGTTAATTACCCTGTTATTGATGATATTGCTAAGCACCTAATTGCGACTGGGGTAACAGGGGCTTATGTCTTAGGTACTACTGGTGAAGGTATACATTGCTCGGTTGAAGAGCGTAAAAAAGTCGCTGAACGTTGGGTTACAGCGAGTCAGGGACAACTTGATCTTATTATTCATACTGGTGCATTAAGTATTGCTGATACGTTAGAACTTGCTCGTCATGCTGACACATTAGATATTAAAGCCACATCAGTGATTGGCCCTTGCTTCTTTAAACCTAGTCATGTTGATGATTTAGTAGAATATTGTCGTTTAGCAGCGGCAAGTGCACCCTCAAAAGGTTTCTACTATTATCATTCCACCATGTCAGGATTAAGCATTGATATGGAAAAGTTTTTACAAGCAGCAGGTAAAGTGATCCCCAATTTATCTGGCATGAAATTTAACTCCCCTGATATGTATGAATTTCAGCGTTGCTTACGGGTAGAGGGAGGTAAATATGATATTCCATTTGGCGTTGATGAATTTATTCCGGCAGGATTAGCTTGCGGTGCATTAAGCGCTGTAGGTAGCACCTATAACTACGCTGCACCGTTATATCTTGAGTTAATTGAGAAATTTAATCAGGGTGATCACCAAGGTGTGGCAGATTGCATGGATAAAGTTATCGCTATTATTCGAGTTTTAGTCGAATACGGTGGCGTTGCTGCAGGCAAAGTAGCAATGCAATTGCATGGTATTGATGTTGGCGCTCCTCGTCGTCCTTTACGCCCACTGACAGCTGAACAAAAAGCAGATGCATTGGCGAAATTTAAGGCGGCAAATTTCTTATCATAAATTGCGTTTTGCTTAGAGCATGACATTGTAGATAAACCTATCCTTTAACATCTCCCCCATTGGATGTGACAGTGGCTTTCGCTTGAGAGCCACTTTTTTATTATCTACTTTATGACTTGATTTTAAGTACCATTCAATTCAATGTACTAATAACAATCTTCGTTACCGAGGTTTATCGATGGCCTATTCATTTTTAACCCAAGCAACAGTTAAAAAATTATCGCGCAATGAAAAGTGGTTACAACAGATTAATAATGAAGATATTATCGATTTGAGTTTAAATGCGGGGCAGCTCATTATTGATAAACCAAAGGTGGATGAGAATTTTATCCCTTTTAGTCAACAATTAGATGTTTATTGTCAGCAAATTGCTCAGCAATTTCCTTTTATAGCGGTGACTCCACAATTACAACTTCATTGCACTTTGTTGACCATTTTTAATCAACCTATAGCGTTATTTGAGCCTCAGAAATTAATGTTATTGGCTTGGTGTCAAAAAATAACGAATATTTTTAATAAGATAGGAAAGATTGAGATCCTATTTAATGATATTATTTTAACGACTAATGGAAGCGTGATATTAATAGGTGTATCAAAAACATTAACGCAGTTTAGACAACAGGTTTACCAGCAAATCCCCATTGATCATCATCTGCATAAAAATATTATTCACATTACGCTTGGGCGCTTACAGGAAAGCGTGTCATCAGAAAAAATAACACCACTTTTTCAATTTTTAGCACATAATCGATTATCACTTCCAATCAATATTAAAACCAGCATTAACTATCCTAAATTTGTGGTGAGCAAAGGCTCACTATCATCTGAAATATTGTTGAATAAGACGATAGAGTTTAATCAACAGTGCTTCTAGAGAGCTTGGTATCTTGTATACAAGATTGTGTGATTTAACTTTGATGATGTTGAAATCATAATATATCTAAATTTTCTATAAATGTTTGCTGTCTTATTTGGATAAATAATAGTTTTTAGCTAATATAATTAGCTATGTAATTTAGCGAATAAGGCCTTATGATGAAACGGAAAGATGAAGAATTTAATTACACTAATCTAATTGTTGGAAATTCATATAGTAAAAATGAAGCTTTAGTAACAGCTAATGTAGAACCACTAAAAAATAATAAAGAGATAACAGGAATTACAAGTTTTAAAAATTGTATTGTTCTATTTGTAACTTTAGATAAAAGAAGCAAAGAAGATAGCCATAAATACAATGATGTATTTGTTGATAACGGTAAGAAATTTCATTGGGAATCACAAAATAAGAATACAACGGAAACTTCTCATATAAAAAGAATACTTACTGGTGAGACCGTTATTTTATTTGTTCGAATACATGAAAAAATTAAAAGTAGAAGTCAACCCTTTATTTATGTTGGTCGACTATCTTATATAGAATATAACAGTAACAGACCGGTTCAAGTTTTATATAATGTGCTTGATTATCAGGATAAACCTAATAAAGAACTAAGTGCCATTTATGCTTGGGAAAAAATAGAGACTTTAGATCTTGATAACAACTTACCTTTGATATTGAAAAAAGAAAAAACAAGTTATCAAGGTCGAGTTACTGACATTAAAAAGAGAAAGGCAATAGAGCTGTATGCAATGAATAAAGCAAAAGAAGATTATAAAAAACAAGGTTTTAAAGTAATTGATACTTCTTCTAATAGTCCTTATGATTTAGAATGCCATAAAAATAATACATTTAGGCGTGTCGAGGTTAAAGGTACGACGACAGAAGGTGATGCGGTTTATGTTACTCGTAATGAGGTTTTATCCGCTCATTCAGCCGAGTGTGAAACTGATTTATATATTGTAAATAACATAGATATTTTTCTACAAAAAGATGGTAATTATTATGCTAATGGTGGTTTAGTTAATATTATTAAAAACTGGAAACCAGAAGAAAAATGTTTAGAAGCGACAGTCTATCGTTACCACCTTAGTAAAAGATAGTTTATGGATAAAATACGGACAACATAAATTAATACGCAAATAGATAAGTAAAATAAAAATAGTGTTGTCATTTAAATTAAAGTGTATTTTTGCTTTTAAATACACTAGTGATCTAGCGAAACAGAATGTACATGCTGTAATTGTTTTAATGAGCAATAAAACTCTGGTAAGGTTATTTTTTGTCGCACAAGTAGTTTTAAGTTAACTTCAACGCGCTCCTTTTTAATATCACGAATAGTCAGGTTTTCAATAACGTTTTTGTTGCTTTTTAAATAGTCAATTAAAAGAGGAACACCACTTTCATGAGTAAATAGCATTCGCACTTTAATTTTACCTAAGCGTTGATTATTCATTTGAAACAGCACTACTTGTGGGCTCAGTTTAATAGCCATAAAAAAGAGGAAAGTCACAACGATAGCATGCCAATAAAAGCCGGAGCCACAGGCGATACCCACTCCCGCAGATGCCCAAACAATGGCCGCAGTCGTTAATCCTGAAATGGCGTCATCTCGTCGATGTAAAATAACACCAGCGCCCAGAAAGCCGACCCCACTGATAATTTGTGCAGCTAACCGCATGGGATCACTGCGAATATTGTCAGAAATATTGGCGTAATATTCGGCTGATTGGATAGAGACAATGGTTAATAAACAACTGGCAACAGCAATAATGACACAAGTTTTAAAACCAACTGGTTTTCCCTTTGATTCACGCTCTAAGCCAATAAGACCGCCTAAGATAAAGGCGGTCAGTAATTTAGCAATACTTGATAGTGATAATGGGCCAATAGTGTCAACAAACTGTATTAATGCATCCATGGTTTGCTCCTGACGTTGGCTTATTTTTTATTTTAAAATTAAGGTGCTGTAATTCCTTGTGATGTTTCTTTATTTTCACTATTTCTTTTTTTAGAAACATCATCTTTAAAGAAGAAAATAAAGAATAGGGTTACCACCGACGCTACAATGGCAGGATAGACCCAGAATGTTGACCATTGTGGTAATGCTGCATCACCTGTTTCAGTTACGGTAGTGTTAAAGATTTGACCACAAATAGTGGAAGCAAATAGTAAGCCGAAACCATTAGAGACAATAAAGCGCAGACCTTGTGCTTGTGCACGAATTTCAGGTTTTGCTTTGCGATCAACATAGATATCTCCCGCAGTAAAGAAGAAATCCCAACATAATCCCTGTAGCATTAATCCGATGACGATAAAGTAAAGCTCTGTATTTACTGCCGCATAAGAGAAAAACATAGAGCGTATGATCCAGCTCACGGCTCCTAGCAGTAATGTAATTTTGAAGCCAAATTTCATTAAGAAGAATGACAAAACAAACATAAACAGAACTTCGCAAGCGATCCCTATTTGCATAATAGAAGCTGCATTATCAAAGCCTAATGCTTTAATAAAGACAGGAATATAAGCAGAATAAGCTGTTTTGGGGATCATTAAAATAAAGATGCTAAACATCAAAATAGCAAAGTAGCGATCTTTAAATAAAGACAATGCATCTAAACATAAAATATCGCGTAGTGAGAAAGGCTGGCCTTTCGCTTTAGGTGGCGTATTAGGTAATGTAAAACAATAGAAACCGAGTAATACACCAACTGCAGAAGCGATATACCAAGTCATTGTGCTACCAGAGAAGCCCATTTCACCCAATATAAAACCAATTGCCATAAAACCAAACGTACCAAATACGCGAATAATTGGGAAATATTTAACCCCATTAATATGGGAGAAACTAATGCTATTAGATAGCGCAGTGGTTGGATAAAACAATAAGCCAATAATAAAAATTAAAAATAATGTCATGCCACTGTTTTGTGCTTCAATAAATTGGGGAACACAGAGAATAACGACGGCATTAATTAAATGAAGTATCCCCATGACTTTTTGTGAAGCAAAGAAACGATCTGCGACCATACCAATAAATAAGGGGGAGATAATTGTCGCGACACCTAATAAGGCATAAGCATTGCCGATAATGCTTGCCATACCATAACTACTTAATACGAGTCCCATGGTCATATTCCATGCTCCTTGCATGAAATATTGCACAAACATCATAATAAGTAGGCGAGAAGTTATTTTCATATCCATTGTCGTACCCCTCTTAATTGGTTTCTAACGTTAATCCGTCGTAGGCAACACGGATATGATGAGGAGCACAAACCGTTTCTAATTCATGATGCAGTAATTTACCGCTGTGTGAGATATGCGAAACGACAATCTGTGTAGCTTGATGTAAACAGCCTTGTTGTTGCAGTTTTTCTTTGGCGGCAAAAACCGTTTCTAAGCTCATATGATTATCTGTACGATCTTTTCCATTTAAGCCATAAGTGCACTCAAAAACAACAATATCAAGTGGTTTGTTTTCTAACCATTGCCAAGTTAACTCTGGAAACCAACCCGAATCATGGCCATAGAAAATAGCTTTGCCATCTTTTTCAATATGATACACATAACAAAGTTCCCATTTCGCATGATTAGCAAGCAGTGGCGTAATTTTATAACCATTTCTTTCGACCGTAACGAAAGGGATTAAGCAATGAAATGCAAATCGCTCTTTCGTATAACCTGGTAATACTTCAATACAGCCATTGATAGCGCGATCGTTACCGAAAATATGTAAAGGATGGTTAATTTCAAAACCATAGCCTTCCATTCTGCTAAATAGTTCACCAACATTAAAATGATCAGGATGAGTATGAGTAAATAGCAAACTTTCAAAATGTGTTGCGTCCATACCATCACGCATCAGTTGGTAACTAAAAGTGGGGGAGACATCGATCAACATAATGTCATCCACAATAGCAGAAGAGTGCGTTCTAATATCTTTACCGGCTAATTTTCTTGCTTTCAGACAGTGTTCACAACGACAGAAGGGATTCGGTATGCCTTCTGAGGCAGCCGTCCCTAAAAAATGAAGCTTCATAATAAATCCCCTTATCTTATTGTTTATTAGTATTTTATTAATTTTCTGGTGTTGGCTATTTGTAGGTTACAAACAAATTTGAACGTTCCAATAATAAAATGACATGTGTTATTTGCCAATAAATGAAGATCAGATCAGTGATCTTATTCAAATATTATTTACTAATATGTTGATTAATATATATATTTATTTTAATTGGTATTGATAATTATTTATTATCTTTAATTTTTAATAGATTGATTTATCAGCTAATTGTAAGTGGAACGTTCAAATCAATTATCAGTAGTCGTGATAAATAATTCAGGTATGCTAGTGAAGGTGGAAATAGAGGTGAAAGAAGAGAAATGGCGACGATCAAGGACATTGCAAAACTAGCGGGTGTTTCGCATGGTACGGTATCTAACGTATTGAATAAACGTGGAAATGTAAGTGTTGAAAAAATTGAAGCAGTCTATCAAGCTGCTAAACAGATGGGCTATCAATTAAATACACAAGCCCAACTACTAAGAACCAATAGAAGCCATAAAATTGCGATCTTATTACCCCAACTGGTTTCTGAAAAATATGCGATCTTCTTTAATGCTTTTAGACAGTCGATCGTTAATTTTCCAGAGATCAGCTACGATCTTTTTTTAACAGATCTTCTTGAGACCACTGAGCGTGATCTGCTACAAAAAATTGCTGCAGGTGGCTATAAGCAAGTAGTCACCGTAAGTTGTCTTAAAGATGCTAAATACTATTTTGACACGTTAAAACTTCCACCTTCACAAATTATCTTTATTTATCACAAACCCCTCAATGCACAACGTTTTTTTACGTTAGATTTTGCACAAGCGGCGGAGTCAATTTGCCAGCAAGTGTCACAAACAGCTGGCAAGGTGGTGGGGATTTTTGGCGATAATCAAGATGAATTAAATAGTCAGGTTTTTGCTAATCAATTGCAAATACGGCTTTCTCAAACTGCACCCGATAAAAAATGTGTCATACTTAGCGCTTCTGATGAAGAGAGTTATAAAATTGCTTTTGATTTCTTTTCTATGGAGCAAGTCCCCGATATCTTTGTCACACAAGATATTGAGAAAGCTCGCTATTTAACACAAGCAAGCTATTTTGGCAGTTCTTCAGATTGTCCTATTATCTTTGCTCTAAGTGATAATATTCCGCCGGTAATAAAAGGGTTATATTGTTTTCCAATGAACTATGCTCAGCTTGGTTTGGAAGTCGCTGAGGCACTATTAATCGCAGAGCCGCATGAGTACAAAAATAATAATGTATCTGTCGCAAATCGAAGTTCATATCTGTATACGGCAACACCAGCAGTAATGAGTGATGATAAATCACAAATTAGTCTTAATTTACTAACGTTGCCAAGCCCTTCAACAACGGCATTAAAAAAACTACTTCCTCATTTTTATCGTCAAACTGGTATCAAGGTGAATTTAGCTATTCATCCTTATGATGAAGTCTATCAAATTTTAAGCCAACTTCATTTACACCCTTATTATGATCTGTTGCGTATTGATATGGCGTGTTTTCCATGGTTTGCTGAGCGAATATTGCGACCATTAGATAAAATTGGTGATGGATTAACTGATTTATTGAGTCACTTTTCCTTACCTACGCAACAAAAATTTGGTTTGGTTAATGATGTCGCTTATGCAATGCCGTTCGATGCTAGCGCTCAATTACTGTTTTATCGTAAAGATCTGTTTGAAGATACTATTTTAAAAAGAATGTATTACGAAAAAACAGGTAATGAATTAACTGTGCCGACAACCTTTGAAGAGTACGATAATGTGACTCAGTTTTTTACTGAGTTGCATCAAGCCGGGCAAGCTCATTGTCCGATGGGAGCTTCAACCACATTAGGAAGTGCGGGATTAATCGCAACTGAATACTTATTACGTTATTACGCTAAAGGTGGGCGTTTAATCGGTAGTGATAATATTCCGCGCTTAGCGATGCCCTTGGCCGCTGAGGTATTAGCAGATTATTTGCATCAGTTGTCGATCACCGAAAATATCAACCATAAATGGTGGAGTGGCTCTGTCAGACAATTTGAGCAAGGTCATCTGGCAATGCTTATCTCTTATATGAATTTATTTAATGATGTCGCACATAGCGATATTTTACCTAAAATTGGTTTTGCTCCCGTTCCGGGTGGTGTACCACAATTAGGGGGTGGGGTACTTGGGGTGTCGCGTTACAGTAGAAAATCATCTTACGCTGAACTGTTTTATCGTTGGCTTTATTCTCCTGTTGTGATGGATCACTTAATTTTATTGGGTGGAAATAGTAACCATGAAAATTTTAGTCATAATCAAGAAATTAGCCACCGTTATCCATGGATGACACTAGCTTATCAGGAAATTAATCAAGGAATACGAGAATCATCAGTGCCGAATGGTAAATTATTTAACTTAAGGCAAGCTGAGATTATTATTGGTCAGGGTATTACTAATGTGATTAATCATATTATGACAATAGAAGAAACGATTGATTATATTAATCAACGTCTGTTGATTGATACTCAGGGTGAACGATGATCTTTGATAAAAAATCAGGGGCTAATAATTCCCCTGATAATTGTCATCTTCAATAACTGGCTGATCGTGATTTAGTGAATTGAATAAAACACATAACGCAAAGCAAATTCTGCAATAATTGCCATGATACCGCCATAGACAAAAATGGACTCCGTTGATTTTTGCTGAGTTTGGCCCATCAAATATTTTACTAAACTATAGCCACACACCAATACAGCCAAAGTTGCTAAGATCCAACTGGTCATACGTAATGGGCCAATGGAGTAATAGACTTCAATAGGTGATAACGGAAAGGTTACCGATGTTTGGCTATAGAGCGTACGAGTTAAATAGTGTTCATAAAAAGGTTGATAGAGTAATCGGCCAATTAAACTAAATGCCATGATCCCCCACAATTGCCATTTCCAACGGATAGGGAAAGGGGCTGATGGTATTTCTATCCCTAATTTATTACCTATACGCTGCAATATCTTTAGCAGCAAAAAGAATATTGTTGCCCCTAATGTGAGCATCGCGCCAAAAAACATCACATAAGTGTTGTTATCCATCCATGTTAAAATGGAAGTATGGCGATAAATGGATGCCATGCAATAAATGTCAAACAGACCAATCAGAAGGCTTGCACTAAATAGCAGCATCGAAAATTTACCGGTACGCCATAGCCATAAAAAGGTGATCCCTAAACATCCTACAAAAATGGCAGTGACAGCAACTTCGCGACTTAACCAAGCTGAAAAGACATTTCTAATGGCATTCGGAGCATTTAACGGTACGCCTAAGTGAGTAATGGAGGCAATAGAGCCTAAACCGGCTAATCCACAAATCACCAATAAGGTTAGTAACATAAAGCGATAATAGCTTTCAGCACTGAGATAATGTGCAAGACGGCGTGCAAAAAGGCCTGTTATGAGTGTTAAGCCAATAGTGGCATTCATCATAAAGGTGAAAATCAATAATGACCATTCATTCATTTTATTTCTCCTTTATTATTTATAGTGTCATTATTTGCCCCTTGGTGAGGGTTGATCACTAGGTTTGGATGAGTTATTTCAGGAGAAGGCAAACCAGTGACATAATTAACTTCACCATAGCGTTCACGTAGTTCATCAATTGGACCAAATTGAATGGCCCCAAGTGGGCAGGTCGCAACGCAGACAGGCTGTTCACCTTTTTGTTGTAAGTCGATACAAAAATCGCATTTTGACATCTGCTTGGTTTCAGGATCCATTTGCGGTGCGCCATAAGGACAAGACCACGCACAGGCGCCACAACCAACACATTTGTCAGTATCTACCATCACAATGCCATCACCTTCGCGTTTATGCATCGCGGTAGTTGGGCAGTTTTTAACACAAATGGGATCATCGCAATGATTGCAAGAGATAGATAAAGTGTAAGCAAAGACATTATTAATTAATGCACCGTTAGTATTACGGCTATAACCACCACCAGTGATTTCATATACACGGCGAAATTTGCGGCCAACATCGAGGTTATTTTTATCTTTACAAGCAACCTGACACGCCTTGCAGCCCGAACAGCGAGCACTGTCGATATAAAACCCTAGCTGTTTACTGCTTACTGCGGGATAAACGATAAATTTACTCATGCTTTTACTACCTCGACCAATAAAGTTTGGTGAGCATTACCGTGTGCCATTGCGGTGCTACGGGATGAGGTTAAGACGTTGGCACATCCCCCTTGATCGATACCTTGTTTATCTGGTTGCCACCAAGCACCTGCTTGTAAAGCAACGACACCAGGCATAATGCGTTGTGTGAGTTTGACGGGAACTAAGGTGATCCCACGGTCGTTATAGACTTTGACTTTATCGCCTTGTTTGATATTTCTATCTTCGGCATCTAATGGGTTGATCCATAATTCTTGACGTTGTACTTCTTGCAGCCAAGGATTAGCAAATTGTGTTGAGTTTGCGCGGTTACGTCCTTTCCACGTGATGAGTTGTAGTGGAAATTTATCTGTTAACGTATCTTCGGGCCCTTCAATGGCAGGCACATAATGAGAAAGTGCGGGGATCTCGCTATTCTTCATCTCATATAAGCGTTTAGAGAAGATCTCAATTTTTCCTGATGGGGTTGGAAATGGATTATTTTCTATATCTTGGATATTTTTCTCAAACGCAACATTTTGGGTATGAGGGCGATGTTTTAGCAGATGACGACGTTTAACCAATAATTCATCAAAGGTAGGAATACCATCTTCAGGACGTTTAATACTGGCATCATTGACTAAATATTCAATCCAGTCGCGATCAGTGGCTTTACCTTCGCTAAATTGTTCACCGACCCCCAGTTTATCAGCCACTTCACGTAACCAATCGTAGTCGGTACGACGTTCAAACTCTGGCTCTATCACTTTTTCGGACAGAATAATATAATCGCCATAACTCCATGTGCCTCCAATATTCCAGCGCTCTAAAAAGCTGGTTTCAGGCAGTAAGATATCCGCATATTTGGCGCTAGGTGTTAAATAGAGGTCGCTACAGACGATAAATTCAACTTTTGATTCATCTTCAAGCACTTTAGCGGCATGAAGAATATCGGTATTTTGATTCACCATATAATTACCCGCCATTGAGAAAATCATCTTGATTTCAGTATCAAGTTTCTCGGCATTGAGTAAGCCATTTTGTGGTGTGGCCAAATTTTTATCTTCACACGCTTGCACCCAATTGGTGATATTGATTTTTGCTTTAACGGGATTGGTCAATAAACTTGGGCCGGCAATGGTTTTACGTAACTCAGAGTTTAATGCCATGCCATAGCCTGCCGCCCAGCCACCGCGTACACCAACGTTGCCGGTAATAGTCGCTAACAGTGTCGCACCGCGTGCCGTCCGTTCACCACAAATATGACGTTGTGGTCCCCAACCTTGGATTAATGCTGCCGGTTTTGTAGAAGCATATTCACGGGCTAATTGACGAATAGTATCTGCGGGTACTTTAGTGATAGGCTCTGCCCATTCAGGGGTTTTCTTGATCCCGTCTTTTTTCCCCATTAAATAGGCAACTAAAGACTCATTTTCACCAACGCCTTCTGGCATCTGATGCTCATCGAAACCAAGGGTGTATTTGTCGATAAAGGCCTGATCATGCAGGTTTTCACTGACAATGACATACATCATGGCATCCATCATCGCGTTATCAGTGGTAGGTAACAGCGGGATCCACTGGTCAGCTAAAGAAGAGGCAGTATCGGAATAGCGTGGATCAACGACAATAAATTTAGTGCCGTTTTTTTTCATTTTTTGGAAGTAATGATTGGAATGCCCAAAAATAGTTTCATTAGGATTATGTCCCCATAGAATAACTAAAGGGGTATTTGCTAATGTATCTAATGTACTTCCGCTAGCGGCTGTACCGTAAGTATAAGGGGTAACGGCAAGGGTGTTACCATTACTCACGGAGTGATAATTCTCCAGAAAGCCGCCGGTTAGGTTAAACAGACGGCGTAGCATATTAGCACCAGAAAAAATGCCACCAGTCACCCCGGTGCTTAAACTAACAAAACGTGAGGCAGGGCCATATTGCTTGGTAATGCGTTGCATATTTTGTGCAATAAGCGTCGTAGCTTCTTCCCAAGTGATGCGCTCAAATCGACCTTCACCACGCTTACCTACTCGCTTCATAGGATATTTTAATCGATCAGGATGATAGACAAATTTACGATAACCACGACCCCGTACACAGGCTCGCATGATAGGCATCTCTTCATCTAAATCGGCGTCAGGTCGAGTGCTAATACGTGTCACTTTGCCATCTTTAACGTGCGCGCGAATATCACATTTTCCGCCACAGTCAAAACTACTACAGGTAGAGACAACACGCTCACTCTCTTTGGCGTCAATCGTTTTTTCAGCTATTGCATGATCTTGTGTTGCCGCCATCGTGTTGGAGGAAAAAAAGGGCAGTGTGACTAATGCCGAACTCGCTTGAATAAAATGGCGACGACTTATATCACCGGAAATTGGCTTAATACTATGATGATCGGACTGATTGCTCATATAAATGCTACCTTAGACATAATAAGCGGAAGCCAATTTACCCGATACTTGATATAAAGATGTGTATGCGTTTTCTAGACTATTGATATGGGGATATCTGGTTTCCGCTGCATTATTATTGAATGCATACCGCGTTACAGAGCGCCTGAAACAACCTCTGCAAGAGGGATAGTAGAGGATTAATCGCTTTCCAACATGCCAAGATCAGACAATGACATTAGAATTTCGGCCTATTTATTGACAGTGTTAATAATAAGTTTTATAGCTGTTAACGGGATAGGGTGGCTAAATAGCGAAAGGGGTTAATTCGCCATCTTGCAATGTGATAGTGACCAGATTTGCTCATCAGCAAGAAAGATAAAAAAGTAGGTTTAATGTGAGAAATGTGCCGTTAGAAAGTGTTGATCTCCTTGAGAGAGATGTGATTGCGCTGGGTACAGATTATCTGCCTAATACGCTATTAGAAACGCATCGACATCGACGAGCGCAATTTTTATATCCCGCTACCGGATTGATTGAAGTGAGCACAAATGATGGGGAATGGGTTATCCCTCCCTCTTGTGGTGTGTGGATCCCTCCTCAAACGGGGCATGAAACACGCATGTTAGATGTGAGTACCAGAAGTTTATATATTGAGCCAGCGGCAGCTCCTCGTCAGAGTCAACAGTGTGAAGTGTTAAGAGTGTCACCGCTTTTACGTCAATTACTTCTTGAAGCCGTTGATGTGCCTGCGCAATATGATAAAAAAGGGCGCGATGGTATTTTAATGCAACTTATCTTATATGAGTTAGCGAAAGCCGAACCTTTGCCTTTCTTTGTTCCTATTCCACAGGACAGTAAATTAGCTAAATTATGTCGCGATTTTATTCGTCAGCCCAAAATTGACGCTCTACCTCAGCAGTGGGCCGAGAAATTACATAAAAGTGAACGCTCGTTTAGTCGTTTTTTCCGTCAACAGACGGGAATGGCATTTTCACAATGGCGTCAGCAAGTCTGTCTATTAAACTCACTCACGCAAATTTTATCAGGGCATAGCATTACCGCTGTGGCTTTTGATTTGGGCTATAACAGTGCTAGCTCTTTTTCTACTATGTTTAAAAAGCAGATGGGACAATCACCTTCTCACTTTAGTATGGATGGATTGAACATCGATCATTTTTGAGAATTTCAAATGAATAACTATTCTTTTTAAGATTGTTTTTATACGCGAGCTACGTATTTATAATTATATTAATCATCATGTTCTTCTTACTTCAAATTAATATTTAATTAATTGATTGTTATATTAAATTCTATTTAATTTTAATTTTCCCGTATAAATATAAATTTTTATTGAAACAAATATATCGAATATAAATTTAATTGTTGCGATGAAAATGTTTGCAAGAAAATAATTAATATTTTTTGACTTAGATCTTTTTTTTAATTAAAAAAATAGTTGGTTACAATTAATTGAATAATTTCTGAGGTGTATTTTTCATATTCAACTATACTCATTTACATAACTATTTATGTAAATAAAGTCGTGGTTGCAATAGGGTCAAAAATATGTCAAAAGGCGGTTCAAATAATAATACAAGTCAGAAATTAGGACTGCTTGCACTGGTTGCAATTGTAATTAGCTCAATGATAGGTAGTGGTGTTGATGGATTACCACAAAATATGGCAGCAACATCTGAAATTGGTCCGGTTATTATTGCTTGGCTGATTTGTGGTTTTGGTATGTATTTTATTGCGCGAATTTTTATGGTGCTGTCAGATATTCGACCCGATCTTCAATCGGGTATTTATATGTATGCTCGTGAAGGCTTTGGCGCATTTGTTGCTTTTATTGTTGCTTGGGGGTATTGGTTAATGACCATTTTTAGCAATGTAGCGTTTGCGATTATGGTGATGGATACCTTAAATTATTTCTTACCCGGAGATTTTAAAGGTGGCAACAATATTCCTTCTATTATTGGTGCTTCTATCCTTATTTGGGGATTCAATTATCTTGTTTTATCAGGTACCAAATTAGCAGGTGCGATTAATATTATTGGTACTTTTGCTAAGTTAATACCGTTAAGTATTTTTGTGTTTATTCTAGTCTATTTTTTAAATTATGAAGAGTTGACTAATAACTTTTGGGGAAATTCCGCCACAATCCCAGCAGATAATCTAGGTCCCATACCTGCACAAATATTAGCACCTTTAGATATTGCCCTATGGTGTTTTATCGGTGTGGAAGGTGCGGTGGCCTTATCAGGTCGAGCGCGCAATAAGAAGGATGTTGGTAAAGCAACATTAATAGGATTTATTGTCTCATTGATTATTTGTATTTTTATCTCCGTATTACCTTTTGGCGTATTACCGCAGAAAGCATTGAGTACAATACCTACACCATCAACAGCGGGAATATTGAAAACAGTCGTCGGAGATTGGGGAGAATGGTTAATTAATATTGGTGTATTAGTTTCGGTATTAACCAGTTGGCTAGCTTGGACGATGATTTGTGCTGAGATACCGATGGCGGCCGCTCAAAATGGTACATTTCCAAAAGCGTTTTCAGTGAAAAATAAAAATGGGGCGGCGTCTACGTCTCTGTGGGTTAGTAGCCTCTTTATGCAGTTAGTGGTCTTTGTTGTTTATTTTTCCAATAATGCTTGGTTAACAATGTTAGCTATTTCTGCATTAATGGTTTTGCCCGCTTATTTGACTAGCTCGGCTTATTTATTACAACTTTGTTTATCGGATAATTTTGCTAAATACGCTAATAAAGGAAAAACCTCAGCTTTAATTAGTGGACTTATTGGGCTAACTTTTTGTTTATTTATGTTTTATGCCTGTGAAATTAAATATTTATCTATGGTGCCTATTTTACTGACATTAGGCATTCCTCTATTTATTTGGTCGAGATATCAAGAAGGACAAGAACTATTTAGTCCTATAGAACGTATATTATTTATTTTTATTATTGTGCTGGATATATTAACAGTTTTTTTATACCTAAATGATTATATTAAATTTTAGTGATTGGATAATTATTAAATTAACTCTATCAATGTAATAAATAAGATTATGTCAATTTAATCAATATTAGTATTGATACCTATGGAGGTGTCTGTGAAATTTAATCATCATGTATTATTTGTCTCTTCTGTGGGGTTAAAAGAAGATAACCCCGCAAAACAGGCATTAAATTCATTGAAGCAAGCAATCATAGAGCGTGGTTTTATTGCTCAGATTGCAGATAATATTGAACACGGTATTAAATATATAAAAGAGAGTCCTAAGTATAGTGCCGTAGGTATTTTTTGGGATAAAAATAATTCCAAAATGAATATAGAGGGTGAGGCCTTTCTCTCATTATTTAGAAAAAGAAATCCTAACACACCTATACTTCTCCTTTCTGAAGAGAATATTACCGATGATGTTTCTATCGATATTCTTAAAGAGGTAAGTGAGTATATTTACCTTTATTCAGAAACCGCAACATTTACCGCTAATCGTATTTATACCTTAATCCATCGTTATGCAGAAAGTCTTTTACCCCCCTATTTTAAAACACTAAAAGATTTCACTGAAGATGGTGATTATTATTGGGATTGCCCTGGGCATATGGGCGGTATGGCTTATTTAAAACATCCTATCGGTATCGAGTTCATTAATTTTTTTGGTGAAAATATGATGCGGGCTGATATCGGTGTCGCGACTGCTGAAATGGGGGATTACCTTATTCATGCAGGGCCTTCAAAAACATCCGAAGAAATGGCCGCAGAGTTATTTGGTGCTGACTGGACATTTTATGGCGTATCAGGCTCATCGGGTTCTAATCGTATTGTGGCGCAAGGGGCCATAGCCGCTAATGAAATTGTTGTTGTAGATAGAAATTGTCATAAATCACTGAATCATGGGTTGACTCTTTCACAAGGTCGTCCTGTGTATTTAAAACCGACACGTAATGGTTACGGCTTAATTGGCCCTATTCCAACTCGACGACTCACACAGGCAAGCATTCGCACTCTGATCCAAGAAAGTCCGTTAACAGAAGAAGCTGTTAGCTCGGAACCGACTTATGCGGTAGTCACTAACTGTACTTATGATGGCTTCTGCTACAACGTTAATGATGTTGTGAAAAATTTAGCCAAGAGTGTACCTCGAATTCATTTTGATGAGGCATGGTATGCTTATGCGCGCTTTCATCCCCTCTATAAAAATCGTTTTGCGATGGACGTGTCTGAGGATATACCGGATCGTCCTACGCTTTTTGCTGTGCAATCAACACATAAAATGTTGCCATCACTCTCTATGGCATCAATGATCCACGTGAAAAAAAGCGCACGCGCCCCTTTGAATTTTGATGACTTTAATGACGCTTTTATGATGCACGGTACTACGTCACCTTATTACCCCATTATTGCTTCTATTGATGTTGCGGTAGGGATGATGAAAGGGGAATCGGGCCAATCTCTAGTTCAGGAGTCTATAGAGGAAGCGATTGCATTTCGCAAAGCAGTGGTAGCAGTAAAACGTCAATTAAAAGAGCAAAATGGTGATCCTGATTGGTTCTTTGATGTACTACAACCAACTCAAGTTTGTGATCCTAACACGAAAGAAAATTACAGTTTTGAACAAGCACCATTATCTTTATTAAGCCAAGAGCCTGAATGTTGGACATTAAAAGTCGGAGATAAATGGCATGGTTTTTCAGATGAAGATATTGCCGACACTGACAGTATGTTAGATCCCGTTAAAGTGACGATAACTTGTCCTGGCATTACCGCTGATGGGCAGTATCAAAAAATGGGTATTCCCGGTTATATCATGACTAAATTCTTGGATGATCGTCGTATTGAAATCGCCAGAACCGGAGACTATACCCTTTTAATCCTCTTCTCTGTTGGGGTGACTAAAGGTAAATGGGGAACGTTATTAGAAAGTTTACTGACTTTTAAAAAGCTCTATGATTCGGATGCGTTAGCGGTAGAAGCTATTCCTTCACTAAAAGAAATCTCCCCTCAATATGCCAAAATAACCTTAAAACAGCTTTGCCAATCTATGCATGAAAAGATGGATGAGCTTGATTTAATGAAACATATTAATGATGCCGTAAATAGCGTTCCTGAGCCCGTGATGTCACCGGCTGATGCTTATCAAAAGGTTGTTCGTTATAAAACAGAACACGTACATTTAGATGATTTTTCAGGTCGTATTTCTGCCAGCATGTTAGTTCCTTATCCACCGGGAATTCCAGTTTTGATGCCAGGTGAACGCTTACCTAAAGGGGATGAAGGCGTTATTGGTTACCTTAAAGCCCTACAAAATTTTGACAATACATTCCCCGGTTTTGAGCATGAAATTCAAGGGATCAATGTTGATGCAAACGGAGATTTTTGGGTAAGAGCCATTGTTGAAGACGAACGAGTCGCAAAAGAATTGCCTGCATCTGTGAAATTTAAACGCCGTGTTTCAGCAATTAAAAAAGGCCGTCAGTAATGACTGGTGAATGATAGCGATATGAAAATATCTGGCGTGGGATGAGACGCCAGATATTATTATCTTAAGGTAAGAGGTTTTTATGGCAAACAAATCAGAAACTGCATCGTCAAAGAGCCCCACATCAGCGACCGGTGATAGTGGTGCAAAATTGGGTTTATTTGCTCTGATCGCAATTGTAGTTGGCTCTATGTTAGGTGGTGGCGTGTTTAGCTTGCCACAAAATACAGCGGCAAGTTCAGCCATCGGGCCGGTTTTAATTGCGTGGGTGATTGCAGGTATCGGCATTTACTTTATTGCTAATGCGTTTCGCTTATTATCTGATTTACGACCTGATCTTCAAGCTGGTGTGTATATGTACGCACAAGAAGGTTTTGGATCTTTTATTGGATTTAATGTGGCCTGGGGATATTGGTTAATGACTGCATTTGGTAATGTGGCATTTGCCGTTATTCTAATGGATGCTTTTGATCAGTTTTTCCCCGGTGTCTTTACAGATGGCAATAATTTAAATTCAATTATCTGTGGCTCTATTTTAATTTGGGGTTATAACTTTTTAGTCTTGTCAGGAACGAAAGTTGCAGGTTTTGTTAATACACTTGGTACTATTGCTAAATTAGTACCATTGATTTTATTTGTGATTATCCTTGGTGTACTTATTGATTATTATCAGTTATTTAGTAATTTTTGGGGGACATCTCCTCAAATTATGAATACGGTGGATAATAAGGCGGAACCTGTATCATTAATGTCACAAATATTAGCTCCGATGACAGTAACATTATGGTCATTTATTGGTGTTGAAGGAGCCGTTGTTTTATCTGGACGGGCAAAAAATAAAAAAGATGTTGGTAAGGCAACCTTATTAGGATTTCTATTGGCATTAATTATTTATATTTTATTATCCGTCCTACCATTTGGTGTTATGCCACAAAGTCAATTAGCGCAATTAAGTAACCCCTCGACGGCAGGTGTATTGGCTAAAGTTGTTGGAAATTGGGGTGATTGGTTAATGAATGTAGGGTTGATTATTTCTGTATTAGCGGGATGGCTTGCTTGGACAATGCTATGCGCAGAAATTCCGATGGTTGCCGGGCAAAAAGGCGCGTTTCCTAAAGCTTTTGCTCGTACTAATAAAAATCAAGCCGCCAATACCTCACTCTGGGTCAGTAGTATTGTCATGCAAGCCGCGATGCTATTAGTCTATTTTTCTAATAATGCATGGAATACCATGTATAACATCAGTGCATTAATGGTTGTTCCAGCTTACGTCACGACAACCTTATATATCACAAAAATTTGTCTTAATCGTCAATATTACCAATATGCCAAAACAGGTCGTGGTTTAGCATTGTTCAGTGGTGTACTTGGCGTTATTTTTTGCTTATTTATTTTATATGCGAGCCAAATTCAGTATGTTGCATTAATTCCTATTTTATTAACATGCGGATTACCCGTTTTTATTTGGTCACGTAAAGAGAAACACGATAATAAACCTATCTTTCAGAAAAAAGAGACACTCTATTTAGTGATTTTATTATTACTTGATGTGTTGGTATTAGCTTTATTGATGAAAGGTATTATTACGCTTTGATCTTTTTTGCTATTGATGATTTAAACTAAACGCGCCATAACGGCGCGTTTTCTATGAGCTTGAATTAGTGGCTGGGCTTGTTTTCTCTTACCGCATTACGCAAGCAATAAGGGAGTGCAATTAAGCTTATTGTAGTCACAATGGCTGTGGCGATCAGAACGATAGAAAAAGCATATTCAAACGCACTATTAGCCTGTGCGATTAAGAGGGTCGCCGCTGCTTCGGGAAGCTTTTCAGCGACAATAAGTGCTTCATCTAAACTATCATAAACGACACTATTGACGTTAAGCGTATCCGGTAAAGTTAGTTTTAAGGTATAGAGGGTGCTCATTAAACTCCCCATAAAGGTCACGCCAATCACGCTACCCAACTCATAGGCGATATCTTCAATAGAAGCGGCCATACCTGCTTGTTTATCGTCGACACTTAGCATAATAGAAGTCGATGCGGTGGTAAAAATAATGCCTAAACCAAAGCCAATCAAAAAGAGGCTACCCATTAGCATTATCGGTGAGTTTGAAATGGCAATTAACCATAAGTTACCCATTAATGTTAGGGCGAATCCGATAATAATTAAGCGCACTGCACCTAAACGCGCTAGCCAAAACCCGGCCAAAGGAGAGGCTAATACTGAGCCGATAGGGATAGGTAAAATCACTAAAGCTGCATTCAGTGGTGTAAAGCCGGCGACTAACTGTAAGCGTTGGCTTAGCAGAAATTCAATACCCACGATGATCACCATAGAAAGAGTCGACATTGCCACACCGACACTGAAATAGCGCTTTTTAAATAGGCTAAAATCAATCATTGGATGCGTTTGACGACGTTGGCGCCGCGCAAATAGTGTGAGAAAAATAATGGCAATAAGGGTGGCGATGATCACTTCATTCCATTGTGTATAAGCCTTACCTATCTCTTTTAAGGTATAAATAGCGCTGACTAAGCCAATCAAAATAAGTATTGAGCTTAAATAATCAATTTTATGCTGCCGTTGTCCCGAAAAGTGAGGAATTAGCCAAATCGAGAAAGGAAGCACAAGTAGTACAATAGGGACATTGATCAAAAAGACTGAGCCCCACCAGAAATGGTTTAATAGCAATCCACCAATTAAAGGCCCTAATGCCGCGCCACCAGAAGCAACAGCAGACCAAATACCAATAGCGACGGCACGCTCTTGTGGATGAGTAAATACTTGTCTCACAATAGACAACGTTGCAGGCATGCTCATAGCAGCACCGACGGCCAAGAAACCACGAGAAATAATTAAGCTGGTGGCGCTAGGGGAATAAGCTGCACATAATGAGGCGATGGCAAAAAGGGGTAATCCGCTAATAAATAACGTCTTATGGCCTATTCTATCGGTAAGCATACCTGCTGCTGGCAACAGCCCTGCGACAATCAGCGGATAGGCATTCATGATCCATAGTTTTTCTGAGGCGCTCGCATTGAGATCATGAGTTAAACGCGGTAGTGCGGTATAAAGTACGGTAACATCAACAACAATTAGAAACAGCATACTTGATACTAAAAGTAAGACTATCCAACGTTTATAATCTTTTATCATATAAAATCTCAGTGGTTATCTTAGGTGTTATATTTAGCTAGGAATAATAATTTTAAATCCATACAGTCGTATTGAAAAGAGGTTTTTTTAAATGGGACGCCAAAGAACGATTGATAGAGAAAAGTTACTTGAGGCTATTTTTGACATCGTGATGGAGCAAGGGGCTGCCGCTCTGACTATCGATACGGTGGCCAAAAAAATGGGGATTTCCAAAGGTGGTGTCCAATATTGTTTTAATAGTAAAGAAGCGATGATTGATGCCATGTTTGAACATTGGGAAGGAGGATATGAAGCGCGATTTAATCAGGTGGTTGCCAATGATAACTCAGCCAATAATCGCGTTAGAGCACATATTCATGCAACTCATGATCACGATAAGCTCTCTTTTGCCAAAGGAGCCAGCTTAATGGCTGCGTTACTGCAAACGCCAGAATATTTGCAAAGTACTAAAGCGTGGTATCAGCAAAGATTAGCGGGTGTCGATACCACAACAGTAGAGGGAAAACGGGCGAGACTGGCTTTTTTAGCCACCGAGGGGGCTTTCTTGCTACGTTATTTTGGTTTAATGGATATTGATGATAATGAGTGGGAAGAGATTTTTAGCGATATCGATTCTGAACTCATTAATGCCGAAACTAAATGAATAAAAAGCATATTGTTTCTTGTAAGCAATATGCTTTTTTAATGCTGTTTAGGTATTAACAAAATTAACGGCTTCTGCTGTTAATTGGCCTATTTTATGCCACGCTTTTTGTTGTATAAATTCTTCTTTTACCATCCATGATCCACCACATGCGACGACTTGTTGAATGTTGAGGTAATCGCGAATATTATCTAATCCAATACCTCCTGTCGGCATAATATGAAGATGATGATAAGGTGCTAACAATGCTTTTAGCATTGCAATACTACCAGAGGCTTCGGCGGGAAAGAACTTAACAAAATCGATGCCAAGCGCTAAGGCTAACTCAATTGAAGATGGATTATTAATTCCAGGAATGATAGGAATATTAATTTCATTGCAATAGTTTACTGTTGTAGGGTTGAGTCCCGGAGCAACAATAAACTCAGCGCCAGCTTGTTTTGCCACGTAAGCTTGATCTTTAGTTAATACTGTACCAGCACCAACTAACATTGATGGAATATGTTTTTTTAATAAAGAAATTGCTTCTGTTGCAGCCGGAGAACGAAAAGTAATTTCAGCAACAGATAATCCATTTTGATATAGAGCTTCACCCAGCGGAATAATATCTTCAGCTTGGGAGACTGAAATAACGGGGACAATTTTTAATTGGCGTAGCCTATCAATTATTTTTTTCATCATTATTTCTCATTATTAAAAAATGTCATGGTAATAGGCTGAGTATATTCTTTGGGAATAATTGCCCCTTTATGTTGGATCACTCTGCCTGCTAATAAATGACCCATTTCAGCGGCTTGCTGAATGGGAAGGTGATTTAAATAACCTGCTAAAAATCCTGCGTTAAAGGCGTCGCCAGCAGAAGTTGTATCAATAACATGCTCCACTTTTGTGGCAGCGACTTTTAATATGTCAGGTTGGAAACCTGAACAATAACAACCATCTTTACCAGATTTAACAACGATATGTTTTATTCCTGTATGGTGAAGCCGTTGTATAGTCATATTAATGGATGTGTCATTCCATAGCTTTTGTTCATCGTCATCAGTAACTAGCGCTAAGCTAATAAAAGGTAGTAATTGTTGATACCAATATTTTGCTGTCTGATGATCCTCCCAAAGATGGGGACGGTAATTACTATCAAAAATAATTTCTTTGCCTAGCTTGGCTAAGTGAGTAATTAAGTTAATAAGTTGTGTTTTATCATTATCACTATAAATGGCTAAGGTGATACCACTAAGATAAATAGCATCGAATTCATCTAATGCATTTGCCAGTAAAGGGAAATTAGGGTGTTGAAATAAATGGCTAGCTGCAGAATTATTGCGCCAATAAAGGAAAGTACGCTCACCATTGCTGTCAGTTTGTATAAGATAAATGCCTGAATGATATTTTTTATCTTCTAATACCCATTGGCAGTTTATTTGCTCTTGTTGCCAGCGTTCACGCATTCCTTTACTAATAGGATCATGTCCGATGGCAGAAATAAAGAATACTTCTAGCTGATTGCTTTGTTGACAAGAAAGAGCGCGACTTAAATAAAGTGCGCTGTTGAGTACGTCTCCACCAAATGTTTGTATCATTTCGCCAAAGGGTGAACCGTTAAGCTCAATCATACATTCACCAATAAACGCAATGCGCTTCATGTTTTTTCCTTTTTGGACACTAGCTAAAGTGAGTTTAATTTATTTATTCTCTGTGTTAAAAATCATTCGCACCCCTCGCCGTTAGTCCTCCATCCACATACAAATTTGAACCTGTAATATAACTGGCATGTTCACTTAATAACCAACTTGTCGCCTGGGCAATTTCTTCTGGCTCGGCTAAACGCTGAACTGGGATCTGTGTTTTAATACGTTGTTCAAGGTCGCAATGAGTCGTGTTATTGGTGGTGACTTTTAATAGTTCAGTATTTGTCGCACCGGGAATAACGGCATTAACACGAATATGGTGGGAGGCGTAATCAATTGCTAAAGCTTTAACGAGCGCATTAATACCACCTTTACTTGCGCCGTAGGCACTGTTAGAACCACCTGCAAATCCGACAGCTGCACTTGGTGATCCAATACAAACTAATGAACCCGCGGTATTGTTATGTATTAGATGCTTTATTGCTTCTCGGCAGGTTAAGAATGTCCCTGTTAGATTGGTTTTAATTACCTTTTCCCATTCAGCTAACGATGTTTCATGCGCCATTTTGGTAATTTCAATGCCTGCGTTTGCAACGATACCAGTAGGAATGCTATTAAAATGGCTAATGCATTGATTAAACGCATCAATAACACTGTGCTCTTGAGAGATATCACAATGGAGTGCAATAATATCTTCGGCACCTTGTGCAATGGCTTTATGTTTGACTTTTTCAGCGGCTTCAAAATGAACATCAGAAATAACAACGGCATGGCCCAGTTTTGCCTGATGTAAAGCAATAGCTTCTCCGATACCTGCTCCTGCACCAGTAATAAAAATAACTTTCTTTTTGTTGATCATATGGTTACCTATCTATAACGATATATCAAACCCATGGTGATTAATTTCTTTGTATTAAAAATAAGCTGATTGCATATTGTATACAATAATACAATATATTATGAAGTCAAATAATACACTCTGTAAATAGAATTTTTATTAATACCTAAAATAGAAATGACAGAAGAGTGTTGAGAATAAGGGCGAATAAAATAGGAAATGTAATAGAAAAACACCATCACATCAGTATGATGTGACGGTGTTTTTGTTGATTATAGATTAGCGTGTTTTATCGTTTTTTCTTTTATTATCAATGATCGTTGAAAAATCGACACGTTTGGTTTGTGCGCAAATATGTTCTTCAAATTCTTTTTCTAATTGGGGTAAATCACCGATGATAATTTTATCGAGCAATATTTCATGTTCATGAATAATTTCTTCCATTGGTTTGCCCAAGGTTGAGATACCAATGACAATGGTGAGCTGCTTCGCGACATTTTCCCAAAGTGACGTTAAGGTAATGTTACCACTAAGAATACAGATAGTACGGTGAAAATCGACATCACTAAGCGAAAAAAGGTAATTGTCTTTTAGTAGTGCCGCTTTTTTCATTTGCTCAATTTTTTGCTTAAATAAATCAATATTCTCTGCGACTAAGTGTCCTTTTTGGTTAATTAAAGTTCTAATCGCATATAACTCAAGTACAACTCTGACATCAATCAATTCATTAAGGCGTTGCTCTGAAACGGGTGCTAAACGTATACCTTTAAAAGGCTCACTAACGACTATGCCCTGACTTTCTAAAACACGTAATGCTTCACGGACAGGCATACGGCTTACTTGCATTTTTTCAGCAATTTCTTTTTCAACAATTCTATCACCAGGAAGAATAAAGCCCCGTGTAGCTGCCTCTACGATGGAGTCCACTACATCGTCAGCGATTGTTTTTACTTTGACGGGTTGCCAGTAATTTTCTTTTGTTGAATGACTCATCTGTGGTTATTTGCTCTGTAGTGAAATGAAGATACCGTTGTCAAAATCATTATACATAAATAAAAAAAGAGTTTAATGAATTTATTTATCTTTCTAAACATGATTTAACTCTTTGTTATAAAAATATTTTTTCTGTTCTTTTATTCATAATCTATTTCGTATTTTGTGAACTACCTCCTATTTTTAGTGCGTGTAAATGGGCCTTATTTGCCAGAACTCAATATTGTAATATTGTATACAATCATACTATGTGCTTTAATTCGGTGGGTAAATTGTAGGCAATATAGGGAAAAAGAAATGAACTTACCTCTGAGTACAATCAAAATTACTGAAATTGTGGCTGTGCCATTATTTGGTGAAAGCCCAAAAGGCGGATGGTCCAATGAAATTAAGCCGGAAGACTCTATTCACGCCATTATTGCTGTCCATACGGATGCGGGAATAACCGGCTATGGTAGTGTTTTTACTGATGGACGCCTCGCTGAAGCGGGATTATCGGTATTACTTCCTCTTTGTATTGGTGAGAACGCATTAGAGCCTGAACGTGTTTCTGAAAAACTTCGCCAACATACTTTCTGGATGGGACGAGGGGGAACGTTAACACATACCATTAGCGGCATTGATATTGCACTTTGGGATATTTTAGGTAAGGCCAGTGGATTACCGGTAAGTACACTGCTTGGCGGTAATTACCGCGCGAAGATCCAACCTTATTGTTCTCTTTTAATGGAAGAGCCCGATACCATGTTTGATGTGATCAGCCATTATAAAAAAATAGGATTTAAAGCTTTCAAAATAGGTTGGGGGCCTTTTGGACGAACCAATGATAAATCACTAGACAGAAATATTATTGCCGCAGCACGAGATGCCGCAGGGAAAGAGGCACATTTATTGGTTGATGCTGGTGCGAGCGATGCATATTGGAAGAATGGACTTAAATGGGCAATTAATACCGCAAACATGTTAAGTGAATATGATGTTGGCTGGTTTGAGGAAGCACTACGACCTGATGACATTGAAGATTTTAAAGTGCTACGCAAAGAAAGTCCTGTTCCTATCGCGGGTGGTGAAGTCCTCACTCGTCGTCAGTCTTTTTTACCGTGGCTTTCTCAAGGTGCATTCGATGTTGTCCAACCCGATGTGACTAAAGTGGGCGGGATTTCAGAGCAACGCCGTATCGCATGGATGGCTGATGATTTTGGCGTTAAATATGTAGGTCATGGTTGGAATACCGCCATGGGGTTAGCCGCTGATCTACAAATGGCAGCAGCACTACCTAATGTTGATTTTGTCGAGTTTATTGGCGGGAGCCAATATATCGATGGTATTACGACTACGCCATTTAGTGTTGATGCTGAAGGTTATTTGGATATTCCACAAAAACCAGGACTAGGGATCGAACTAGATATTGAGAAACTAAAAAAATATACCATCAATCCAGAAAGGTTATTTAAATAATTAATTAAAAACCTCTTGTTAGTTTTATTTTTTACTAACAGCCCTACACCTTTTTTAAAAAGGGAATACCATGATAAATAATCAAAAAAGAACAAAAGTCAGGTTTTCTATTGCAATATTAATGACGCTTGCTATTGCAATTAATTATCTTGATAGAACGGTTATGTCAGCAGCTGCACCTACGCTATCAGAAGAGCTACAAATTTCTCCTGAAGCAATGGGCTGGATAATGTCTGCATTCTTTCTTAGTTATGCATTATGTCAAATACCAGCAGGTTTTATCGCTGACCGATTTGGGCAAAGAAAAACCCTTGCAGGTGCTGTACTATGGTGGTCTATGGCTACGGCGGCTACAGCGTTAGCTAAAACACCATTCAGTTTTATATCTACTCGTATTTTGATGGGAATGGGGGAAGCAGGTGCTTATCCTTGTAACAGTGGTATAACCGCTAAATGGTTTCCTGATAGAGAAAGAGGAAGGATCACAGCACTATTTGACAGTGGATCGAAATTTGGTACTGCTTTTGCGATGCCTTTAGTTGTCTGGATCATCGCTAAATGGGGATGGGAATCTGCATTTATTTTTTGTGGCGCATTAGGATTTTTATGGGTCATTGCATGGTTAAAAATTTATCATGATCCGGAACAACATCCAAAAGTCAGTGAAGCCGAATTAAAATATATTCGTGATGGGCAAATTAAAAAAGAAGGTATCGATAATATTCAACCAATGAAATGGTATGAACTATTTCGTTATCGTAATGTTCAAGCAATGTGTATGGGTTTTTTCTTGCTCGATTACGCTATCTATTTCTTTATTACATGGTTCCCTGCTTATTTAATGATGGAAAGAGGGATGAGTTTAGAAGAAATGGGGTTTGCTGCTATGTTACCACCTTTATGTGGTATTGCGGGTCAATGGCTAGGTGGATTTACAACAGATTATCTTTTTATTAAATACAATAATATCAATATAGCTCGAAAAGTTCCGATTGTTGGGGGGATGTTGGTGGCAACCAGTATTGCATTCTCAGGACTGGTGGAGTCAACGTCAGTAATGATGTTCTTACTTTGCTTATCCTATGCTGCATTAGCTTTTGCTGCTTCAGCAATATGGTCTTTACCTGGTGATGTTGCACCTAGAAATATGACGTCTGTATTAGGTGGAATGCAAAGTGCAGTTTCAAACTGCGGTGGTATATTGGGGCCAATAGTGACAGGTTATATTATTGGTGCAACAGGCTCTTTTATGTGGGCATTAATAGTATCGGGTATTGCATGTGCGGTAGGGGCACTTATTTATTTAGTGATGTTGCGTGATATTAAGCCTATTACAGCAAATGAAATAGAGGTACAAAATAATCAGATAAATTAATTTCATCATATACTTTTATATACATCAAAGTTATATCCATTATTTATATATTATCCATTGATTATTTAGGAGAGGTTCTCTTGGTTTTAAATTAAGAGACCTCTTATGAATAATAAAATAAAAAAGAAATTAATATGTCATTTTTTTTAGATAAAGAAATTGAAATAGAAAAAGTTGAATTAGGCATAACAAGAAAAATATTATCAAGAAGTAAAAATATGATGGTTGTTAAAGTTTTTTTTGATAAGGATATTGAAGGTAAAAAACATACTCATCCTCATGAACAAATGGTTTATATTTTATCAGGTCGTTTTGAATATTATATCGAAAATGAAAGTAGGATATTAAATAAAGGAGACTCTGTGTATATTGCTTCGGGAAAATATCATTATTGTAAGAGTTTATCAGAAGGTGTATTACTAGATATTTTTACACCGAGTCGAGAAGATTTTATTTATTGATCTATTGAATTTTTACTGTTTAAAGCCTACTAAAGTTAATAAATAGTAGGCTTGTTTTCAATTAGCAAAAACTAGTAATACATCGCGATAAGCTTATCATCCAACTCTTTAACGTCGACGGGAGTATCGAAAATATCTTCGATAATATCGGATTTCATGATCTCTTTAGGTGAGCCATGATAGTAAAGTTGCCCGTTGCGCATAGCTAAAATGTAGTCGGAATACACAGAGGCGAAATTGATATCATGAATGACGATGATAATGGTTTTTCCTAGCTCATCGGCGGCTTTACGCAGTAATTTCATCATAATGACCGCGTGTTTCATATCAAGATTGTTAAGCGGTTCATCAAGCATCACGTATTCAGTATCTTGACATAATACCATTGCAACATAAGTACGCTGGCGTTGCCCACCAGATAATTCATCAAGATAACGGTGACGAAATTCAGTCAAATTAAGAAAATCGAGTGATTCATCAATCACTTTCTTATCTTCTAGCGTTAAGCGTCCTTTACTATAAGGGTAGCGACCAAAACCGACTAACTCTTCAACAGTTAAGCGACTCACAAACTGATTTTCTTGGCGTAGTATGGAAAGGTTTTTGGCTAATACATCACTCTCTGTGGCCGCAACATCCATGCCATTTACACTGACCATACCGCTTTCTGGCATCAGTAGACGGCCTATTACAGAAAGTAAGGTGGATTTACCCGCACCATTAGGTCCGATGATTGAAGTAATACCGCCACGTTGAATGGTTGTTGTAATATTATCGAGCACCGTTGTGTCTTGATAACGTTTTGATATCTTACTGATTTCAATCATATTAAAGTCTTCTTAATACCAAATAAATAAAGAACATACCACCAATAAACTCAATCACAACAGAGAGAGTACCTGTCATTTTTAAGCCATACTCTAAAATCAATTGTCCGCCAATCAGTGCGATAGTGCCTAATAAGAATGCCACAGGCATTAAAAAGCGGTGCTGACTGCTACCACTAATATGATAAGCCAGATTAGCAACAATTAAGCCTAAAAATGTCAACGGCCCTACTAATGCTGTTGATACCGCAACCAGAACAGAAATAAGTAATAGAATATAAGTCGTTTGCTTACGATAATTAATACCAAGATTAATCGCATTCGCCTGGCCTAAGGCCATCACATCAAAACTATAACGCATACGCCAAAGTAATACGCCGACGACGACAATAATGGCTAATGCACATAAGATAAGATCAGGAGTGGCTCGAGTAAATGTCGCAAACATACGGCTTTGTAAGACAGAAAACTCATTTGGGTCCATGAGGCGTTGTAATAGCGTTGCACTGCTACGAAATAGGGTGCCTAAAATAATACCAATCATAAGGACTAAATTGATATTAAAGCGCACTGAACTAAATAGCCAACGATATAGAACCACCGAAAATAACACTAATAAGGCCGACTCTAAAAAGAACTTCGTCAGATTGGCCATCCAAGAGGCGGGCATATCCCCTTCAAAAAAGATAAAGAGCGTTTGTAGCAATACAAACAGAGCTTCTAAGCCCATTAATGAAGGAGTAAGAATGCGGTTATTGGCGATAGTCTGAAACAGTATAGTAGAAACGCCTGCCGCAAAGGCGACGATGATCATCGTCAGAATAATATAAGCGCGGTGTGTCAGAATATAAGAGATATTACCGTTTAGGTTGATCGTCATAAACAGCACAATGGCTAATAATGAGACGCCAAGTAAGAGCCAAATACGCGCCATAGGTGAGAGGCGCACTTTCTTAGGTTGAACAGCGCCAGTATATTTGCTAATCATGGATGAATTAACTTTTTGCATAACGTTGCTGCTTCAGTAGTAAGAAAAGGAAGATCACAGCACCTACCGCCCCTAAAATGACACTTGCGGGGATCTCAAATGGATAACGGATCAGGCGACCAATCACATCACAGAGTAAAACAATGGCTCCACCGCTTAAGCATACCCACGGGATGGTTTTGCGAATATTATCTCCCATCACTAGGCTAACTAAATTTGGCACGATCAAACCAAGGAAAGGTAAAGCACCAACAACAGACACCACCACACCACTAATTAAAGCGATAATAGATAAACCGATAATCATCACTTTACGATAGTTAAGTCCAACGTTGATGGAAAATTCACGTCCCATACCTGCCACGGTAAAGCTATCCGCGACCCAACACGCCATTAATGCAAGGGCACCGACAAGCCATAGCAGCTCATAACGACCTTGTAAGACACTGGAGAAGTCTCCGCTAGTCCACGCATCTAGTGATTGTAGTAAATCAAAATAGACGGCAAGAAAGATGGTTAGAGCACCTATCACTGCACTTAGCATAATACCGACAAGTGGCACGATTAATGCGGTCTTTAAGGCAATTCTCTGTAGCAACAACATAAATAACACAGTGCCTAAAAGTGCAAAAACAGTGGCTACCATCATTTTGGTGAAAATGCCTGCCGCGGGGAAAAGCAACATCACGACTAGTAAACCGAGACTGGCTGATTGTGTTGTACCTGCAAGAGAAGGCTCAACAAAGCGGTTTTGCGTGAGCAGTTGCATGATTAAACCAGCAACACTAATTGCGCCCCCAGCAAGTAATAATGACAGGGTTCTTGGTACGCGACTAATAAAGAAGATATCGCGCATATCGGGATCAGTAAAAAGCGAAGCAGGAGTGATATCTCCTGCGCCGATAAATAGACTGATCATTGAGAGGATAGCGATAAGTCCTATCCCCAATGATAAATGGAACGTTTTCATTCAGTTACTTTATTTTTTTGATCCAACGCCTGATTAATTGTATCCATTAAGCGAGAGTAAGTTTGTATCCCACCGGAGATATAAATCGAGCTGGCATCAAGATAGATAATTTGGTCTTTATTCCATGCATTAACCTTTCTAACTAGGGCATTATCAAGCACTTGTTTTGCAGGTTGTGAATCTTCACGACCAATTGCTGCATCACGGTCAATGACAAACATCCAATCTGGATTAAGTTTTAGCAGTAGTTCTGAGTTAACAATATTACCGTGAGAGCCTGGGCTATCGAAAGTATATGCAGGTTCAAAGCCCAATACATCGTAGATAAAACCAAAGCGAGAGCCTGGGCCATAAGCGGAAATTTTACCGCCACTGACTAATACGACCATTGCTTTACCCGCATCTGGGGTTTTTGCTTTTACCGTATCAATTTTGCTATTGAAGTCAGCTAATAATTTTTTAGCTTGTTCTTCTTTACCAAAAATTTGACCTAAAGTCGTTGTACGCTCAGTGAGGCTGTCAATAAAGCGTGTGCTGTCGATATCCATAGAAATGGATGGTGCGATTTCACTTAATTTGGCATATGCATCGCGAGCACGACTACCCGTTAAAATCAGATCAGGGGCAGTAGTACTGAGTTTTTCGTAGTTTGGTTCAAACAGGCCACCTTCGTTGATGTACTCATTTTCGTTGGTGTATTTCTCTAGAAATTTAGGTAAGTGGACGTTTGTTTGTGGTAGGCCAACAACAGGTACGCCAAGAGCATCAACAATATCAAGTGTTTCCATGTTCATCACAACCACTTTTTGTGGGTGAGCAGGGATCTCAGTGGTGCCTTGAGCATGTTCGATAGTGAGAGTTTGTTTCTCTGTGGATTGCGTTGTTGAGGTATCTTGTGCGTTATCACAACCTGCGATAACCAGAGAAGACAGCAATAAGAACAGTGGGCTTAATGATTTTTTAAACATTCTCTTTCCCATATTGTTGCGATATGAAATAGCACAGTTTACTAGCTGTGACCTAATAATGAGCTTCACAAAGGAAACAATGATTATACCAAAAAACTAAAGAGTAATGATACTAATTCACATTCTCACAATAATAAAGGATTAACTTATATTATTGTGCTGAATCTTTGCATCAGATCATGTGAAGAGAAGAATGGACAAATTTTGTAACGCGAAACAATGCTAAAGATTTTTTGCTTAATTTGTGAAGAGGGTCAATACACTAGGTCAATCAGAGACAATTATATGTCAGTAAAAAATATCGTTAGTGAGTATCATTGCGTATACTTTATTCAATCAGAAACAATCTTAATTGCTAAATTTTACTTTAATTCTGTACTGACATCTTAATCAATGCACATGAGAAAGTAGCATTATCTCTAGGGCAGAGTGTGGCCAATTTGAGAGGGTTTTATGCAAAAGAAATATATTTATCTATTTTGTTCTGCTGGCATGTCAACATCTCTGTTAGTGACAAAAATGCGTGCACAAGCAGAAAAATATGATGTACCCGTTATTATTGAAGCTTTTCCAGAAACATTAGCAGAGCAAAAAGGCCAAGAAGCGGATGTCGTTTTATTGGGGCCACAAATTGGTTGGATGCTCGCTGATATTCAAAAATTATTACCCAATAAACCTGTCGAAGTCATTGATTCATTGTTATATGGGAAAGTGGATGGATTAGGTGTATTAAAAGCAGCAGTAGCTGCCATTAAGAAAGCATCAGCAACAACTAATTAATTTTTTTATTGTTATTTTTATTTATTCCAGTCAAAGAGTGAATTTTTCAGCTAGCCGAGCAATTAGCGGCATTTTAAGGGTATTTTTCTATGAGTAAGGTCATTGGTTCACTTGAAAAGGTACTCCTTCCTTTTGCGGTTAAAATTGGAAAGCAACCTCATGTTAATGCGATAAAAAATGGTTTTATCCGTTTAATGCCATTAACACTTGCCGGGGCAATGTTTGTACTTATCAATAATGTTTTTCTCAGTTTTGGTGAGGGCTCCTTTTTTTACTCCCTTGGTATTCGTTTAGATGCCTCAACAATTGAAACACTTAATGGTTTAAAAGCCATAGGTGGTAATGTCTATAACGGTACGTTGGGAATAATGTCATTGATGGCGCCGTTCTTTATTGGTATGGCGCTGGCGGAAGAGAGAAAAGTCGACCCTATTGCGGCGGGATTACTTTCTATCGCCGCCTTTATGACGGTAACACCTTATGACGCTGGTGGCGCTTATGCTGTGGGGGCGAACTGGTTAGGAGGTGCCAATATTATCTCAGGGATTATTATTGGCCTTGTGGTTGCCGAAATGTTTACCTTTATAGTGCGTCGTAATTGGGTTATCCGTTTGCCCGATAGTGTACCTGCCTCCGTTTCGCGCTCTTTTTCTGCCTTAATTCCTGGTTTTATTATTTTATCAATTATGGGAATTATCTCTTGGGGATTAGCGCATTACGGTACACATTTCCATCAAATCATTTTAGATTCTATTTCAACGCCATTGGCTTCGTTAGGATCGGTTGTCGGGTGGGCTTACGTTATTTTTACCTCTTTGCTGTGGTTCTTTGGTATTCATGGTTCATTGGCGCTGGCGGCACTTGATAGCGGTATTATGACACCTTGGGCATTAGAAAACGTCTCTATTTATACCGAGTATGGTTCAGTTGAAGCGGCACTTGCAGCAGGCAAAACGTTCCATCTTTGGGCAAAACCGATGCTAGATTCGTTTATCTTCTTAGGAGGAACAGGGGCGACGTTAGGTCTGATATTAGCTATCTTTATTGCATCGCGTCGAGCAGATCACCGTCAAGTGGCGAAGTTAGCATTACCTGCGGGTCTATTCCAAATTAATGAACCTATTATTTTTGGTTTACCTGTGATTATGAATCCAGTGATGTTTATTCCTTTTATTCTTATTCAGCCAATCCTTGCTGCTATTACCGTAACCGCTTATTACCTTGGGATTATTCCGCCGGTCACAAATATTGCACCTTGGACGATGCCAACAGGGTTAGGGGCATTTTTTAATACCAATGGCAGTATTGCCGCACTGTTATTAGCACTCTTTAACTTAGCTGTTGCAACACTGATTTATCTGCCTTTTGTGATTATTTCGAATAAAGCACAAACCGAAATTGATAAAGAAGAAAGTGAAGAAGATATTGCTAATGCATTGAAATTTTAACGAATAGACAATGGCTGTGCAGCGCTTATTTTGCACAGCTAAGCACCAAAGAGGGGGAATGATGTTAGATATTGAGAATTGCGTTGATAGCTCAGCGACAGATGATGAATTTGAAGAAATTATCATGGGGTTAATTATTAATTCAGGGCAAGCACGGAGTATCGCTTATGCAGCGTTAAAAAAAGCGAAGCAAGGTGATTTTGCACAAGCCAAGAAAATGATGGAACAATCTCGAGCAGCATTAAATGAAGCTCATAAAATACAGACCCGCTTAATTGGTGATGATCAAGGATTGGGTAAAACGAAAGTGAGCTTGGTACTGGTGCATGCTCAAGATCATTTAATGACATCTATGTTAGCCAGAGAGCTTGTCACAGAGCTTATCGAGTTACATGAAAAAATAAAGTAAGGCGAATGATGATGCACTCATTAAAAGCGCAAGCTGAAATACGCATGGTATATGAAAACCAATTATTTAATGGTAAGAATTTTCATGTGTTTATTTATAACAAAACAGAAAGCGTCAGTGGGTTGCATCAGCATGATTATTATGAATTTACTATTGTTTTAACAGGGCGCTATTATCAAGAAATTAACGGTAAAAAGGTGTTATTAGAGCGTGGTGATTTTGTCTTTATTCCTATTGGCTCGCATCATCAAAGTTTTTATGACTTTGGTGTAACTCGTATTTTAAATGTGGGAATAAGCAAAGCTTTTTTTGATAAACATTATCTTCCTTTATTGCCCGCTTATTTTGTTGCTTCTCAAGTTTATGCATTAAAAAATGAGTTTCTTTCTTATATTGAATCCGTGATTAGCTCATTAAATTTCAGACATACAGAATTTAATGAATTTATTGAAATTGTCACCTTTAATGTGGTGAATAGATTACGACATTATAGAGATGATGGTATTGAAGATGATATTCCCTTATGGCTAAAAGACGCCATTGATGGAATGCATGATAAAAGCCGATTTGGGGAGAATGCATTGGCAAATATGGTGCAATTATCAGGAAAATCGCAAGAGTATTTAACTCGAGCAACTCGCCGTTATTATGATAAAACGCCGATGCAAATTATTCATGATATTCGAATTAATTTTGCTAAAAAACAATTAGAAATCACGAATTACTCCGTTACCGATATTGCTTTTGATGCAGGTTATAGTAGCCCGAGCTTATTTATTAAGACTTTTAAGAAGATAACATCGCTGACACCAAATAGTTATAGAAAGAATTTATACAGTATTAAAGAGACTAACTAATTTATAATTAAGCGTAAAAAGTAATCAATAATATCAATTGATTTTTATTAAATAGAGAGAGAAAGAAGAAAATAACGTTATTTCCTTCAGGGATCTTTACGCCTTAATTTTGCCATTAATAGACAAATAACAGCATGATTGTGCTGTATGGGAGTATTTTATGAGTCATAAGTTAAAAGTGGTCACCATTGGTGGAGGAAGTAGTTATACACCTGAATTATTAGAAGGATTTATTAAACGTTATCATGAATTGCCGATCACGGAATTATGGTTGGTTGATGTTGAAGAAGGCAAAGAAAAACTGGATATTATTTTTGCGCTTTGCCAGCGTATGATAAAAAAAGCGGGTATCCCTTTAACCATTTATAAAACACTTGATCGTCGTGAGGCATTAAAAGAGGCTGATTTCGTCACTACACAGTTGCGAGTTGGTCAATTAAAAGCAAGAGAATTGGATGAAGCCATTCCGTTAAGCCATGGTTATTTAGGCCAAGAGACCAATGGTGCCGGTGGGCTATTTAAAGGATTACGTACTATTCCGGTTATTTTTGACATTATTAAAGATGTTGAAGAAATTTGCCCTAATGCGTGGATCATAAACTTTACTAACCCTGCAGGTATGGTGACGGAAGCGGTTTATCGCCATACCAATTTTAAGAAATTTATTGGTGTTTGTAATATTCCTATCGGTATGAAAATGTTTATTACTGATGTGCTTAAGCTAACGGAGCAAGATACGCTTTCTATTGATCTGTTTGGCTTAAATCATATGGTGTTTATTAAAGATGTGATTGTTAACGGTCAATCCCGTTTCCCTGAATTATTAGAAGGAGTCGCTTCGGGGACGTTAACCGCAGGATCGGTGAAAAATATTTTTGATTTACCTTTTAGTGAGGGGCTAATTCGTTCTCTTAATCTGTTGCCATGCTCTTATTTACTCTACTACTTTAAACAAAAAGAGATGTTAGCCATTGAAATGGGGGAATACTATAAAGGTGGCGCTAGGGCTAAGGTTGTTCAGCAAGTCGAAAAACAACTGTTTGAATTGTATAAAGATCCACATTTAAATATTAAACCTAAAGAGTTGGAATTACGTGGAGGGGCTTATTATTCTGATGCCGCTTGTGAAGTGATTAATGCGATTTATAACGATAAACAGGCGGAGCATTACGTCAATATTCCTCATCACGGTCATATTGATAATATCCCTGCAGACTGGGCAATTGAAGTGACGGCTATTTTAGGTAAAGACGGAGCCAAACCACATCCACGTTTAACCCATTTTGATGAAAAAGTGCTGGGGCTTATTCATACTATCAAAGGGTTTGAGATCGCAGCCAGTCAAGCGGCTATTAGTGGTGAGTTTAATGATGCATTACTTGCGATGAATTTAACGCCGCTGGTACTTTCCGATAAAGATGCTGAAGTACTGACTCGTGAGATGTTATTAGCACACAAAGCGCACTTACCTAATTTTGCTCATGCGATTGCACAATTAGCAGCATCAAACTAAGTGATTTAGACTCAATAAATCATAAAAAGGAGACAGAATGGCACATTTGTTAATTGTCAATGCCGATGATTTTGGGCTGAGTAGAGGGCAAAATTATGGCATTGTTGAATGTCATCGTCATGGCATAGTGACATCAACGACAGCGTTGGTGAATGCTGAAGGTATTGAGCATGCTGCGCAATTATGCAAGGAGCTACCTCATCTTGGTGTCGGGCTTCATTTTACATTGACTATGGGACAGCCGCTGTCTCCTATCCCTTCTTTAACGCGTAATGGGGTGTTAGGTAAATGGCTATGGCAAATGGCAGAGCAAGAGCAGTTACCTTTAGATGAGATACGAGTGGAGCTTAATGCACAATATCAGCGCTTTGTTGAGTTGTTTGGTTGTCCCCCCGACCATATAGACAGCCATCATCACGTGCATATGTTTAAACAAATTTTCCCCATCGTGGCAGAGTTTGCACAACAAAAAGCATTACCGATACGTGTTGATAGACTGTTGGCACAAAAAGAAAGTCTTAATACTCAAGGGGTTATTAGTAGTGATGGTTTTGATAGTCAATTCTATGGTGATGAAATCAGCCAAGCCTTGTTTTTAAAGACACTGGATGACGCTAAAGCACGTGGTGAACAATCACTTGAAGTGATGACACATCCTGCTTTTATTGATAATCCTTTACGTGCGAGTGGTTACTGTTTCCAACGTTTAACGGAATTAGAGGTGTTGACGCAATCATCGTTAAAACAAGCGATTGCTGAGCGTGGATATCAATTAGGTACTTATCAAGATTTAATTTAATAATATTATCTCGTATTTTAAAAATATCCCAGAGTGTGTCTGTGAAATAATTTGCCTCTGTTATTGATAATGACAGAGGCTTTTTTTATAATTTAATTAAATCAATAATTAGAAGCTATAACCAATATTTGCAATAAAGCCATCAATAATTAATTTATTATCACTTAATTTATTCATTTTATAACGGCTGTTTTCATAGCCAACGGAAACAGAAAGCATATCGATAGGATTAATGGTAACACCGGCTCCCCAGCTAAAAGCATTTTTCTTGATTATACTTTCAGGTACTTGTCTAGTATCTAAACCTTTAAATTCGATTTGAGCCATACCTGCCACACCATATACACTAATATAGTCATTGAGGCGTAGGGTTGGCCCCGCCATCACTGAATAATAGCGGGCATCAACATCTTTTATTAATTGTTTTAAAGGCTTATTTAAATCATATTCATTTTGCGCATAGGTAGCAATTGCCATAATACCTAGCTGTTGATTGAATTCTTGACGTATAGAAAGATTACCACCGCGCATAATACCTGATTGGCCGGCAATTTTTATTTGTGCATAACCTGCAGAAATTGTTGTTTTATCTAATGAGGTATTTTCATGTGCTTGAACGGTAGAAATAGAAAATATTCCACTGATAAATAATGCTGATAATAGTTGTTTTTTCATTTTTAATATTCCATTTACTTACTATTTAGAATGGTGAATTATAGTAATGACAATTGTTTAAATTGGAATAAAAAAAGATAAGTGAGATAAAATAGGTTTTTTTTATACAAAAATAATAATTTATTGGCGTGTTTGTTTTTATAAATAAATAGCGTTTATATCAATATAAAACGCTATTTTTAATTTTATTTAATACCTAAATTATTTATTTGTTGTTAGGTTATCTTGTTTATTAGTCGTATTAGTTGTAGCTGTCATCGTTGAGGTAGAGTGAGTTGCGACAGCGGTCGCAGAAGTATCATTGATAGAAGGCGTTGTATTGATATCAAAACATCCTCTTAACCATGAGACTAAGGCAATTAAAACCAATAATAATAACAGTAACCAACGTAACCAACGGTGGCGAGTTTTTGGTGATATTTTTGCAAGCGCCGCTCCGGCAGCCGCTGCACTAGAGCCAGCAGTGACTTGTGCAACAGTCGGCGCTAAAGGTGTGGTACGAGGCCACCAAGTAATAATGGGTTTTCCATTAATGATATAGATGCTCTCTGCATCGGGTAGGGTTGAGGCGGTATCAAGCAGATGGCGCTCTTCATCGGTAATGCGTTGCTGTGAAGCAAGTAATGCCGTTTGCTCTTTAAGATTTTTTAAATCATCATCGAGAGCATCTCTTATCTCTTGGCGTTGTTGCTCTGACAATGCATTTAATGCCACTGGCTGACCGGATAATTCACCATACCATTCAATAGTATCTTCTGCGGTTTTTTGCGGGGTTGCAAATAAGGTGTGATATTTGGCAGGAAAGTGTTGTATCAGTAATTGTATTAATTGCTGTTGATGAGCTAAGGCAAAATCAGCACGAGTGGTATTGGTTGTTAATCGTGAAATGAGATCCATATGAGCGTGCCTTTATTGATAGCGAAAAGAAAATTATCAATCAACATGACTATCTAATCACTATAGCGCTTTTGTGTGCAAGAAGAAATCAAGGCCGCTATTTTTTATCCTTAATAAGAACGCTATTTGGGTGACGTAATAGCGGTTATTACGCTATCTGCGCAAATTGTTTCTAGATCTTCTCAATCGTCAGTATTAGCCTAAATTCTGTTTGCTTGGTATCCATTTTACACCTTACGATAATGCGTTTCGGTAAAAATCGATGTGAGTCAACGAAAGCCAGCTTGCCTTTGGAGAGCTAAAAATCATTGATATAGCACATGGAGGATCTCGAAACTAAAAGGTAAGGTGGCTGACGAAGACACACAATCCCCTTCTTTTTCTCGTTTAGGGAATTTTTACCTCTCTTATGTTGATACAACAGCAGGTTTTTGATGACAAATAAAATCGATAATAACCAATTACTTCATGATGTGACCCGTTACTGGAATATCCGCGCTGAAAGCTATAGTGCTGCCAACCAGCAAGAGTTATTAAGTGAAAAACAACAAAAATGGCGTCAGTTATTGTTAAGCCATGTCAAAGAAGGGGAGACATTAAAGGTTCTTGATATCGGTACGGGGCCGGGATTCTTTGCTATTTTATTAGCGTTGTCGGGCCACCAAGTCACTGCAATTGACGCCACGTCTGGGATGTTGCTTGAGGCTAAAAATAACGCCAGCCAGCATAATGTTTCTATTAACTTTGTTTGTGGTGATGTGCAAGATCTTCCCTTTGGCGATGAACAATTTGATTTGGTCGTCAGCCGTAATGTGACATGGAATTTAAAATCACCCTGTGAGGCTTATCAAGAGTGGTTTCGCGTATTAAAACCAGGGGGAAGCTTAATTAATTTTGATGCCAATTGGTATTTGCATCTGTTTGATGATGAATATTGGCAAGGTTTTCTTGCTGATAGAGAGCGAGCGGCGCAAAAGCAAGTTGCTGATCACTATGTTAATACCGATACAAAAGAGATGGAAAGAATTGCTCGCCAATTACCATTAAGCCAAGTTAAGCGTCCACAGTGGGATATTAATACACTACTAGATATCGGTTTTATTCGTTATAGCGTGGATATTCGTATTGGTGATCACGTTTGGGATGAAGAAGAAAAAATTAATTACGGCTCAACCCCTATGTTTATGATCCATGCTCAGAAAAATAATCGATGAGAATGATAAAAGGAAAATAATGTGAAACCTCTATTTACAGTTATTCCTACACTATTATTAACATTGGCGTGCGTATTTCCTGCTTTTGCCAATCAAAGTAATAATATATTGGATTATGCCAGTACAAAAGATATCCGTGATATTAACCCCCATCTTTATTCCGGTGAAATGGCCGCACAAAACATGGTATTTGAACCTTTGGTTTTAAATACCGATAAGGGGGTTGCACCTTATTTAGCACAACGCTGGGAAATTTCTCCTGATGGTAAAAGTTATACCTTTTTCTTGCGCCAAGACGTTACATTTAGTGATGGCGAACCTTTTAATGCGCAAGCGGTAAAACTTAATATTGAGGCTGTATTAGATAATTATCAGCGTCATGCATGGCTAGAATTGGTCCGTCAAATCGACAGTGTTGAGGTTATCGATCAGTATACTGTTAAGCTAAATTTAAAAAATCCCTATTATCCAACCTTAACTGAACTTGGCTTAACTCGCCCATTTCGTTTTATTTCACCTAAATCATTTATTAACGGTAAAACTAAAACAGGGGTGAGTCATTATATTGGTACGGGGCCTTGGGTACTCACGGAACATAAGAAAGATCAATATGCTGAATTTAAGGTTAACCCTCATTATTGGGGGCAAAAACCAGCATTAACTGGGGTGATGTGGCGAGTGATCCCCGATAGACAAACAATGCTATTATCCTTACAAAAAGGAGATATTCAGCTAATTTTTGGTGCAGATGGCGACATGTTAGATATGGACTCTTTTGACGCATTAATGGCATCTGATAAATTTAAAACACAAATGAGTGCACCTATTGCTTCTCGTGCTATTGTGCTCAACAGTAGTCGCCCTATTACTTCAAGCCAAAAAGTACGCCAAGCATTAGAGTATGCCGTTGATAAAGAAGGGATTGCTCAAGGTATTTTAGCGGGAAGTGAAAAAGTCGCTGATACATTAATGGCAAGAAGTGTACCTTATTGCGATTTTGATTCACCAACTTATATTTATCAACCGGAAAAAGCTGCCTCGTTATTAGAAGAGGAAGGCTGGCTATTACCTGCGGGTAAAACAGTGCGTGAAAAACAGGGAAAACCGTTGCAGTTATTGCTCTCTTATAATGTGAATAATGCGGTTGAAAAAGAGATAGCCGAACTATTGCAAGATGATTTTAAGAAAATTGGCGTGGCACTGACGGTATTAGGGGAAGAGAAACAGGCCTTTTTAGATAGACAGAAAAGTGGTGATTTCGATTTACAGTATTCTCTTTCGTGGGGAACACCTTACGATCCCGCCTCTTTTGTCTCATCCTTTAGAATTCCCGCTCATGCTGATTACCAGGGACAGAAAGGGCTAGCCAATAAAGCACAATTAGATGCGATGATTGGCGAGTTGTTGATTACACCAGATGAACATCGCCGTCAGACATTATATCAACGCTTATTTACCTCATTAGCGGAGCAAGCCGTCTATATACCATTAACCTATTCGCGTACTAAAGCGATTTACCGTAGTGAATTGGAAAACGTTGGTTTTAATCCATCTCAATATGAAATACCTTTTGAAAAGATGCGTTTTAAAGCCGAATAACCGATTAATTTAAGAGGTTACTTCAATATGGCACTGATCCGGTGCCATATTGGTTAAAGCAGATGTTACGTTATCTATGTTGGCGCCTATTGGCGATATTGCCACTAGTGTTGATTATTTCGTTTATTGCCTTTGTTTTGCTGAATTTAGCACCGTCTGATCCGGCAGAAGTGGCTTTGCGTGTTAACGAAATTGTACCGACGCCCGAAGCGATTGAAGGTATGCGCCGTGAGCTTGGTTTAGATAAGCCTTTTTTCACACGCTACTTTTTATGGCTTTTAGCGGGATTTCAACTGGATTTTGGCACCTCTTTTTTAACCCGAAAACCGGTGATACAAGAGATGTTAACTGCTCTCCCCCCCACGCTTTGGTTAGCGGCTACCGCATTATTATTTACGCTTATTATCGCGTTGCCTTTAGCCTTATGGTGTGTGGCAAAACCACATAGCTTGATAGACAAAAGTATTCGACTGATTGTTTTTGTGTTAACCGCAATTCCTAATTATTGGTTAGGGTTGTTGTTAATTTGGGCGGTGGCGGTTCATTTAGATTGGTTACCTGTCAGTGGTATGTTGACACCACAATCGGTCATTTTACCGGCATTTGCACTCTCTTTAGGTTATATCGGTACTTATTTACGTTTGTTACGGGGCGCAATGCTTAATCAATGGCATCAGCCTTATGTATTTTATGCCCGAACAAGAGGATTACCTGATAAGCTGATTTTGCGTCGCCATATATTACGTAATTCACTTGCTTCTGCGCTGACGGCGCTAGGAATGAGTATTCCGAAACTTATCGCGGGCACGGTCGTGATCGAGAATATTTTTGCATGGCCTGGGGTGGGGCGACTGTGTATTAGTGCTATATTTGGACGCGATTATCCGATGATACAAGCTTATATTTTAATGATGTCATTGTTATTTCTCTTTTTTAATTTTCTGATAGATATCATTCAGATGAAAGTCGATCCTCGTCTAAGGCGGTAACAATGTGGCGGTTATTCTGGCAACGACTTGCGCAAGATAAAAGTGCACAACTCTGTTTATTGGTGATGGTTATTATTACTATCGCCGGAATAGGTGCACCTTGGTTTGCACCTCATGATCCCACTTTAACATCGATACGCTTAAAATTTCAGCCAATCAGCTTTCACTATCCATTGGGTACAGACAATTTAGGGCGTTGTGTATTTTCACGTTTACTCTTTGGTATTCGAACCACCGTTTTTTATGCCATTTATGCGATGAGTATAACACTGCTGATCGGTTGGCTAATGGGGATGTTGGCGGGCTATTTTCACGGTAAAACGGATACAGTGATTATGCGTTTATGTGATGTGGTATTGTCATTTCCTGCGGAAATTATGATCTTAGCCTTAGTGGGCATAATGGGGCCTGGAATAGGTAACATCTTGATTGCGGTGATCTTGGTTAAATGGGCTTGGTACGCCAGAATGATACGAGGCATTGTTCGACAATATTCACATCGTCACTATATTGCTTATGCCCAAGTGATTGGCGCACCACCAACACATATTTTACGACGCCATTTATTACCCGTGACATTAGCTGAAACTATCGTTTTAGCCTCAAGTGATATTGGTAGTGTTATTTTAATGATCTCTGCTCTTTCATTTCTGGGGTTAGGGGTACAGCCACCCACCCCAGAATGGGGCAATATGCTGAGTGAAGCAAAAAATGTCATGGTATTACATCCCGAACAAATGCTACCTGCGGGGATAGCGATTACGGTTGTTGTTACTGCATTTAACTTTTGGGGCGATTTTTTACGTGATGTGTTCGACCCCGATAATCGTCAATCAGTCGGGGATAAATATGAACAATTTACTGACGCTTAATCAAGTCTCAATCTATGATCCTCACAGCGAAAAAAAGCGGGTAGATAATCTCTCCTTTAGCCTTAAACAGGGGCGAACGTTAGCTATTGTCGGTGAGAGTGGTAGTGGTAAAAGCTTAATCAGTAAAGCCATTATTGGCTTACTTCCAAGTACACTTGCACTATCGGGAGAAATTTTTTTTGATGAAAAGCCCCTTCATTTATATTCAGAGCAACAACGGCGTGCCCTATTAGGGACATCGCTAGGTATGATTGTGCAAAACGGCATGAGTGCTTTTGATCCGTTGATAAAAATAGGCAAGCAAGTTAGCCAAACTTTAATTTACCATTTTTCTTATACTAAATTGCAAGCATTCAATGCCACTAAACAAGCATTGGACGAGGTGTTTGAGCATCAATCTTTAATGATTATGCAGGCATTTCCTCACCAATTAAGTGGGGGGCAATTACAACGTGTGATGATTGCCATGGCTTTGGCGTTATCACCAAAGTTATTAATTGCTGATGAACCTACTACCGCATTAGACGCTCCCTTGCGCAGAGAAATATTACAGCTATTGCAACGTATCACGATATCTAAAAACACCACCTTAATTTTTATCTCTCATGATCTAGGATTAGTCAGTCAGATTGCTGATGATATTTTAGTGATGAAAGAGGGAAAATTAATCGAGTTTGGTGACAAAAACAGCGTATTAGATACACCTAAGCAAGCCTATACCCGTTATTTAATTGAGGCTAGAGCTAAGCTTTCCCAACGTTTTGCACAGGTGCTTTATGCTCGGTGATCAGCATGAAACGGCGATAAACAACAAGAGGATCGAATGCTATTACGAGTAGACAACGTCAGTAAATATTATTATCAAAAAGGGGCGCGCTTTTTTAAAGAAAAAGTGACTATTCTTGATGCGCTCTCTTTTAATATACAAAAGGGTGAAGCTTTCGGGTTAGTTGGAGAAAGTGGCAGTGGAAAAAGTACCCTTGCACGGTTAATCAGTGGCTTAGAATTACCTGATCAAGGGGCTATTTATTTAAATGATAAGCCAGTGACGAAACGATGTTATCGACAAGGGGTAATAAGTATTGTGTTTCAGGATCATATCGCTTCAGTCAATCCGACTTTTACAGTGGGTGAAATGATTGCTGAACCTATTAAACTGATTAATCCGACTCTCCGTCATAACGAGTTAGAAACAATTATTTTTTCTTTTTTAGAGAAGGTGCAATTACCTAAAAGTTGTTATCAGCGTTATATTTTTGAATTGTCTGGAGGGCAAGCTCAACGAGTTTGCTTATGTCGTGCGTTAGCATCTTACCCACAACTAATTATTTTAGATGAGGCAATAAGCTCTCTCGATATACCTACACAAGTTGAAATATTGGATTTATTAAAATTATTAAAAGAGGAACTCCAATTATCCTATCTTTTTATTAGTCATGATATTCAAACAGTGACTTATTTTTGCGATAAAGTCATGTTCATTTTACAAGGTCAACAAATTGAATTATGCGAGATAAATAAATTAAGTACTGTTACTCATCCTTATGCTAAAAAACTAATTCAATCTGTTATTTAATCAACAAGCAATAATGTATTATCGCATCATTGCTTGCTGTATTTACTCTATTTAGAGATTATTCATTAAATGCGTTTGAATAGCGTTGGCATCATTTGCAGCATTAAAATCAATACCAAAATTCAGTGTCCCATCTTTAAGTTCAATACTACGAGGTGACGCTTTAGAGCAGGTAATATTCTGTATTTTCTCTTTTACGGTTTCTTGTGCTATTTTCGAGCTTTCACAGGTATTAATGACACCTTTTAACCCTTCACTGCAATAACCATCAATACCTGTTGTTTTTAGATCCTCAACAGTAAATGCCGACCAATCAAACGCGACTTTTATATTAGCATCACAACTTTTATTTAAGTCTACAACACGGGATTGAATATTTTCTTCAAATTTCTGTTGTAATTCTCTTTCTGCCAGTGTGGCTGAAAAAGCCGAAGAAGTGATAAGAAGTAAAGAAAGACTGATAGCAATATTTTTCAACATAATTTAATACTCCAAAAATGAATATATAACTAAAGATTAGTCTATTAAAAATAAAATGATTGAATATGATAAAAATAGAAAAATGGTTATTTTTAACATATTACTCTTTTTAAAAATAAATTTTACTATTAGTTAGGTATATTTTAATAACATCCTATATTGATAGTGATATTAATATGTTAACCACGGTTTTTATTCTCATTGATAGTTAAATGTTCGTTTGTTTTATAACGAACATAATCGTTTCAGTTCGCTATTAAAATGGTGAACAAAGTGAAATAAATAAATTTCTTTCTAAATCAATGTATTAAATTATTGATGTAGATCTGCATCACAAACCAATCCTATTGTGATTGTTTTTTCTCCATGCTCGAATTAACTTGCTAACTCGAAGTAGCAAAAATTAGCATAGCGTTAGCAAATAATGAGGGTTCGCATGGAACAACAATATTTTATTGGCGTTGATGTTGGCTCAGCCAGTGTCCGTGCAGCAGTATTTGATAGCTTTGGAAAGCGTCTGGGCTTTTCAGTGCGTCCAATTGCACAATTTCGCCCGAAAACGGATTTTGTCGAGCAATCTTCCGCTGATATTTGGCAACAAGTATGCACCACTGTAAAAGAGTCGGTGAAATTATCAGCCATCGATCCTCTCCATGTGAAGTCTATTGGTTTTGATGCCACCTGCTCTTTAGTGGCCGTTGGTAAAGAAGGGCAAGCACTTTCGGTTTCACCCAGTAATAAACCTGAGCAGGATATTATTATGTGGATGGATCACCGGGCAGTACAAGAAACAGTGACCATTAATCTGACTAACGATCCCGTTTTGCGGTATGTCGGGGGCGAAGTGAGCATTGAAATGGAATTGCCTAAAATTCTATGGTTAAAAAATCACTATCCGGAGCGTTATAAACATGTCTGGCGATTCTTTGACTTAGCTGATTTTTTAGTGTGGAAAGCAACCACTGCTGATGTTGCCAGTATCTGTACATTAACGTGTAAATGGAACTATTTGGCACACCAAGGGCATTTTAGTGAAAGCTTGTTAGCTGATGTAGGTTTGGATGAATTATTAGAAAAAGTACCACAAACCATTTTGGCTTTAGGTGAATCGGCCGGATGTTTAACGACCTCTGTGGCTGAGGCTTTTGGATTACATACTGGCGTCATAGTTGCTAGTGGCATTATTGATGCTCATGCGGGTGGGTTGGCGTTAACCGCATCACAACCTGAGGGAAGTTTGGCCATCATCAGTGGTACATCTAACTGCCATATGATTGTCAGCCAATACCCGATTATGGTGCCTGGGGTGTGGGGGCCTTACTTTGGCGCAATGTTACCAGAGTTATGGCTAAACGAAGGGGGACAAAGTGCTGCCGGTGCGCTCGTTGAATGGTCTATCCGCCGCCATGAGTCATGGGCTGAGTTAGAACAAGAAGCGAAAGAAAAAGGTGTTAGTTACTATACCTTATTAAACCAAGCCGTCGCTGAATTGGAAGAAAATGAACCTTATCCAACAGCACAATTTCATGTTTTAGCTGACCATCATGGCAATCGCTCTCCACGTGCTAATCCTGCCGCCAAAGGAATGGTCAGTGGATTAACCCTTGAAAGTGGTCGGGTTGCCTTGGCTCGTTATTATCTTGCGACACTGCAGTCTATTGCCTATGGCACTCGCCATATTATTGACACCCTTGAAGATGCAGGGCACCAAATTAATCGCCTTGTTATGTGTGGGGGGGCGACCAAAAATCCACTGTGGTTACGTGAATATGCCAATGCAACAGGTCGTGAGATCCATTTAGCACAAGAAGAAGATGCGGTGAATCTAGGGGCTGCTTTATTAGGTGCCGTGGCATGTAAAGCCTTTGATAACTTTTCTCAAGCAGCAAATACCATGGTACGAGAAGGCGGCGTTATTACACCCGATAGTGACACCTTTGCTTTCCATCAAGCGAAATACCAAGTTTATTTACAGATGTATCAAGATCAGCAGCGCTATAACGACATGATGGCAGATTGCTGACCATAAATTTTTCCGATTATGAATCGAGTTTACCTTACCAGGGATATCTTATGTTGAACTTAAATCTACCAAAATTACCGGACGTTATCAGTGCAGAAGCTAATGAGATCCTGATGGTTACTAATGCAGACTTACGTGAGCCTGCAAACGTAACATGCTGGCCTGTACAGAAAAAATTTGAAGATAAGCTAGCCGCTGCATTAAAAGCACAAGGTTACACCATGAAACGTGCACATAAAATTGATGAAGCACGAGGCCATGGTTTTATCAGTAGTCAGCGTGAAGGTTGTGACATGTTTGCGGCTATCGATCCTGATGCACCCGTTATTGTGCTATTAACCGCATGGCAATACTCACACCATATTGCCTCTTCGTTAGCGCATCATCGCGGGCCAATTCTGTTGCTGGCTAATTTTGATGGTACATGGCCGGGGCTAGTTGGCATGTTGTGTTTAGCGGGGACGTTAACCAGTTTAGGTAAAAATTATTCACGCTTATGGTCAGAAAATTTTGACGATACATTTTTTATTGATGGCTTAGCTACATGGTTGAAATATGGTTATGTAAATCATCAGCTTAGCTATCTTAAAGAAGTTGCGCCAACACACAGGGTAATGGCGACAGAAGCTGGCGAAGTGGGTCGAAAAGTCGGCGAATATATAATTAAAAATAAAGAAATAATAGGTTTGTTCGATACATTCTGTATGGGAATGATTAATGGGGTCTTCCCACAACAGGCAATGATCGATATTGGTATGCCCATTGAATCACTCTCTCAATCTGCATTATTGGTCGAAATGGCAAAAGTACCTGATGCATTAAGAGAAGAGTGTGTGCAATGGTACGAAAATAATGGCATGACGTTTAAGTTTGGTACAGATGATAAAACTGAACTGACTCGTGAACAGGTGAAAGAGCAGTGTGCCATGATGATTGCAATGGCGCGTTTCGTTAAACGCTTTGGCTTAACCGCTGTAGGCGTGCAATATCAGCAAGGATTAAAAGATTGTTGTCCTGCCTCTGATTTTGCCGAAGGTGCAATTGGGTCAACGGCACGCTTCCCGTTACCGGATGAAAATGGCGACATTATCAGCCCTAACACACCGATCCCTTGTATCAACGAAGTCGATATGGGTACAGCTATTCCACAAACGATGTTATGGCGTTTATTAACCTCGTTAGGCTTGCCTGCAGAAACAACATTACACGATATTCGTTGGGGGAGTGAGTATCAGGGAACCTTCTACTGGGATATGGAAATTTCCGGCTCTGTGCCTTTTGAACACCTTAAAGGTGGGATCAAAGGCGCAACAGGTTACCGTCAGCCACCTATGTTTTTCCCTAAAGGGGGATCAACTATAGCGGGTCAAGGTAAAGCAGGGCGTTTGTTATGGGCACGTGCACACTATCAAGGTACAGATGTGATTATGCATATTGGTACAGGTATGGCGGTGGAATTACCGGAGGCAGAGTTTGAACGTCGCCGTCGAGCCACTAACTACGAATGGCCATTACTCAACTGTACTTTAGATGGTGTAACTCGTGATGATCTTATGGCGGGACATCAAAGTAACCATATTACAGTGGCTTATGTTGATGACGATAAATTGGCGTTTGTGCTACAAGCCTTTGTTGCTCAAGCACTGACTCAAGGTATTCAAGTGAAAGTGGCAGGTGATGCCATTAACTTACTGTAAGGAATTTATAATGAGTCAGCAAAAATACGTTGGTGTTTGGCCTGTGATGCTCACTCCTTTTGATATTAAAGGAGAGATTGATTGGGCGTCATTAGAGCGCCTTGTCGATTGGTATATCGATGCAGGTGTACATGGGTTATTTGCCGCCTGTCAATCAAGCGAAATGTTTTATTTGAGTGATGAAGAAACACAAGCACTCACCCGCTTTATCGTTGAAAAAGCGGATGGAAGAGTACCTGTTGTTGCTTCTGGTCATACGGCAACGGCCTTAAGCCAGCAAAAAGAACAATTGCAGGCAATGGCGAGTACCGGCGTTGATGGCGTTATTATGATCAGTAATCGCTTAGCGCAAGTGGGTGAGTCTGATGATAAGGCGCTGGAAACACTACAATCCTTAACCCATGCTGTACCTAAAGAGATTGATTTGGGTATTTATGAATGCCCTTATCCTTACAAACGCTTGTTATCTGAAGAGATAGTAGAATGGTGCGCACAAAGTAATCGCTTTACTTTTATTAAAGATACTTGCTGTTCTCTTCCTCTCATAGAACGTCGCTTAGCATTATCAAAAGGAAGTCGTTTGCATCTAGCCAATGCTAATAGTCAAACCTTATTAGCGTCATTCCAAGCAGGATGCCAAGCATATAGTGGTGTTATGGCTAACTTCCACCCCGAACTTTATGTCTGGCTGTATGAAAATTGGCAGGATAAACCAGAGCAAGCTGCGCTATTAGCTGATTATTTATCAACAGCTGCGATGACTGAAACGCTGGATTATCCTGTCTGCGCTAAATATCATCAGCGCCTGATCGGCAATTTCGCGACACTGGTTTGTCGCTCTCGTAATAGTAGTCAGTTTGAAAACTCATTTTTCCCTTCTGCTGTTAATAGCATGACGGCATTGGGTGAAAATATGAAGAAGTGGCTTTCGTTAAATTAATTTAGGACACAGGAGTAGGAATATGCCTTTCGTGATGAAGGAAACCCAGTTTGTGCTGGATAATGCACATTCACTTTTTAATCACTGCCATGCTTCAACGATTGTGCGTGTGCCTAACTCTGAGCGTTTATTAACCGCTTTTTTTGCTGGCGATAAAGAAGGTAGCGGTAATACCGCTATTTGGTTGGCGATAAAAGAGGGAAATGATTGGCAACCCGCTCAACCTGTGGTTAAAAATCCAGGTGTTGCGCACTGGAATCCAGTTTTACATGTTGACCCATCAACAGGTAATATCTGGCTGTTTTATAAAACGGGTCCTGATGTACATAGTTGGACGACCCAATACGTTATCTCGAAGGATGGCGGAAATAGCTGGAGTTTACCAAGTGAATTGGTTTCGGGTGATGTAACACCTAGAGGTCCTGTGAAAAACAAAGTATTAGTGATGTCAAACGGCGAGTGGTTAGCACCGGGATCGGTGGAGGATGATCGATACTGGGATGCGTTTGTCGATATTTCTAGCGACAATGGTCAACACTGGCAGCGAGTGGATATTCCGATTGCCCATCATCAAGGAGGGCAAGCGGAGCATGAAATCTGGCAAGGGCTAAAGGACGATGCCTTGTGGGAGACTGATCTACAACGTGTTTTTCAATGGGATGGCGTGATACAACCAACACTATGGGGATCTCAGCCTGGACATGTGCATGCCATGATGCGCAGTACGCGCGGTAAAATTTATCGTAGCGATTCAACGGATTATGGGCGCAGTTGGTGTCCGGCTTATGCAACAACCTTACCAAATAATAATAGCGGCATTGATGTCGTCTCCTTCGCAGATGGTCTGTTGGCATTGGTATATAACCCGAATTCAGGCAACTGGAGTCGTCGTTATCCTATCTCTGTCAGTCTTTCATCCGATAATGGCAGTACTTGGTCTGAACCATTCGATTTACTCGATGGGGAAGGCGAATTTTCATATCCGGCTATTATTGCTGAAAACAATACCCTACATGTGACTTTTACTTGGAACAGAAAAAACATTGTTTATCAGCAGTTAATAGCTACTCAATAAAAATGTGGAGAAAGGGTTTTATGAAAAAGAGTCTACTCGCAGCGTTGGCGCTTACGATGACATTGGGCATGGGGAATGCTGTAGCCCAACAGTTAACGTATCCTACTAAAAATATTGATGTGGTTATCCCAAAAAACCCGGGGGGAGGTACTGATACTTCTGCACGGACTATCATTGAATTTGCTAAAGATGTGATGCCAGCAGGGCGTATCTTTGTACCGGTTAATAAACCCGCAGGTAATGGTTTAACTGGGTTAATTGAAGTGGCAAATGCGCGTCCTGATGGCACTAAATTAGTCATGACGACGGTTGAATTAGCGATGTTCCCACATCAAGGTAAGTCACCCGTGACCTATAAAGACTTTACCCCGATTGCGACAACGATTGCTGATCCGGTTGTGCTCGTGGTGAATGCTAATTCACCTTATAAAACATTGGAAGAATTTATTGCCGGAGCAAAAGCGAACCCTGGTAAATTAAAAATTGGTAACTCAGGTATGGGAGCTATTTATCACCTCGCGGGGGTGAATATCGAACGTACTACGGGAACTAAGTTTAATCATATACCTTATAATGAAGGTACAGGCCCCTCTATTGCGGCATTAGTGGGCGATCATATCGATGGCGTATTAACCACACCCGGTGCGGTTAAATCACAAGTTGATGCGGGTATTTTGCGTGTTCTCGGTGTGATGGATGAACGTCGTTTCCCTCTTATTCCGGATGTTCCAACCTTTAAAGAAGCCTTAAATCTCGATACCAACGTGAAAATGCGCGCATGGGCTGTATTAGCTACAACAGCAGGTGTGCCTGATAACGTTAAAAATGAGTTAGTGGGGGCATTTTCAGAAGTGGTTCAAAAACCAGAATATCAAGAAGCATTGAAAAAACAAGGTATTATGCCAGTATTTATCGTCGGTGACGATGCGTATCAAATGATGAAAGAAGATCATGAGATGTATGCTGAATTAATCTCAGCCACCCTAAAAAAATAACCTTTCTATAATAAACCACCCTATCCGCAAGTCGGATAGGGTCGGGGAGATCCCGACATGACTAAAATCAATACAATCATCGGTGCGATTTCAGTAGCTTTTGGGCTACTTATTATCTATCTCTCCCGTGATATGAGTATGTTTGATGAATATGGTGTACCTGGGGAGCGTTTTTGGCCTTACGGTTTAGCCATCTTATTTATTTTACTGGGGATTTTTCAATGGATAGGTGTCGTGGTTGATAAAATTAAACATGTACACCAGTCCGTAGATTTAAGTTCGACCGCAGTTAAGCGTGCTTATGGCTTAGGCATTTTTATGCTGCTATATGCAACAGGTTTATATCTATTTGGCTTTATTGTTCCATCATTGCTTCTTATCCCAATCATTATGTGGTTGATGAATGAGAGGAAACCTATTGCCATGGTGGTGATCCCGATTGTGATTGTAGCCGCGGTTTATGTTTTCTTTGACATTATTTTTAATTCACCTCTGCCAACCTCTGTCTTTTTTGAGTAAGCGGTAAAGGAGCCTTGGTATGGAAATTTTAGATGCTTTAATGGTCGTTTTTAGTTTAGAAACGATAACAATGATCCTGTTAGGGGTTTTCGCGGGGATTATTATCGGCGCATTACCGGGTTTAACAGTGAATATGGGCATTGCACTGTTACTCCCACTGACTTACTCCTTTCAAGGAATGACGGGGATCTTATTATTATTGGGAATGTATTGTGGGGCTGTTTATGGTGGCTCCATTACCGCAATATTAATTAGTACACCGGGTACACCTGCATCTGCAGCCACCGTCTTAGATGGCTATCCGATGGCTAAAAAAGGTGAAGCAGGGCGAGCATTAGGCTTATCAACCATGGGGTCGATGTTTGGTGGTGTATTTAGTACTATCGCTTTAATTGTTATTGCTCCTCAATTGGCAAAAGTGGCGACGGGATTCTCTGCTGCTGAATATTTTGCTCTTGCGGTATTTGGCATAAGTATTATTACCAGTGTATCATCGCAATCGATTGTGAAAGGATTAATGGGGGGCGCGATTGGTCTTGCAATTGCCACTATCGGGCTTGATCCTATGACAGCAGGGCCACGTTTTACGTTTGATACCGTGTATCTTATGGGGGGCGTCTCGTTTATTCCAATCCTCGTGGGACTCTTTGCATTTTCTCAAGGCTTGATTAGCTTTGAAGAAGAGTATCGTGAGCGCAAGCAGAAGAAAAGCGAGAAAATTAATGCCCGTATTCATCGTGTATTACCTACGTGGCTCGATTTTAAACGTGTTTTACCTACCTATTTTCGTTCATCAGCGATAGGAACGGCTATTGGTGCTATTCCTGGGACTGGGGGAGATATTTCATCTTTTATCTCGTATAACGAAGCAAAACGTTGGTCAAAACACCCTGAAGAATTTGGAAAAGGATCACCCGAAGGGGTTTCAGCACCGGAAGCGGGGGCTAACTCGGTGACGGGTGGCACCATGGTACCTCTAATGACTTTAGGTATTCCCGGTGATGGCGCAACGGCGATTATTATGGGAGCTTTTATGGTGCAAGGATTAGCGCTAGGGCCACAGTTATTTACGGATAATCCCGTTGAAGTGAACAGTATTTTTATCGGCTTAATGATGGCGAATATTTTTCTCGGTATCTTAGGCTTCTTGTGTATGAAACTGTTTGTACGTGTGATGGATGTACCAAGAAGAGTATTAGTACCCATTATCTTTGTGTTGTGTAGTGTGGGGGCTTATTCAGTTAACCATAGCATCATTGATGTTTTTGTGATGATGGGGGCAGGATTACTGGCTTATATTATGATTAAGCTCGATTTTTCGATGTCTCCGGTGGTGATAGGTATTATCCTTGGGCCGATGGCAGAATCTAACTTACGCCGTGCTTTAATGATGTCTCAAGGGGATTTATCGATTCTCTATACACGACCTATTACTGCGACATTCCTCGCTATTGCACTATTAACACTGCTGTTACCTATTGTCGGACCTGGGTTAAAATCAATGTGGAAAAAATGGCGTAGTCAATCTGCTTAATAAAGGTTAATCCGCCCTCATTGTTAGCAAAATGAGGGCAATATCAATGACGGAACATTAATGGCAAAAACAGTTGAACAAATTGCAAATGATCTGAATTTATCTATCACCACAGTGCGATTAGTACTCAATGGTAAAGGTGATCAATATCGGATCAGTGCAAAAACCCAGAAAAAAATTGCTGATTATGTCGAAGTTTTTGGTTATACCGTTAACCATGCGGCAAGAAGCTTAAAACTCAATAAAACAGATACCTATGGTCTGGTTATTCCTCGGCTGTCCAACCCCTTCTTTGCTGCTTTAGCGGAAAAGTTAGAGATGCATTGTCACCAGATTGGTTGCCAGCTGATGATAAGTTGTACCTATGGTGATATTAAAAATGAAAATAAGCTCGTAAAGTCTATGGATGAGCGTAATGTTGATGGGATTTTTATTGTTTCAGCGAGTCGAAAAAATCAGCAACATCACGTTAAACATCGTCAAAAGCCTTTAGTGTTCTTAGATAGAGATTTTTCTGTTAGTAATGCAATTTGCGTGGCGTCTGATAACTGTGATAGTGGTGCACAATTAACGAAAGCGATGATACAGCAAGATGCGCCAATCCACTTTTTTGCCGGTGATGCTCTTCTTCCTACTATTGCAGCTCGTTTGCGCGGTTATGTTCAGGCGATCAAAGCCCATTATGGTGATGAAAGCCATGTAACCGTTTCCTATGCAGAACATAACACCACCAAAGATGGTGAACAGATGATGAAGCAATATCTTGAACAACATCGGCAGATCCCCAGTCATTTTATTGCCTCATCACTGCCCATTTTAGAAGGCGTATTAAGTGCTATTCGCCAAACAGAAGGTGTTATTCCCGCACATATCAATATAGGTACTTTTGATGATCACGTTATGTTAAGTTTTTTACCTAATAATGTCTGGTCAATGAAGCAAGATGAAACCTTATTGGTAGAAAAAGCCTTTGAAATCATGACTGCTAAGATAGCAGGTAACGTAGTGAAAGCACCTCCATTAATTAAAACACAACTTATCAAACGCCTAATTGCAGGAGCATGAGTCAAATATCGTGATTATTCGCCTCACTTTGTGAGTAGAATAAGCTTTCTATTCGCCTCATTGGGGGGATGTATGTGGTTAATGGCTACCCATTCTCTTCTGATATGATGAATGTTATATCATCAGATATGCGACTTTAATGTAGGCTATATATGAAAAAAATATTTTCTTTTTTTTTAAAAGACCTTAAACAATCTTTAATATTAAGCATTATTGCTATTTTTTTTGTCCTTTATAGTGTTTTGATTGTTCGGTTTTTTCCCTATTTCTATGGTCGAATACTATTAGTATCATTTGTGATTATTTGCTTAATATTTTCCTTTCTTCCTATAAAGAAAGAAGAAAAGAGAAAATAATTATTTAGTCAGCGCTAGTGATCAGAAAATAAAAGAGAACTTAATGTAAATTTCGTGATCGAGTCGTTTTGATAATCAGTACAATGTATTGAGCGCCTTGGGCGCTGGTGGACGTAGTGTAAGATATATTTTGCAAGATTAAATTTTTTATTATTGCAGCGATAATGGCCATTTTAATTTATGCGCTTTATGATCATTCTTTTGTATGGCTTGTCACGGTGTCATATTCTATTAAATCCCTAATGAAAATAGGGACTCTTGATTATCTCTGGTTAGAGGCTCATAATTTAAGCAGATAGCTCCATTTTATTAATATAAAAGGATATTAAAGAAAGATGAACGATGATGTTGACCGATGTCCTGAGTGTCAAGTAAGGGCATACTATACGGATGATTTTGTCCGTGTTTACCAAGCCTATTCTACTACTATCGCTCAGAGCGCAGTCGCAAATGGTACTTTTGTTTCTCCCCCTTTTAGTATGACCCGTATGACTTGGGTAAAACCCTCCTTTCTTTGGATGATGTATCGCTCAGGGTGGGGGCGCAAAGATCCCAATCAAGCGTCTATTTTGGCTGTTGATATTACCCATGAAGGCTTTCAACAGATGCTAACACAAGGTGTGGTCAGTCATTTCGATCCAGACCACTATGTGAGTGCCAAAGAATGGCAAGAAGCAACAGAAACCAGTGATATTCGTATTCAGTGGGATCCTGAACGAGATATTTATCTTAATCGCTTAAGTTATCGCACTATTCAAATAGGGTTACGTAATCAAGCAGTAGAAAAATATTGCAATGAGTGGATTGTTAATATTACCGATATTACTGATAAAGTGCGTAAAATAGATACTTGTATTACTAATGGCGATCTAGATACTGCATATAGCTTACTTCCTATCGAGCAACCTTATCATTTTGCAAAATAATCTCGCCTAGAAAAACCCCGCCAATAGACTATGGGCGGGGTGATAAGACTAAACCTTCGCAAGTTGTGGGCGAACACCTAATGTATGGCAAATGGCGTAGGTCAATTCAGAGCGGTTAAGAGTATAAAAATGGAAATCTTTCACGCCCTCACGGCTTAAAATTTTCACCATATCAATAGCGATAGAAGCCCCAACCAGTGCGCGAGTTTCTGGATCGTTGTCTAAGCCATCAAACATTTTATGCATCCAACCGGGGATCTTCACATTGGTTAATCCGGCAAAACGTTTTAACTGTTTAAAATTGGTGACAGGTAAAATACCTGGAACAATTTCTACATCAATACCCGTTGAAACACAGCGATCACGAAAGCGTAAGTAACTTTCTACATCAAAGAAAAATTGTGTAATGGCTCGATTAGCGCCCGCATCCACTTTCTTTTTTAAATTAATAAGATCAGCCTGTGCGCTTTTAGCTTCGGGATGCACTTCTGGATAAGCAGCAACCGAAATATCAAAATCTCCTACATCTTTCAGTAAATGAACCAGATCAACGGCATACATATCTGGCTTCTGGCTGTTATCAGGTAAATCTCCCCGTAGCGCCACAATATGACGAATACCACTTTGCCAATAGTCTTGGGCAATATGCTGTAATTCTTCACGACAGGCATCAATGCAGGTTAAATGTGGTGCCGCCTCAAGGCCTGTACGCTCTTTTATATCTTTAATAATGGCATGTGTTCTATCTCGTTCACCTGAATTTGCACCATAAGTGACCGAAACAAAGCTAGGTTTTAAGGTATTTAGACGAGCCAGTGATTGCCAGAGTGTATTTTCCATCTCTTGTGTGCGAGGAGGAAAAAACTCAAAAGAAACTTGGATCTGGCCATCTAATTCAGCAAGATTTTGATTAAGCGCTTCATGCTGGCTTGCGTGATAAAAGCTCATACCTATACCTCATCAATCGTTGTGTCACATGTTGTTATTGTTATTCCGTTAAGTATCGCTACTTATTTACCCATCTAACCATTTAGACGTCTAGATGTAGATTCTCTTAATTCGGTTATTTAGTCAACAGTTATTCACCTTAGTTTCAATGAGGATAATTCAATCGGAAGAGGAGAAAATTTCATGTTGCACGATGACAACCTTAAATAACGTAAAGTCGCAGAAGGGATACGTTTGAAGATTTTCTTCTATAATAAAATTAACTCATTGATTGAATGGGAGTAGAAATGATCACTTGTAAACGTGTCTATGATGATAAAGACGGTAAGCATGAAGGTTATCGTGTATTAGTGGATAGATTATGGCCTAGAGGGGTGAAAAAGAGCGATTTTCATTATGATGAATGGAATAAAGCGCTCGCGCCTTCTACTGAATTAAGAAAATGGTTTCATGAAAATGGCGATTTCACACAATTTACGGCTCGCTATATAAAAGAATTAGAAGCAATACCGGAAAGTTGGCAACCACTATTGAAGGTAGCCAAAGAAAAACCATTAGTATTACTGTATTCCGCTAAAGATGAAAAACAGAATAATGCTGTGGTTTTAATGGAATTTTTGCAAAAACAGTGCAAAACTAGCTGAAGCAATTATTGATGGGTTTGTCAGATGTAATGTCAATAGCATCATATGCGGCAATAAAAAAAGTGGCGCTATTATCGCGCCACAAAAATTGCTAATAAGAACATTGAACAGAGTCAGAGAATATTTTACTGCATTATGCTGTGTGCGTATTTGCCTCTAACCATTGCGTAATACGTTGTTTTTGTTCATCATTAAGCCACATACCAAGTTTGGTACGACGCCAAATAGCATCATCAAGCTCAATCACCCACTCATGTTTAACTAAATAACGTAATTCAGCTTCGTAAAGATTATGACCGAAATTTTCGCCCATTCCGGCTAAATCAGTAATTCCTTCTAGCAACACTTCAGTATTGCTACCATAAGTGCGAGCAAAACGTAGTGCTAATGCTTCTGGTAACCAAGGATGACGTTGGCGAATAAGGCGTGAATAGCCATCACGATCGTAACCTTCTAAGTTCCCCCCCGGTAATTGACCCTCTTTTGTCCACGCTTGACCCATATTAGGGAAATAAGCATTTAGCTTATCAACCGCGTGTTCACCGAGTTTACGATAAGTCGTTAATTTACCACCAAACACAGAGAGTAGTGGTGTTTTACCATTATCATCATGTACATCTAAGGTATAGTCACGAGTGATAGCTTGTGGAGAATCGGATTCGTCATCACATAATGGACGCACCCCTGAATAATTCCAGACGATATCGTCTTTGGTCAGTTGTTTCTTAAAGTGGTCGTTATAGACTTTTAATAAGTACTCAACTTCATTGTTATCAATAGCCACATCTTTTGGATCACCTTTGTATTCAACATCAGTGGTACCAATAATAGAGAACTCATCCATCCAAGGGATCACGAATACAATGCGGTTATCTTCATTTTGTAAGATATAGGCTTGGGGTTCATCGTGAGCACGTGGGATCACAATATGGCTACCTTTGATTAAGCGAATACCATAAGGTGATTTTAATTTTAACCCTTCATCGAATAATGTTTTAACCCAAGGACCGGCTGCATTCACTAATGCTTTTGCTTGATAGCGAGAAGTTTCACCGGTGCGTAAATCTTGTGCTTCCACCATCCATAAATCGTTTTCACGCCAAGCGCGCGTCACTTTGGTACGAGTACGAACTTCACCGCCACGACGAACGATCTCTTGCGCATTTAATACTACTAAACGAGCATCATCTACCCAACAGTCGGAATATTCAAAACCACGAGTTAATTCAGGTTTTAAGACAGAGTTTGCCCCGAATTTAATACTTTTACTGCCCGGTAAACTGACACGTTTGCCTAGGTGATCATAGAGGAATAAACCAATGCGGATCATCCATGCTGGGCGTAGATGAGGTTGATGCGGTAAACGGAAACGCATCGGAAATGCGATATGAGGTGCCAAACGCAATAAAACTTCACGTTCAGCCAATGCTTCACTGACTAAACGGAATTCGTAATGCTCTAAATAGCGTAAGCCACCATGAATTAATTTTGAGCTAGCAGAAGATGTTGCACTGGCTAAGTCTTGAGCTTCCAGCATTAATACTGAAAGGCCTCGGCCTGCTGCATCCGCCGCAATTCCAGCGCCGTTTATTCCGCCGCCGATGACAATCAAGTCTTTAGTTTCCATAACATCCTCCTAAGAATGCGCGAAACAATTCTTTAATGTTCGTTTTCGCTCATAATTGTAATGAATTTTGTTGGAAATGCCAACTATATAACCGATAAAAAACATTACTGCGTGATATAAATAACAATTTATTATCATATCCCTACATTTAGTGTGCTTATTAACTGAAAAGAACAAATGATGTTATTGATAAGAATAGGAAAGGGAATGGGGTTTGACAAAAGAATAAATAGGTAAAAAAAGCGGAAAATTTTAGGAAAAAGTACCCCGAAAGGTACTTTTTAATAGAGGGTTATCCTAGCAAAGCTCAAGCTGAACGTTATGTTGTTCAATAATTTTTTGAATGCCAGATGGTGGCTCTTGGTCGGTGAAAAGGTAATCAATCAGATTCATATTACCAAGATTGACCATCGCGTTACGGCCAAATTTAGAGTGGTCGGTCACTAGCATAACACAACGAGAATTTTCGATTATGGCACGTTTAGTGCGGACTTCATGGTAGTCAAATTCCAACAAAGATCCGTCCATATCAATACCACTTATCCCTAAGATGCCGTAATCAAGGCGGAATTGAGAGATAAAATCCAGGGTGGCTTCACCGACAATACCACCATCACGGGTACGCACTTCGCCACCCGCTAAGATCAAGCGAAAGTCTTCTTTATCCATCAATAAAGTGGCGACATTCAGATTATTAGTGACGATACGCAGATTTTTATGGTTAATCAGTGCATGGGCTACGGCTTCAGGGGTAGTACCAATATCAATAAATAGTGTTGCACCATCAGGAATTAAGCTAGCAACACGTTGGGCAATACGTGATTTTTCATCAGACCACATGATCTTACGGTCGTGGTAAGCGGCATTCACAGAGCTAGAGGGTAATGCAGCGCCTCCATGATGACGTTGGATTTTGTTCTTTTCCGCTAATTCATTTAAATCACGTCGGATAGTCTGTGGGCTGACCTCAAAATGTTCCACCAATTCTTCGGTGCTGACATAGCCTTGTAAGCGTACCAGTTCGATGATGGCATCATGCCGTTGTGTTTGCTTCACAGGTGTCCCCTAAAGTTAAAAATATCATGTTAATTTTATTATGATTGACGAGATAATTGATGTCGATTATCCCACAAAGCCATCAATAAGCCGATAAGGAAGCCGGCAAAATGTGCAGCATTTCCGATAGAATCACCTAAAACGCCCATATAACCCGCGATTATCCACAATATGGAAAAAACAATTAAGCCGGTAGGAACACCGATCCCTTTTTCTGGAGCCCGCAAACCTGTTAAGCCAACATAGCTAATTAGCGCGTAAACAACACCAGAAAGTCCACCAAAGTTGGATTCTGCAAACAGTGATTGTGCCCAATTACTAAATAGCGCAGAAATGAGCATAATGACAAATAATTTGCCTGTACCCAGTTGTTTTTCTGTTTGGCTGGCTAAATACCACCACATCGCTAAATTAAAGGCGATATGCATGAGCGAAAAGTGAACAAATGCTGGGGTGATATAACGCCATAGTTCAAAATCGAGACTAGCATCGTATGGCCATGCAAGGTGTAACATGACATTGTAATCGCCCACTATTTGCTGCCAGATAAAGACGAGCACACATAAGATTATGGTCAAAACCGTTAAAGGGCCTGATTGTTGCACCATGCTTTTGATTGAAAAAGCCGGGCGATATTGTAGACCCGTACGTTGAGGCGTACCTGTTTGCCAACTTGCCGCTTGGTAACGAGGGTGAAAAGGTTCACGAAGAAAGGTTTTTAGCTCACTTTCAACCTGATTGAGTTGTTGTTCGTTTTCCAACCAAAGGCTGACTTGTTGATTTTCTGTTTTTGCGTGGATCCGAACACCTTTTGTCGCCATATAATTGACGAACATATCAGCAAGTTGCGGGTTAGATAGTGTGATAATGTGGATCATTGAGAAACTCATCTGTAATTATTGCAGAGAAGTTATCGCTTGAGGAAACTCTCTTAGCCATGCTTCAAAACCGCCATTAATACTATATACGGTTTCAAAGCCCATATTGACCAGATATTGTGCTGCGCCTTGGCTACTATGACCGTGATAACACATCACCATCACAGGAACATCAAAATCAGCATCTTGTAGAAATTGGTTAAGCGTATCATTTGTTAAATGAAAAGCGCCAGTGGCATGACCAAGACGATAACTTTGCGGATCTCTTACATCAACTAAAATAGCCGATTGAGATACCCAAAATTGATAGGCTTGTTCAACACTAAGAAATTGAAAACTATCCATAATTGTCTTATTTATTATATTGTTAATTACATTGTTATGTTCTGAGCGAGAGAACGATATCACTATAATAACGTCAAATCAGTAAAGATGGCGTTACCTTTTGTAAATGATAATGGCATATACACAAATCCCCTAGGATATCTGTGCAGGTGAATATCAAAGGGGATTTGTAATAGAGGATCAGTAGTAGGAGTGATCACCACGTTGGTGTTCGGTTAAATCTTTCACGCCTTTTAACTCTTCTGGGAACAGGTTAAGTAGCTCTTTTTCGATACCATCTTTTAAAGTGACATCAATCATGGAGCAGCCATTACAACCACCACCGAATTGTAAGATAGCATAGCCATCTTCAGTGATTTCCATCAAGCTTACGCGGCCACCGTGACTCGCTAACTGTGGATTGATTTGTGATTGCAGTACATATTCAACACGTTCAATTAAAGGCGCATCGTCAGCCACTTTACGCATTTTTGCATTAGGTGCTTTTAATGTTAATTGTGAGCCTAATTGGTCTGTGACAAAGTCAATTTCTGCATCTTCTAAGAAAGGTGCACTGATGTCATCAACATAAGCAGAAAGTTTTTCAAATTTAATTTCTGTGTCGTTCGGCTCTACTGCATCGGGTGGACAGTAAGAAACGCCACACTCAGCGTTAGGTGTTCCTGGGTTAATGACAAAAACACGGATTTGAGTATTGGGTTCTTGATTAGCCAATAGTTTGGCGAAGTGTGCCTGTGCGGCATCAGTAATAGTAATCATATCGTCTTGCTCAATAGTTGACTGTTCTGGTTGGTTATCATACGCCCAATTGACGGTTAACTACAAGGTTCGGCAAATAGCCCATACCTCAACAGAGCGTGCTCCAGCACGAAATAGCAAAGGTACAATAGCATTGAGCGTCGCGCTTGTGGTGATAACATCATCAATCAGTGCCAGATCCTTGCCTGCCACTGACACTGTGCGATTTACGATAAAGGCATTATCTAAATTTTGTTGCCTTTGTTTGGCATTAAGATGTGTTTGTGCCAGTGTAGCACGAGTTCTTATCAAGGTATTAGGGTGATAAGGACAATTTAACCATCTTGCCAAAGGTTTAGCGATAGCCTCAACTTGGTCGAAGCCTCTACGCCAACGACGATGTCGATGTAGCGGTACGCTAATAATTTGCTCTGGCTTGCGAACTAAATTCTCGCGACGATGAGCAAGCCACCGTAATAAAAAAAGTTTCGCAAGACATAATGCTATCTGAGGGCGAGGATGATATTTATAAAGGTGTAATAATTTATTAAGCGGTGGGCGATAGTCAGTGACTGTCAACATCTGTTTCCAGCGAGGTGGTGATCGCAAACACCGTCCACACAATATCATTGAGTGGGTAGAGGGATACAAACATCCCGGACAACGATTATTTTGTTGTGGCAGATGACGAATACAACTTGAACAAATGCTGTGGTTACCATACCGCAATGGTTGACGACATAACCAGCAATATCCTGCTATTGTTATCAGCATAGTGAACATCCCTGTAAAATAAGAGAAGAGAGCATAACAATGAATAAATTGTATTGGCAGACTTTAGGTGAAGGAAAAACGCATCTTGTGCTGTTGCACGGATGGGGCTTGAATGCTCAGGTTTGGCAATCAATCATCACGCGATTAAGCTCGCATTTTACCCTGCATCTGGTTGATTTACCGGGATACGGCAGAAGCCAAGGTTTTCCTGTGCTAACGCTTAAAGAGATGGCTGATATTGTTTTTTCACAGGCGCCTGAAAAAAAAGCCATTTGGCTAGGATGGTCATTAGGGGGATTAGTGGCAAGCCGTATTGCACTTGATAATCCTAATAATGTACGGGCGTTAATTACCGTTGCCTCTTCCCCCTGTTTTGCTGCTCATGAAACATGGCCAGGAATTAAGCCAGACGTGTTAAAAGGTTTCGAGCAACAATTGAGTGATAACTTTCATCGAACGGTTGAGCGCTTTTTAGCCTTGCAAACACTCGGTACTCAAAGTGCTCGTGAAGATACTAAGGCCTTGAAAGCGGTCGTGTTGGCACAACCTTTGCCTTCCGTTGAAACATTAAACGGCGGGCTGGAAATTTTACGTACAGAAGATTTGCGAGAACAGCTTACTACCTTATGTTGTCCTTTTATTCGGCTTTATGGTTATTTAGATGGTTTAGTGCCAAGAAAAGTCGCAGCTTTATTAGATGCTCATTATCCTGACTCTCCTTCGGTTATTTTTCGCCATGCCGCACATGCTCCCTTTATTTCTCATCCGGATGAATTTAGTGAAACCTTGTTAAAGCAGTGTGAGGCCTTATCAATTCTGGCATGAATGAAGAGGTTATAACGCTAATAGACTATTCAAGATGATATAGCGTTTCGCATTCTGGTGGGTTGGTTATGGTATCTAATATAGGGCAGGTTCGTTCAATAAAGGCGATAAAAGCTTCTATTTCTGTTTTACTATTATCTGCTTGGATATAGAAATGCGTCGTTATCTTACTAAAGCCGATTTTAGCCTGTTTATTCTTTCCCATAAAGCCATCGATATCTAGCTCGCCTTTTACCTCAATACGAATATTATGGAGATTAATATGGTGTAGGCGGGCGAAGCTCTTAGCAACAATGCATTTACAAGCACCGAGTGTGCCAAGTAGCGCTTCAACGGGGGTCATCGCGGTATCGTTTCCACCCAATGAAATAGGCTCATCAAGTAATAATTGAAATTGGCGAGAAGCACATTGCATCTGCAACCCACCTTGTGTACCCGTAGAGATAATGGATGAGAATTCAGTAATCGGCATAATTTATTATCCTAATTAAGGTAAATGTATATAATTTCATTTTGGACATTTAGATGTCTTTATGGCTATTTAAGGATTGGATTATGCGCAGGTGGTGGGAAAAGTAAAATGAAGAATAACCAGTAAAAGTTGAAAAAAATTCATTTTGATTATCAGAAAAACCCCCTGTGAGATAGCAGGGGGATATGGAAGGTATGTGTTTAAAAGAGACAGTGAGTTAGGAGCGTAATTGATAAACTTTAGTCTGACATGCGGTGGCTTCAGGGCAGCTTTTACAGCTACCCACCAAGCACTCTTCTACATCGACCTCTTGTAATTTACCCATTAACGTAAGCCGCTCTAACATCGCTTTTACCATAGGTTCAGGCATATTAAGCTGATGGCTGACAAGACGAGCATCAGCCCGACCGTTAAGCGCGACACAATCACGAACTTGCATCAAACTTGCCATCTTATTTTTCCTTTTGTGACTTAGTGACAGCTACCTTGTTTACTACAGCACTGTTTCGCTAATGAGCGTTTGTTACTTAAATTAAAACTGAGACGATGACGAGATTTACGTAATAGTACAAAGACAATTAAGTTAAATATCAATACAGCAGCAATGGTGATGGTACTACTTTGTGGATGTTCGCTAAATGTCGCTGTTTGGTAGAATAACGCGGCAAGTGAGTAAGCAATATTTAATCCCCAAAGAATAGAGAATGTCATCCAACCACGACTGGTTTCACGAGCAATAGCCCCCATTACGGAGACACAAGGCACATATAGTAGAACGAAAATTAAGTAGCTATAGGCCGCTATTGCACTACCAAATTTGCTGCCCATGGTACCCATAGTCCCCGTATCCATTTCACCATCACCTTTACTTGCCTCAATAGGGTTGGAAAGCGCGGCGAATGTAAAGGTTTCTTTTAAGCTATCCCAAGTTTCAGCAAAGGCGTCACCAATTTCGCCCCATAGATCAAACTCTTCAGGAACGAAAGGTTCATTAACAATACTTTCTGCGGTGTACAGTGTATTTAATGTTCCCACAACCACTTCTTTTGCCATTGCCCCAGTGACTAAACCAACGGTAGCTTGCCAGTTATCGTTATGCACACCAATAGGTTGCAATAACGGAGTGATCACTTTACTGACGGAAGCGAGGGCAGAATCATTAATACTATCAGCCGCTTTACCGGAAAAAGTGAAGCTATTTAATGCACCAATAAACATACTGGCGATGATAATCACTTTACCCGCGCGGATAACAAAGCCTTTTAAACGTTGCCAAGTTTGTATTAATAAGGTTTTGATATGGGGAACGTGATAAACCGGCAACTCCATGACAAAAGGAGAAGCTTCACCTCGCATAATGGTATGTTTGAGTAGTAAACCCGTCAAAATAGCAACAAGGATCCCTAATAAATAAAGTGAAAAAACCACGCTGGCGCCATTTTTACCAAAGAATGCGGCAGCAAAAACAGCAAATATGGCTAAACGTGCGCCACAAGACATAAAGGGAGCCATTAAGATAGTAATTAATCGCTCTCTTGGGGCGTCTAGAGTACGTGCCCCCATAATGGATGGGACGTTACAACCAAATCCAACAATCAGCGGTACAAAGGATTTACCGGGCAATCCTAGCGCTTGCATTAATCTATCCATCACGAAAGCAGCACGTGCCATATAGCCAGAGTCTTCAAGGATAGATAAAAAGAGATACATCATGCCGATTTGTGGTACCAGAGGGAGTACAGTATTAATACCACCACCAACACCTTGAGCAAGGAAAATAGTTAACCATTCAGGGAAATTGAATGTTGCACCTAGCCATTGGATCCCATGTATAAAGATAGCTTCAGAGCCACCTTCAAAAGCAGGCTGCAATGCTCCACCAATATTGATGGCAAGCACAAACATTAAATACATGACAAACAAGAAGATAGGAACACCTAACCAGCGATTTAATATCACTTTATCGATATTTTGTGTGAGCTGATTGGGCTTGATGGACTCCATATTAATGACTGCATGGCAAATACGCTCAATGTTTTGATAACGTGCATCGGCAATCACTAATTCTGGCTCATTACTATGCTCAGTTTGAATGCGCTGACGAATGGCTTTTATCTCTTGTGAGGTAATTTCAGCACGTTGATGAGTATAGATATCCCCTTCTAAACATTGTAATGCCATCCAACGGCGTTGCTGTAAATTGAATTCATCGTGATTAATTTTTTCAGCTAAAGATTCAACTTCGTTTAATAACCATGTTGGATAAGAAGTTAGTAACTCTTCGGGTTTTCTTTTGGTGGCTGGAAAGCTATCAATAGTGTCTTTCAGTTTATCAATCCCTGATGCCTTGGTTGATACCATAGGGATCACTGGACAACCGAGTTGTTCAGAAAGCGCTTGAATATCAATTTGCATATTTTGGTGTTCAGCAATATCAAGCATATTTAGTGCCACGATACAGGGAATACCGAGTTCAAGCAGTTGTAATGTGAGATAAAGATTACGTTCAAGATTGGAAGCATCTACAACGTTAATCAACATATCTGCTTCATTACTTAAGATGAAGTGACAAGCAATTTGCTCATCAAGAGAGGTCTGTTCTGAAATTGTTGTTAAAGAATAAGTGCCCGGTAAGTCAACTAATTCAATTTTATGATTTTTGGTTGTAAAGCGACCTACCTTACGTTCAACAGTAACACCCGCCCAGTTACCGACACGTTGACGAGAGCCTGTTAACTGATTAAAAAGCGTTGTTTTACCCGCATTAGGATTACCGATAAGACCAATAGTAAGAGGAGTCATAATAGTGATGCCAGTAGTTGTATTGCCTGAGTAGTTGATAAATAAGCTGTTATTTTTCGTTATGAGCGATTTCGCTAAGATTTATCAAAGCGAGATCTTTTTTACGCAAAATTAAAGAGACCCGATGAGTTTCAATTTGGATAGGATCACCTAAAGGTGCGATACGGATCACATTGAAAATAGCGCCTGGCAGCATCCCTAATGATAATAGCTTCTGCCGATAGGCAGGGCTAATTTGCGGGGAATAGCTGAGGATCTTGTAGCTATGATTTGGAATGAGAGACATAAAACGTCCTTCCACTAATTATATTGATACAAAAAATAATGATACTGATAATTATTAACGCATTTAAAAAGAAAACGCACAAGAAAAATAGGGTGATTAGGTAAATATTTAATGCAAATGAGAATTATAACCATCTTTATTGAGTATAATTTAGCCCACAATGGCTATGTGTTCTCTTGATGTACATCAATTTAATTTATAATAATGGTCGAAAAGCTATCAGATAAATGCCGTGAAGGCTGTACTGTTATTCATCAAAAAACAAACTGTAACAGTTAGAGATAATTGCGCATCATTAGTGTAACAATCAGTGAATGCTATTAACGGGATCTATCATCAAGGTCATACTGACAGATCCCGTTGCAGAGAATAGTGCTAGTTAATTAGTGGGATTAGTGAGTCTGCTGGTGGCTAAAAAGTTGATAAATCGTATTAGGGGTATAACTATAACCTTCATAAGAGATAACCCAATCAGTGATGAACGCAATATCAATGGGATAAATGCCACCTTCTTCCATTTCTTGTACATAGAATGGTACGTTAAGTAACTTAGCATAAATTCGGTCACCTTCTCGAGACTGAGGGATAAACCACATGTGCTCAAGCTCTTTTTCTTCCTTATCACCATAAGGAATACCAAACTTAATCATAAATTGCCATGGGCTCTCAGTTTCTTCATTGCTCTCTTTACTACCTAATAATTTTGCCAAGAAACCGGTTTTTTTCTCTACGGGGGGCTGATGGTAGTTATCAAACATGGAGAGAAAATATTGCCAACGCCTTTTGGCCTTTTCTGCCATTTCGTAGGTTTCTTCGTTACTGCGTAGTAGCATCATGGCTTGTTGTTCTTCATAACCTTTAAAGAAAGTTTCTAAAATAGGGTTTTCTTCATTAGTTCTAAATAACATCGATGATGGGTGCTGATGATATTCGTCTCTATCAGCCATATCGCCCAGAAATACGCCATGTGGTGCCCCTTGAGTGTTATAACGCATCTCTTCTAATGGTCTAAGACTATCTAAAGGTGTGGACTGATTAACGTGACGTATACCTTCTTCAAAGGGCAGCGCGACTAAATATTCTAATCCTGACGAAGTTTGTCCACAAAGCATCGGCTCGCCAAATTCAATTTGGCGGTTGTTAATACTGTTATTGACAAAACAACGGAAAAGATCAGGAATACCGTAGTAAGATTCCAACATGCTTGGGATCACTAAATCAACTTCAGTTAAGCCACAACGTTGCAAGCCATGGGTATGAAACCAGAACATGGTTGGTGGATCATTTTCTGTATCGTAAACTGCATGAATAACATACAAACTTTCTACTTCAGGATAGAGATCGGGTGTCTCCAATTGAAAGCGTATCCATTCGGGAGTTAATCCTTTACCTGCGGCAGATTCATCCAGTGCGAGGATCATTTCTGGCGCAATTATGTTCAGTAGATTGAGCTGATGGCGATAACTCGCTAAAGGATGTAGGGTGTCAGAGAACATCGTTTCTAATAAGATGTCTTGAGTGGTGGCATTGGCATGGGCTAATAGCTCAGGAGTCATCTCATCTGTCGCATACATAGGACGTATTTGATAATCTTCTGATCGTGGTAGCAGACAGATAAAAAAATGGAGCTCATCATCGCCATGTTGGCAATGATAGAAAAAACCTTCATCAAGATCATCACTAAGATAGCTTATCTCACCATCTGTGTATTCGGTCTGTTCCTCTAGGCGTTGTTCTATCAATGCATAGTTTAGTGGCTGTGCAGGGAATGCCACTATACGAGAGGGCTCTTTTTTTCCTTGCCCTGCGGCGATATCTAAATAGTGTTGTTTATTATCCATACTTATTATTACTCGTATATTAAAAGAAGAAAAATAGAATATCAGGGTTATTTAATAAGAAATAGATAGAGTTGTCTGAGCTTTTATTTAAAAAATAAATTTAAATAAAAAATCATAATTTCTAATTATGACTATTTAAAATAGAGAGAAAGGAAATGAACAGATACCAATATATATTTGGTATCTGTCAGATTAAGATAGGGTAACGATAAATTACTTACCTTTTAATAACTGCATAATATCTTCTGTTTTTTCTTCATCGTCATCTTCTTCAAACTCAATGCCTAATTCCGCCATTAACGCATCGATGCGATCAAGGGTTTTTTCAGTATAAGCTTGCTCTTCAGGATTGAGTTTACCCCCTTCTTCCAGACGAGAGAGTAATTCATCTAAACGAGTATCATTCTCTAAGAGTGCTAACTCTTCTTCTAACGATAAGCGCATAGGCTCCATTTTTGCTGGCGCGGATTTTTTCTTATCTACTTTAGGCGCCTGATTATCCACGATGAGAGGGATGGGTTTTTTACTACCAATACGTGGATCTTTCTGTTCATTGGTTTGCGCTTGCTCTTTTTTCATCGCTTCCTGCTGACGGTTACCAGCAGGATTGCCACGATGCTTTTTCTGGCGCTTACGTTCACGTCCTTCTGCATTTAGCTCTTCACGTGTTTTTTTACGCGTTTTAGCTGCGGGTTTTCTTTTAATCATATTCATAATGGTAACTCGATTTGTGATCTTATTGGTTGCGCAATCTATCAGAAACTATTTTGCGATAAAAGCACGAATTTAAGACAATTTAATATTTACTCACGTACAATGTAGCGCTCGGTTTACTATACTTTACTGTATTGTGATAGCAATTAACTATAAATTTAAACTAATTAACTTAACATTCTGTTTATTATGACATTATCATTTGCTCGATTACGCAAACCAGTTTATTGGTGGATAATTGGTTATGCGGTTTTATGGATTATCGTCAGCTATTTATTTGATCCCACCGTACCTTATGATGCCGTAGAAGCGGTTAACTGGGGTACTAATGGCGGTTGGGGCTCACCTAAAAACCCTTGGTTTGTTGGTTTTATTATGTGGCCAGCCATTTATGGTGGTATTGATTTTAGCTTTTATTGGTATTTTATCCACTTTGTGATGATAGCCATCGGCTTATTAGGTGTTTGGAATTTAGCCTATAAGTTAACCAAAAATTATCACCTAGCTTGGTTTGCCATGTTAGGTTTAAATTTATCAGGAATTATTAATTTCGATATCATTCCTTATAACGATAATTATATTTTAGTGGGTTGCTGGCCTTGGGCGCTCTATTTCTTTTTATGCGCTATCAATGACAACCCCAAATATTGGTGTGGATTCGCTGTAGTGATGGGAGTGGCTACTATGGGGAAATACTCCTCATTAGCCCTGATTGGTGCGGTATTCTTATTAAGCGTATTAGTACCTAAAGTTCGTCAAAGCTATCGCTCCCCTTATTTTTACTTTGCGATAGCTATCTGGTTGGCGTTTGTCATACCTAATTTTATTTGGTTGTGGCAAAACGACTTTGCCGCCTTTAAATGGGTCGACTCACAAATAGAAGCACGTTTTAATTTACGTACGTTACGTGCCGCTTTAACGGTTTTCTATCCAGTGCTACTAATGTGGGGAATTGTACGTCTTTATGGTGGGCGAGTTAGTTGGCGTACTTCTCAAGATAGTCAATTATTGAATTTTATTTTGCTATTCCCATTAGCGATTATTTTTATTTGGTTTAGTTTCCATGAAGGGGGACGCATCACTGAGTGGTTACAACCTTTTATGTCAGTGGCTACCGCTCTTTTTGTCGGCTCAATTAGTGTCATACCTAAGCGTTCATTACGTGGTGTGTTATATGGTTTAGCGGTTTTTGGTATGTTAGTGGTATCTGGTTATACGGTAGTACAAGCTGCTAATGTGCGTAATGCGGGTCAAAAGTTTATTGGTGTTAAAACCTTTGTACAAGATGTCGAGAATGCTTGGCATCAGCATTATCATCAGCCTTTATCTTATGTAGGGGGTGAGTATATGCATGAGTGGGTCACTTTTTATGGCAAAGATAGACCGCTATCAGCCCAACCCTGGATTGTCGAGAAAGATGTTCAGCCCCCTAATATTTATAACCGTCATATTACGTTGGCGCAATTAGAGGACAAAGGTGTCTTATTGATTGGCCCTGTGGGGTATTACTGTGATAAAGCCCATTTCGATGCGGGATTACAATATTGGCCGAGTTTAAAAATAGCAGATACTCAAGAAGTCATGTTTCGCTCTGAGCCCGATGCACTGGCAGAGCCGGTATGTATCGCTTTTGTCTCGCCTAAACAGCAATCAGAGAAGTTGTAAAATGCGTTATGCTGATATTCGTATTGAAACAGAGCGATTATTATTACGCTCTTTTGCCATGAAGGATGCTCAAGAGTGGTTCCAGATTATGAGCTCTCCTGAGGTTACTCGTTATTGGAGCCATCTTCCTTGGCAAAATATACAACAAGCGAAGGAAGATATTATTCAGGATATTACGCATATGGAGCGTAAGGAATATCTGCGTTTAGCCATTATTGATAAAGCAACAGATAAACTTATTGGCATGTGTGTATTCTTCAATCATCATCTCCATTCTTGCCGTGGTGAAATTGGTTATTGTCTTGATAACGCCTTTCAAGGAAAAGGGTTGATGTATGAGGCAATGATTGCTTTTATTGATTATTTAAGAACACATCTATCAATACGCCGTTTAGAAGCGGATATACATCCCGATAACCAAGCCTCTAGGGCATTATTAACCAAGCTTGGTTTTGAGCAAGAAGGCTATTTAAAGCAACGCTGGATTGTCGGTGATGAAGTGTCTGATTCCGCTATTTTTGGTTTGTTGCTACCAACTTATATTAAGTAATTTAAGATAATAAAAAGCACCAGTAATGAATATTATTGGTGCTTTTTTTATTATCAATAAATTAATTTATTAAATATTAAAATAAATTATTTAAATCAATGACGTGAGTATCAATTAATAATATTTTTAGAATAAATAACAGTGAAACGATCACCACACAGAGATTAATTTCTTTCCAGCGTAGAGTACCCACTTTCATCACACAATAGGCGATAAAGCCAAGGGCGATACCTTCGGTGATAGAAAAGCTAAATGGCATCATCACGGCGGTAATAAACGCTGGTACGGATTCAGTTAAATCATCCCATTTTACGCGCGTTAAGCTGGAGGTCATCAGCACCCCGACGTAAATTAATGCCCCTGCGGTAGCGTAGCTTGGCACCATGCCAGCCAGTGGTGATAAGAAAATGGCGAGTAAGAAAAGAATACCGACCACAACTGCAGTTAATCCGGTACGACCACCAACAGAAACACCAGAGGTACTTTCAATAAATGCGGTAACAGATGATGTCCCCATGGCGGAGCCTGCGACAGAGCTTAAACTATCTACATAGAGCGCTTGTTTCATTCGTGGGAATTTACCTTTATCGTCTGTTAAACCTGCCTTATCGGTGACACCAATTAATGTACCGGATGAGTCAAATAAGTTAACCAACATAAAAGCAAAGATAACCCCAGACAAGCCAATATCTAATGCGCCAACAATATCAACCTGCCCTACAACGGGAGCAATAGAAGGGGGGATATCAAAGATACCTTGATATTGAACATCCCCTAATAACAGGCCAATCACCGTAGTGATAATAATCGATATTAAGATTGCCGCATGAATATTACGAGCTGCAAGGATGGCGATAATAAAAAAGCCTAGAGCACCTAATAACACATTGTGGGAGGCAAAATTACCGATAGTCACAATGGTGTCGTTGTTAGGAATAATGATCCCAGAGTTTTTTAGGCCCATCATGGCAATAAACAGACCGATACCGCTGGTGATCCCAACACGTAAACTAAGCGGAATATGCGCTATTATCCAATAGCGTATACGAAAGAGAGTAAGCAAAAAGAGACCTACTGCGCCCCAAAAAATAGCGCCCATGGCCACTTGCCATGAATACCCCATCGCTCCTACTACGACAAAGGCAAAAAAGGCATTTAGACCCATCGCGGGTGCGACGGCGATAGGTAGATTAGCCACCAGTCCCATTAAAATACTACCGAACGCGGCAATTAAGCAGGTAGTAACAAACACTGCTTTAATATCCATATGGGCTGCAGCAAGAATTTGTGGGTTAACAAAGATAATGTAAACCATAGTTAAAAAAGTGGTGACACCGGCGATCAGTTCTGTGCGAACCGTGGTGCCGTGTTCCTGAAGTTTAAACAGGCGTTGGAGCAAACTCTGCGGAGCAGAATTTGGTGATGACATGCTCATAGACAAAAGATCCCAAAAAAAATGTTTTTCGCTTTATCCTACACAAATAAATTAGAAACTGCACCTAAAAAGTAATCGATTGCGTTTTAAGACGAACATATCACGAAAAAGTGTTGTAGAGATAAAGGAGGTATAGGTTTTAATTAAGCATTAATACCTATAGTAATAAGTCTTGTTATTAGAAATAAAATGATATCTCTATTGGTATTATTTTTATCAGAGTAATTATTTATATTGTTTTCATTTTATTTAGTTCGGGATCTAATTAATTATGAATATGCTTTCCTATTGCCAAATAAATATATTTCTCTAAAGTTAACTCACCAGTAAATTTCAATCGATTTTTTGTTTTATATTTTATTTGTCACCTGTTAGTGCTTAATAGATCTTTTAAATAAAGAGAGATCTTATTATTTAATTAACTTTTGTGCTTAATATAAGGTAATTATAATGAATAGGAAAAAAATTGTTTCTTTTAAAATTAATTTATTAGTTTTCTCTGTATTATCAACGTTAAATATGGCGACTGTAGTACAGGCGGATCCGTCTGCTCATATTGTTGTGCAACAACAGCAAAAAAATAGTAGTGTTGATATTCTTAATATTGCCGCAGCGATTAATGGCTATTCCAGTAATTCATTAACCAGTTTTGATGTTTCTGAAGCAGGATTAATATTAAATAATAGTCCTGATGGTGCTGATACTCAATTATCGGGGCATATTGACGGTAATAGTAATTTATCTAGCGGTGCGGCAAAAGAGATTACTCTTGAGGTTAACGCTAAAAAAGCCATTACGTTAAATGGTCCTGTTGAGGTGGCCGGAACAAAAGCACGGGTGATTTTATCTAATCCTGCTGGAATTATTTGTAGTAGCTGTAACTTTCTTAGTGCTGACCGTGTTGTGTTGACTACTGGGAAAGTGAATACACAAAATGATACCGTTGATAGTTATAAAGTGGAAAAAGGGAATATTACTGTTAAAGGTAATGCCACTTTTGATAAAAGTGCGCAACAGATTGATTTAATTGCCCGCAATGTTTCTATTGAATCGCCTCTTGATGCATCTGGTATTAATGTGAATGTGATAACTGGCGCTAATGAAGTTAAAGCACAAGATAATACGGTGGTTGCACAAAAGCCAACAGGCGTTGCTAGTAAATATAGTTTGCAGATAGTCAAGAATGCAGGAGTGAGAAGCTCATCGCTAAAATTTATAGGTACTGAAGCTAACTCACCACTGAAAAATAATGGTAATGTTGAAACTGCTGGGGGAGGGATCGAGCTTATTCATAGCGGTGCACTTGATAATAATAAAGGTAACTTCTTATCTGAGGGGGATATCTATTTTGCTTTCGATAAAGGTGTTACAAATAGTACTGGTGAAATACAAAGTACTAAAACTATCTCAATAGAAACCAAAGAAGCGAAAGTTGATAATATCTCTGGTGGTAATATTTCTGCTGATGGAAATGTAATCATCAATAGTGGTGAATTTAAAAACAATGCCTCCTATATTGCAAGTAAAGATAAATTAGATATTCAGACAAACGGTAAACCAATAACGAATACTGCAACGGTCGGTGAAGGCGTCGGTATTTCTACTACTAATGGTATTAAAATTAATAGTGGCTTATTTAATAATAAAGAGGGTCAAATTAATTCTAAAAGTGTCATTGATATTAATACTAACCTAAAAGATTTCAATAATATTGATGCTTATATTGATGCGTCAGGGGATATTAGTATTAATAGTGGCGCAATGAATAATACCCATAGTCGCCTACGCTCAGTTACTCGTGTTGAAATTGATACTAATGGTAAGGCACTGAAAAATACCGGCATGACGGCAGATACTGCTAGCGATGATTCATTAGGTATTCTTAGTGGTCTGGATGGTATGACAGTTAATATTGCTGGATTGAATAATGACCAAGGGATTATTGCCACCGATGGCGATATGAACTTCACTAACAAAGGCGACATTACCAATAAATGGGGACATATAAAATCAGGGGGGTACTTGACATTTAGTAGTGATAAGATCAAAAACCTCTATGGTGGCTTAGCATCTAAAACCGGTGCTAATGTGACTTTCTCCCAGACATTAGATAATAACTTTGGTGTTTTTTACTTAGAAGGCGATAGCGTCACCATCAGTGCGCCTTATATAAATAATAATAAAGGTGTTATTAAAGGAGACGCTATTTATTTTAAAACAGATAAATTTAATAACACATCAGGATTTGTGATCACTGAACAGAAATTAGAGATTGATACACCAGAACTGACGAATAACAGCAGTTTAGATTTCAAAACAGAAATGGGCTTTTATCTGGGGCAACCTGATCAGAAAGGGGGATTAATTAGTAAAGGCGAAATGAAATTAAGCGGTAATAAATTAGTGAGTAATAAAGGACGTATTGTAACAGAAAATGGGGATATGGAGCTTAAATTCACCTCTGTTGATAATACCAGTGGTACTATTGCATCACATAAAAATGCCTCTGTAGTGACAAGCACCTTTACCAATTCACAAGGCACATTGTTTGGCCAGGATAAATTAACACTACAAACCGATACACTGAAAAATAACAGTACAGGTTCGGTTGAAAGTAATACCTTAAAAGGTGTTATTGCGTCGAGTGGTGATACTGAAGTGACGGTTAATCGTGATTTTGAAAACAATGGCGTCATTTCTGGTGTAGAACATTTACGTGTAAATATAAATGGTAAATATACCAATGCCAGCAATAGTATTATGTCAGGTAAAAATAGTTTCGAATTAGGTGTGACAGGAAATATTATTAATCGCGGTATTCTTAATTCAATAAAAGACACGACTATTTCTGGTGAGAATATTACTAATGAAAAATCAGGTATTATTGTTGGTAGAGAAAGTATTACTATCGATAATAAAGGAACTTTTACTAATAAAGGTAAAGTTGTCGGGCCGTTAAATAAATAACATTTTAGCCTATCTATGAGCGATATTTTGTCGCTCATAGATCAAAGGATACACCATCTTGAGTATGAAATAATATGGGAATAGGAACTGATATTATAGAAATAAAAAAGGTGGCTATTGCAATATGTAGAAGTGGTGAACCGTTAACTCAGCGATTATTAACTGAATATGAAAGAAACAGTATCGGTAGAATTCATGAAAATTATCATCGTGTTGCAGGGTTTTGGGCTGCTAAAGAAGCCGCTGTAAAAGCAATAGGTACAGGATTTCGTTTGGGGATTTTATTTCATGATATTGAAATAAGGCATGATGAATATGGCGCACCTTGTTATTTTTTTACAGGCCATTTTTCTAATTTATTAAAGCAGAAAAAAATAACCCAATCATTATTAAGTATTTCTCATTGTGATCATTATGCTGTCGCTGTTGCAATTTTTAATTGATGCTTTTATAGGTGTTTTATTATGTTTATATATTCTGATCTAAAGAATAAGAATGTGATTGTTACAGGAGCTAATGGTGATATAGGTATTGCAATTTGCCAGAAATACCTTGAACAGCAGTGTCATGTTTATGCATTATATCACCAAAATAGAAATAACTTAGATAAGCTAAAAAAAGAGAGTGAATATTGTCACTGCTTACATATATTACAATGTGATATCAATAATGATAAATCAATTCATGATTTTTTAGATAAACTAAAGGCATATGCTAATGCTATTCATATATTAATCAACAATGCAGGTGTGATTAAAGATGAATTATTTTCTGCTATAAATATAAGTGAATTTGAATATGTTATTAAAACCAATTTATTAGGAACTTGTCAATTTACTAAACAGTTATTGCTTTTATTAAGATCGGCAGAAAAAGCGACCATTATTAATGTTGCTTCTATTGCAGGGATTGTTCCAAGTATTGGGCAAAGTAACTATAGCGCCGCTAAGGCTGGAATTATAGGTTTTACTCATACGTTGGCTGCAGAGTTGGCAGGTAAAGGAATTCGAGTCAATGCGGTGGCACCGGGTATGATTGAGTCTGACATGGTCAAAAAAGTGTCACGCCAAGTCGTCCGTCATATTAAATCGGTTATTCCATTACAACGATTGGGAGCAAGTGCTGAAGTTGCCAATACCATTGTATTTTTAAGCTCCGAGGCATCCAGCTATATTGTTGGGCAAACATTAATCGTTGATGGTGGGATGGTGATGCGATGAGAGGTAACCCTTATGAGTCTCTATAATCAATCGTTATTGCCTCCTACACTATTTTTAAAATTAGGCGCATGGCGACAACCGACCATTATGGTTGATAGGATTGTCGATTTTGTCCCTAGTGAAAAACCTATTATCAAAACGATTAAACATGTCACCTTTAATGATCCCTATTTATTAGGACATTTTCCAACCGATCCTGTTATGCCAGGGGTTATGGTGGCAGAAATCTTTGGTCAAACGAGTGAGTATTTATCTTTTATTGATGACTTTTGTTCAATTTATAAAATAGAACATAATATTGAATTAAATACATTTAAAGAAATAGCCAAAGCCCTTAATGAGCCGAGATCAGAACGAATTTTAATTCAGCATCGAAGAAAGGTTTCCGGTGTATTGGCCTCACAAAATTTAAGGTATAAAAATGCTGCTTACCCAGGAGATACCATAGAGATAACAAGCATTCTATTATTTTCTGATAAAAGCAATTTTAAACACTATTCTGTTGAGGCAAGAGTGGGAAAGAAAATCATTGCTAATGGCACCATAGTTAATTTCAGAGAATATAATCACTCTGAACAAAATAAAAATTAGGATATTAATAGTATGGAAAATGACGATAAGTTAAATGAAAAAATTGAACAAAGAAAAAAAATGTTAAAGCGAGTCAAAGAAGGGCTTATTGAACGACTCAATTTAAATAAGAGTATTAATCAAATTGATGATGATACTCCGTTATTTGGTAGTGGTTTAAAATTAGATTCTGTTGATGCCACAGAGATAATTGTCTTTCTTAATGATGAATTTAATATTCAAGTAACAGAAGGTGATGATCCTTCTTATATGAGAACAATAAATAGCCTAACAACCTTTATTTTAAATAAACAGCGAGAAAAACAAGAAAAAAATGAGAGTAATAATAATTAAGTTATATCATTTTTATTTATTGGAGATGTTATGAAATACTTTGAAATGGAAAATAAAGCGAATGTATTATTCGGTGAATATAATGGAGTGACACTTCCCAAACGTTATACTAATGAACATGAGGCTTATTTCTCGGTAAGAAATAGCATATTAATGACAGACTTTTCTCATTATGGCATGGTGAAAATTTCTGGTGAAGATGCTTGGCGGTTACTCAATTATCTTATTTCTGCAGACATTTCATCTATTCGTGATGAACAACTACTTTATACATTGTTGCTAGATAAAGAAGGGAAAATAATAAGTGATGCCTATGTACTATGTGATAATGAACACTATTTTTTAATTTCAGAGTGGATGAATAGTGATGCCATATGCCAGCAGATAAAAAAAGTATTAGATAAGCAAGATGAACGGGGTGAATGCTACCAAATTGATGCTATCGCTTCTCTTACTCCAGATTGGCGTATGATCTGTCTAGAAGGCCCCTATGCTTGGGAAATTTTATCTGAAATCGTCGGTATGGATATTATTGGATTACCTTTTCATGAGTTTATGTATGTTGATGAAGATGTCATTACTATGCGTGTTGGTAAACACGGTGAATATTGTTATCACATTATGGGAGATGAAGAGAAGTTAATGTCTATTTGGCGACATTTATGCACTTTATCTGAGAAATTTGATTTAAAGATTGGCGGGGTTGATGATTTAAAAAATATACGACTAGAAAACCCTTGTTGGGAGCCTCAAGTGATTAATCCTTTTAGTCGCTGTCCTATTGAGTTACAAATGCAATGGGCGATTAGTTACGATAAAGATGTATTTATTGGTCAAGATGCAATAAAACAACGTGCTGATAATGGGGTAGATCAGAAAATAGTGGGCGCAAGAATAATTAATATGCCTCAGAATGCTGCAATTTTACAAGGCGATACAATCTATTACCAAAATGAACAAATAGGCGTAGTTATTCAAGTGGGATACTCTTTTATATTAAAAGAACATATTGCTAGAATATTATTAAAACGAGAATTTGCTTATGTTGATATTGATGACTATAAAATAAAAACGGCTTATGGTGATATTGATTTTATCACAACGAGTATTCCCTTTGTTAATAATTTAAGTTTAATAATTAATCCAACCGAAGATAGTTATCTTGAAAGACATCAATAATGAAAGATTAAATTTATAGCAAAGATATTTATTAAACATAATAAATATTATATAGGAATTAACATGAATAGTAGACGCCGTCGGGTTGTAATAACCGGAATGGGGATTTTATCATCTTTAGCTAAAGATGTGCCTCAATTTAAACAGGTTCTTTTTAATAGACAATGTAATATTAAGCCCAGCCAACGTTATTTAAAATGGTTTAAAAATGCCAATGCATCTGAGATTGAGATGGCATTAGATTATTCAGATATACCGCAGCATATCGCTCGATCACTAGACAATGCGGCATTATGGGCATATCGAGTCTGCAATGAGGCATTACAACAAGCAAACTTAATAGATAATCAGTCTATTTTAGATAATACCGCGATGATCGTGGGCGTCTCTTCAGCAGGAACGGAAGCCTTTCTGCCATTATTTGAACAACATATTGATGATTTTTCGATAAAAAAAGCCATTTTATCCGGTGGATTTTCATCATGCTGTTCGAGTGTATCAAGTCTACTTGGCTTACGTGGTGGTCTTGAATTAGTGGCGACGGCCTGTACCGCAAGCCCTAACGCGATAGGTATGGGGTATGATTATATCCAAAATGGCAAAAATCCTGTTGTGCTAGCGGTCGGAACAGAACCCATTTATCTTCCTACCTTTGCGGGTTTTTATGCCCTTAATGTGATGAAAACAACACCAACTTCCCCATTTTCAGGTACTCCTGGTATGTCTATTGGTGAAGGTGCAGGAGCGTTAGTATTAGAAGATTATCAACATGCGGTTGAACGTGGTGCGACAATATATGGTGAAATTGTCTCTTACGCGACATCTTGTGATGCTTACCATGAAACTAGCCCTGATCCTCGAGGAAATGGTGCAGTGCAAGTTATGTATAAAGCACTGGATAATGCGGGTATTACTCCTAATGATATTGATTATATAAATGTGCATGGTACAGGTACTGAAGCAAATGATCGCATTGAAACTATGTCGATGAAAAAAGTGTTTCCTAATATTTATCATATCCCATTAAGTTCAACAAAATCTTATGTTGGTCATAATATTGGTGCTGCGGGTATTGTTGAAATCATCGCGTGTTTTATTTGTTTAGCAGAAGACAAACTTCCCCCTACATTAAATTTCACTCAGCCAAGGCATAGCTGTGATTTAAATTATGTACCGAATTTCTTTCAAGATAAAAAAGTAAAATTTTTTATGAAGAATAATTATGCTTTTGGAGGAAATAACTGCTCTATTATCGCAAGCCCTTATATTACAGATAAAACACCGACGGAATATAAAGCTAAAAAAGTGGTTATTACCGGAGTGGGGGCGATTACATCTATTGGCAATAATGTAATGGAGATAATAACAGCGATTTCGGCAGGAGATAAAACAGGTACATTAAAACCTATCGTATTTGCGAGTGATGTGCAGAAAGATATCGACAACTTGATGTCTGTTGTCATAAAAGATAATGATTTTGAGCAATCGTTAGGACATCCTTATTTTGATCTCGACATTGATCATCGCTTAAAAAATAACGCCTGTTATCATGCTATCACTGACGTTAATCCGAAAAAAACATTACGTTATTATGATCCAAGAAAAGCTATTCCTAGCGGGACTTATGCCTTATTCGCTTTAAATGAAGCACTTGCTAATGCTGGACGCAAAATTAAACGTGATGGTGATAACTTAGGTTTTATTGTTGGAATGTCAAAAGGGCCACAAAGTACCGTTAATCGTTATTTACAAAGTTTAATTCCTGATCCGCAAAAAGTAAGAACATCAGAATTTCCTGGTACTTTAATGAATGCAGTACCGACATTTTGTGCCATCACAGAGGGAATAAAAGGTTATACCACGACATTGGCAACAGGGGTTAATGCTGCATTAGGAGCGTTAACTTATGGTTATGAAATTATCAGGCAAGATCTACAACCTCAGGTAATTGTCGGAGGGGCAGATGAGCACTTCAGTTCTATTTCACTCTATTTTCAAGCGATGAGTAAGAAAGTTAATCTGACCAAGAATGCGACAGATTATCAGGTTTATTCTAATGCAAGTGCCGGCTATATCCCCGGAGAAGGGGCAGGGATGTTATTTCTTGAAGATAAAGAGTATGCCAAGCAACGAGGCGCTAAAATTTATGCTGAAATTATTGGCTACGGTAAAGCGAATGATAATACTTTTTTAGTAGACGAAAATATTACTGATAGAGTGGCCGCCTTATGTAAGGCTATCCAACAAGCATTATCTGAGGCGCAACTCAGTTGCCAAGATATTGATATTATCTGTGGTACCAGTGATGGTAATAAAGAGAATGATGAAGTTGAAATCCGTGCGATTCGGCAACTATTTTATCAAGCGGCAAATCATGTACCAGTAGTTAATTACAATGCCTTTTTTGGTTTAGTTGAATCATGCGCTGGGATATTGGCGATCTCTTTAGTGATTCATATGATGCAAAGCAACACGATAATACCTATTCCTTATACAAAAAGTTTTATAGCTGATGATATTCATTTTGTTACCCAACCGATTAATAAGCAGATAGAAACTGCTTTAGTTCTTGGTTCATCAGAAGGATGTAACCACTATGCAATTATCATCAGGAAACCGTTATGAAAAATGTTGCGATAAGTGGATGGGAACTTAATTTACCTTCAATAGTAAATTTTGAACAACTTTCTGAACAACTCTTATTAAAAAGAACAATTAAAACAGAGAAATACTTCTCTGATGATTATTTTGTAGAATATTTTAAATTTAATCATAATCCGGCAGTGATCCCCTATCAAAATATTCCCAATGATCATTTTGAAATATTAACGCGATTAATTCATAACAGTTTAAAACGGGCTAATATCACCCTAGAAAAGCTTCGCGCTTCACGTACCATAATGTATCTTGCAGGTCACGGGCCTAGAGCTGATTTTATGGATTACCAAGGGTTTTATGATAAAAACGATGCCGAAGATGTTCAATATTCTCCGCAGATAAAATCACTCCATGCAGCCTCTTTTGCACAGGATGAATTAGCGAATAAATTGTGGGCTGAATATCAGTTAGATTTCCCACCTATTCCTATCTATTGTGCCAGTAATTCTGCGTTAATGGCTGTGCATATAGGACATAATGAAATAAGCCAAGATATGGCGGATATTGTAATAGTATTGTCGTGGAATAGCTTACTTTTACAAGATATAGCCTTTATGGATAGCCAAGGCATGTTAGTTGAAGCGCACGCTCAACCTTTGAGTAAATACAGCGATGGGGTCACCTTATCAGACGGTTATGCCGTGATGATTTTAGAAAGCCAACAACAGATAAACTCGAGACAATATCTTGCACCTGCTTATATCTATCATTCCGTTTTTATGCAAAGTAATGCTGAACGGACAATGGGAGGCACATTATTTAACTTTTATACGATATCAAAAGTGATTTCTCAGCTTCTCGATCTTAGTCATTATTTACCAAGTGATATTGGTGCTATTTTTATTCATGGTAATGGTTCGATTATTAGTGATAAAGCTGAGACGGTAGCTATTACTAACATCTTTAAACAACCCATCCCTATTATTAGCTATAAAGGGCAGATAGGTTATATTTCTAATTGCTCTGGTATTATTGATTTAATGATTATAGCTGATTCATTAAAAAATAATCGATTGATCCCCTCGACTACACATTACCCAATAGATGATGGAATGGAGGTTAATTTCCTCACTAATCAAGAGTGTGTGAACTATAGCGCTAAACCTATTTTAAAAATCGGCTTAGGTATGGATGGCTCTATTATTGCCATGTTATTAATCGCAAATGGAGAGCAAGGATGAGGCGATTATTACCCACTGGTGCTATTAATTTAGCCGCTTATGCTTTTTTTGAGCCACAAGAGCCACTGATCCCTTTTATTCCTTCATGGTATAACGTATGGGAATCTCATATGTTACGTTTAGCGGGTAAAAAAAGCGCAGGAAAAAGTTGGAGTTTTCAACGCTATGGGGTCAATCATGATATGTATCTACGTGAAGGAATAAGAAAAACAAATTGTCGTCCTTACCTATCTGCAATAGAGCATGTGGTCGATCATGCTGTTGGTCAATTAGATACAAAATCACAATTCCTCTTAAAAAAGGAGCGAAATGGACTGATTTATATTGATGCATGGGGAGAGCTAACTGCTTTCGAACAGATAGATAGTTTAAGGGATGTGTTCACTCTTAATATTATTCCTAGAAATATCGTAAAAAAATACAGTATAAAAAATTTCTCTTGCAAAATAAGAGGCGAACGTAATGGTATGATGTCGGCACTATTATTAGCACAAAAGCTCATTAATAGTGATTTACTTGATAATATATTTATTTGTGGTGGTTTTCGGGCTGTACCAATTTTATCTTTTAGTGAAATAGAAAGACAACCTATAACCTTTTTTTTCAAGCCTAATACGTTGGAAAATATAAATAGTATTGAAAGAGTCGCCTGCATTATTATCAATAAAAAACAGTGTTCAGATATTTCGATTTCTATCAATCATTATTTTTCTATGAGTAAAAATAGAAAAAAAGCAATAAAGCAATTAGTTAAAAATTGGCACCGTTGTATTAATAAACAGACGGGTTCAATTTATATAACTGCGTTACTGACTTATAAATATATTTCTATACTTGAAACCGCATTCACAGCATTACCTGTTAATCTTAATTGCTATTTTTTAAATCGTCTTTATGGTGATAGTGGGTTTATCACACCGGCTCTTATGTTCGATCATTTACAAAAAGCAGCAGATAGTGCCTCTCATTACCTTTTGAGTGCGTTTGATGGAGAAAATGGTGTTTGGCTGGTTGATTGTTGGAAACAATAATAAGGTATTTTATGTATGGAATAACAAAAGCACGCCAATTAGCATTATTTTCACTAACAAATATTAATAAATTTAATCATGATAAAAGCAACGCTGAAATAATTTTTAAAAATCTCACATTCGACATTAATAATGAGCATTTTACATTAATAAAATATCAACAAGAGAATGAAAAGAATGCATTGATTGATATTATTTCAGGAGTTGATATTCAATATACTGGTTATACTTATTTTTTAGGTAACTATATAAATATTCTAGATGAAAAGCAGCGAGCTTTATTAAGGAATGGAATGATCGGTTTTGTTTTCAAAGAAAATTACTTTTTTAATCATTGTAATGTATTTGATAATATTTATTATTCAGTAATCAATTATAAAGATAAAAAAAAGCTAAAGAATAATATTATAAATACACTTAAATCTATGGGCATAGAAAAACTCTATAATAAAACCCCAAAATCGCTATCAACAGATCAATTGCTAAAGGTTGCCTTTAGTAGAGCTTTAGTGAAAAAACCTAAGTGTATCATTGCTAATTATAATAATGATTGTTTCAGTCAGAATAACTTTGATTATTTTATCCAATTATTATCACAAGTACATAAAGATTTATCTATACCAATATTATTAATCACTAATTGTAATCATCCAAATACGGCTGTAGATAAAATTATAACGATTAAACATGGAGAGTTATATGATGGGGAGAAAACTTAATTGTATCGGTATTATTTTAATAATAATCTCTCTATTGCTCTCGCAAGTAGAGAGTAAAATAGACATTAAAAATAGCGATAAACGTTTTTTATTATTTATATCACTGAATACATTTACTGCCAGTGATAAATTGACCTCATTAATTTCAGAGTTAGAATACAGTATAAAACAAGTTGATCATCCATTTGATAAAGTCATTTATGGTTATGTCAGTGTATTTTTATCCGCTTATTATCATAAAAATAAAGCTTATTCTCAGGCTGCACAGACAATAAAAAAGGCCTTTTTTTATCTTGATGAAGTTGTTGAAAAAAATCCAACTAATTGGCGGTTGATCTATCTAAGATTAAGAATGGATGCTTTTACACCTCGTTATTTAGGGCGCTGTGTGGTGGCTAAAAAAGACAGTCAGCAATTACTTGAGAATATTAATATCAATAGTGAACTTATACCCATGATTAACTATATGTATGCGCGTGCATTATTTAGTTGTGAGCAAGTGACACAAGCAAAAAAGATCATGGCTCAATTACTTCAAGAAAATGAAGCGAGTAAAAAAATTGCTCGATATAGTTTCACTAGCGTTCCTCCTTGGTTATCTATTGAAAAGACCGCGGTTATTCAACCAATAACATTAGAGAGTGATTAATGGAAAATATTATTATATTCATCTCAATATTTATTTTGATAGTATTACTTTCTAGTTCATTATCTTGGTTTTATATCAAATACACATTAGGGTTACTTTATATAACCCTTAGCCATTTTTATCGAAATTTATGTTTTATCGTTTTACTCTGTGTCGCCATCTCGATTTTGGAGGGTTTTTATCATCACCTCACGCTACTGCTCAAAGAGCAAGTAGCATATTCCAATTTAGGGCATATCGAAATTTATAAAAAAGATAATAAACAGGATATTACTGATAAGAAAGATTATTTGGAAATAACCAATGCTGAAGAAATCATCCATTTATTAACTTATGATAAGCAGTTATTAGAAAAAATTCAGGTAATTTCACCACAAATTATTTTTTCAGGCATGATAGAAAATGTTATCAATAAAAAAACAGTATTGTTTTCTGGCCTAGCTATCGAGCCTAAGTCATTATTAACCATAGGAGCATACGATCTAACTGTTTCAGGGAGTGAATTGTCTCATGTCAGAAGAACAGAAATCACGATAGATAAGTTTATTGCTGATGCTATAAATATAAACTATGGGGATTTAGTTAATGTTGTATTTATTCATAATAATGAAAAAATGGTATTACCAACTTATGTACGTGGTATTTTTAACACACAAATAAATAGTTATCCTTATGCCATGATCAAAATTCCATTAGAAACACTACAATATATAAAAAAAAGTAAAAGTGTCTCAAAAATAAATATTCTATTAAAAAATGTGCATGATATTGATAGCGTAATAGCTAAAATAACAAGGATTAATAAAGAAAAATCTTTAAATTTGCAAGTGATCCCTGTTATTGAGAGACAAAGTTATATTATTTCTATTGTGACATTCTTTAAGTGGTCAATGCTATTATTGTATAGCATTATTGCTATTTATTATTATTTTTTAGTGAATAAAATCATTATCATCACTATCAAAAAAGCTATTGGTGATCTGTTCGAATTTAATCGATTAGGTATTTGGCGAGGTAGTTTTTCTCGATTATTTATTTTATTGGCTATTTTTATGACTATAACAATTTCTATAACGATATTATTAATTCATCAGCTATTATCTTGGTTGATTAATTTGAAACAAATCAATATTTCTTTATCTGATAATAATAGCTATTCATTAATGCTCCCTTGGCTATGGCAATATGATGCTATGTTTAAAATCCCTCTATTATTATTTTTTTCCGCAACAATCGCTTCGTGTATCTCTATTTTTAAAGTTAGCCACTATTTACAAAAATATCAAAAAAATAATATTACTATTTAGGAGTATGGTCTATGCCATTGAGAGAGAAAAAGTATCACCAAAATCAAGAGAGCATTTTATTTTTTCCAGGTCAGGGTAGGCCTTATTTAGGTATGGGAAATAGGGTATATCGTGACGTTCCATCAATAAAAGAAGTATGGAATTGTGCGAGTGAAATAGCAGGGTTCGATGTAAGGACTGTTTGTTTAAAAGGGCCCATGAATAAATTGGTACAAACCTGTTATCAGCAAGTGGCGTTAACAACTATCAATATTGCTTCTCTTTATTTACTGCGTGAGCATTGTTGTGTGAATGAGGCGGGTTATTCAGGGCACAGCGCTGGAGAATATTCAGCGTTATTTGCGGCGAACGTACTGGAACTTGAATCTGTCTTTAAGTTAATTAGTTATCGCGCATCTATCATGCAACAGCTCGCTAAGAATAACAAAGGGGTAATGTATGTTGTTAAAAATTGCTCTTATCAGACGTTATCAACATTGATTGACCAGCAAGATCTCGCAACAAAGGTGAATATTTGCTGTGATAACAGTGAACTTCACCAAGTTATTGGGGGGGAGTATGCAAGTGTACGTAAGGTTGTTAATCAATTAGCTAATATGAAAATAGAAACGAATAAATTAGCCGTTAATGGTGCTTGGCACACTGAATTGATGAGCGAAGGGAAAAATTTACTTGCTCACTTTTTACAGACAATCCCTTTTTCAATCCCAGATAAACCCCTAGTGATGAATGTTTCTGCTGAGATTGTTAGCGATATTGAGACAATTAAACAGAATTTAGTTAATCAACTCACAGAAACCGTAAGATGGACAGCAACTATGGCGCTATGGTGTCATTTAGGCTATCACAATTTTATTGAACTTGGTGATAGCAAGTCATTGTATTATTTAGCGAAAAATTCATATACGCTAAAAGATAAAAATATATTGCATGTTAATGATTATATTTAATTATCTTATATAGGAGCAATTATGTTGCCTAATTATCATTATTATATGCAAGCGCATCATTATACTATGCTAACACCTATTTATATCGCCTCGATAGTATTAAGTTTATGCTTTATTAATAATTATAATGAGTTAAGTTTTTGGTTATTATTTATGGGTAACTTTGCTATTTTTATTGTCATTTTACTCAGTGCAATGATGAATGAGCGAATATATTGGCGATACTGTCTCTTTTCTGAAAAGTTTTATTTAAAAAATAATAATAAAAGCGAGACAAAAAGGACGATAATATCACGTTATTTTACTGTTTTTTCGTTAAGCTATATAATTGGGGTTATAATAATATTTCTTGTTACCTCTTATTTAATCGAGATTGTTTTTGATAGCCAAATATATATTATTATTTTTCTTGGTTTTTTCTTGTCACCATTAATGATATGGTTTTTTATGTATTTTTTGATCAAGTTTTATGTCAGTTGTTCAATTCATTATTTGAATAACTTTTCTTTATATAGCCGTGAGAAGAAAAAATTTAACATATCCTATATTATTGTTAATGAGGTTTTTTTAAGTTTACTTGTTAATTTTCCTATTGTTTTTCCGCTCCAGAACAGTGCTACTTTCTCGTTAGAGCAAGGTTATCTTAATATTGAGTTTATTGTTGCATTAATCATTCTTTTATATAGTGTTCTGTTTGTTATGCTTTTTTTATCGAAGGCGAGTAAAATTAATTACCTAATGGGGATGATTATCTGTTATAGCTTTGAAGAAGATTTTGCTGAGGTAAAAAAAAGAGGCCTATTTTGCCGTGTATTATGGTTTCTGATTTTGATCCCTTTAGGTACATTGTTACTCTGTTTATTATTCTATTTGCTGAATATAAAAGAGAATTTCTTTTTAATTTATTCGGTGAGTTTATCTTTAGTTATTTATCTCTATTTTATTGAGCGGAGAAATAAACTCTATCAGGAATTTATATTAGCATTTGATATGATCTTACGTTTAAAAGCACTAAAAAATTTTAAGGAGTAAGACATTGTGATGGTTATTATTTAATCCCCTAATCAATATTATTAGGGGATGAATAAGTTAAATAATTTTTTCACTCAGTGAAGGTTTTTTATTAGGAATAACATATTGCCAAAAAGAGCGTTTTTCTTTTTGGGTGGTAAATAATTTCCCCACTCGGTTGGCAATTAACTCTAATGAAAAACAGAGCACAAAGTAAATAAAGGCAACAAATAAAAAAACTTCCATCGGGTACACCATGCTGCGATTATTAACTTGGGTTGCTAAGAATGAGAGTTCACCGACACCTACAACATAAGCGAGGGAAGTATCTTTAATTAAGGCTATCCATTGATTGATAAAAGAGGGCACCATCATACGTAATGCTTGTGGTAACACGATATACCAAAGCGTCTGCCAGCGATTAAATCCTAATGATAAACCTGCTTGCCATTGCCCTTTGCCAATAGCGAGAATACCGGCTTTAACACCATGAGCGATATAAGAGGAGGTAATAAGTGCTAGAGCACAGATCACGGTGGTTATCTCAGGAATTTCCATTCCTAATACCACGGGTAATAGAAAATAGAGCCAAAAAATCAACATAATGACCGGAATAGCACGGAAAAAACCTAAAAAAGCGGCAAATAAGTTAACCCATACCCCTTTAAGCATGGCGAGAGCGATCCCCCCAAGCGTCCCTAATATAATAGATACAATACCGGCGATCACACTAATAAATATGGTTAAAGCCGCACCTTCTAATGGCCCATCAGGATACGCGCCAAAAAGTAGATACTGCCAATTATCAGCAATAACAGTAAAGTCCATATCAATATCCTTGCGCTAATTTTCGTTGCTGATGCCATTGCCCCCAAGCTTCCATTAATGCAATGGCAGCGATATACAGTATGGTGGCGACGCCGAACGCTTCAAAAGTACGTAATGATTCAGTTTCAACTTGCCTTGAAGCATAAGAAAGTTCTGCGACACCTATGGCCATAGTGAGAGAGGAGTTTTTGATAATATTCATATATTGACCCAACAATGGCGGAAGGGCGATACGAAAAGCTTGCGGTAAAATGACATAACGCATGGATTGCCAGTGGGTTAATCCTAACGCTAAAGCTGCATATTTTTGGCCTTGTCTGACTCCCTGTATTCCTGCTCTTAGCTCTTGGGCAATAAAAGGTACAGAGTAAAAGGTAAGCCCAATAATACCGGCTAAAAATTCAAAAGAGGGCCAAGAGAGCGTTAAGCCAAATAAAGAAAGTTCATGTGGGGTGTTAAGCCATATCATGGCCGTTTGTGGCAATAGTTCACCAGAAGCAAAATACCAAAAGAAGAGCTGAACCAATAATGGGGTATTACGAAAGAGTGAAGTATAAATGGCCGCACACCAACGTAATGGCGCGATATGGCTATCATAGGCAGCACTGAGAAGAAAACCTAGTAATGTGGCAATAATGATAGTCCAGAAAGAGATAAGCAAGGTGATTAAAAAACCTTGCCACAGCCAACTTAAGTAGTGAGGCTCAAGAAGATAGTGAGAAAGAAACTGCGCAAACATAATTATTACCTATTGCAGACGCCAAACCCCGCAGTAGCGGGGTTGGTGTTTTATCAATAAATCATCGCGATGAATTAAATCGTTATTTGCTCTACCATTAGGATTGAGGCGCTTGCTCAGAAAGTGGGGCAAACTTAAAGTCACCACGAGGTTGAGCGGACTTAGTATCTGGGCCAAACCAACGATTATAAATTTCGTCTGCTTTGCCTTCTTTCTCTAATCTTAATAGCGTGTTATTAATCTCGTTAATTAAACGCTGTTCACCTTTAGCTGCGGCAACGGCTTGATATTCTCGTGTAATACTAAAGGGTGATATTTCAAAATCAGCTTTGATTTTTTCAGGTAAATTAGCTAATAACCCTACTAATTTAGCATCATCTTGGGTTATCGCTTGTACATTGCCATTGCGTAATGCGGCAAACGCAAGAGGGGTATCGTCATAGGAGATGACTTTAGTTTCAGGATAGCGTTCACGTAAGGTAATTTCCTGTACGGTGCCTTTGTCAGCCCCAATGCGTAATGACGCAATTTGCTCAGGGCTGGTTAATACGCCTTTGCGCGCGATAAATTTCTGTCCAGTAGCAAAATAAGGTACAGAGAAATCGACTTGTTTTGCTCGCTCTTCGGTAATGGTGAAGTTGGCGGCAATTAAATCGACTTTTTTAGCGCTAAGTAGTGGGATACGGTTAGCTGGGTTAGTTGGACGTAATTCCAATTTAACCCCGAGATCTTTGGCAATTTCATTCGCAATATCTGCATCATAACCTGCCAATTTTTTGGTTTGTGGATCGATAAAACCAAACGGTGGGTTACTATCAAAAATAGCAATGCGTACCACACCTGCCTGTTTTATATCGTCTAATTTATCGGCTTTTGCCAGACCAGAAAAAAGCACTGAGCCAGCAATTAATGCCGTTGCCAAAACACGTAATTTCATTATTCACCCCAAAAAAAGTATTCTCATTGTTATGTTGCCTATCACGCTATCAAGTTGTTCTAAGTTCATAAAATAATAAAAAATGATATGGATATGCTTTTATAGAATAAGTTAAGGAGAGATAGCACCTTTATAAACATAAATAAAAAAACAGAGGCAAATAATGCCTCTGTTTCAGAGCGTAAAGAGAGTGAATAAATTATTTAATTAGCAGAATGACTATCATCATTTTTTGTCAGCATTCTTTCTACTTGGTCACCCCCTAAATGACGGAAGTCATGACCCTTGACGTAGTAGAAGATAAACTCACAGATATTCTGGCAACGATCGCCAATACGTTCGATAGAACGAGCACAGAATAATGCCGTCAGTACGCTCGGGATAGTGCGAGGATCTTCCATCATATAAGTCATTAATTGACGAACAATACCTTCATATTCGTTATCAATTTTTGCATCTTCACGATAGATTCGAATAGCTTCTTCTAAGTCCATACGAGCGAAAGCATCAAGAACATCATGGAGCATTTGTATCGCATGTTGGCCTAAGGACTCTAAACTTACTAGCAGTGGTTGATGTTGATGTGAAAATTTCTCAAGGGCCGTTTTACAGATTTTTTCTGCCACATCACCAATACGCTCTAATTCGGCAATAGTTTTAGAAATCGCCATAATAAGGCGTAAATCACTGGCAGTGGGCTGACGTTTGGCAATGATACGCATACAGGCATCATCAATGGCAACCTCCATCATATTGACTTTTTGATCACCTTCAATCACTTCATTGGCCAATGCTTGGTCTTGGTTATGCATTGCGGTAATGGCTTTTTTTAATTGCTCTTCAACTAAGCCACCCATGACCATCAGTTCTGTACGGATATGCTCTAACTCAGCGTTAAATTGACCAGAAATATGTTTATTGTGGTTTAAATTATCCATGATTTGCCTCGTTATCAGCCATAACGCCCAGTGATGTAATCTTCAGTTTGCTTCTTCGCTGGACGAGTAAATAATGTATCCGTATCACTGAACTCGATTAATTCACCCAAATACATAAATGCAGTGTAATCAGAACAACGTGCAGCTTGCTGCATATTGTGGGTGACGATCACCACGGTATATTCGGATTTTAGTTCACTGATAAGCTCTTCAATACGACCTGTAGAGATAGGATCGAGTGCAGAGCATGGCTCATCCAGTAATAATACTTCAGGACGGATAGCAATACCGCGTGCGATACATAAACGTTGCTGCTGTCCCCCAGAAAGACTATAGCCACTTTGATGTAATTTATCTTTGGTTTCATTCCATAATGCGGCTTTGGTCAGCGCCCACTGAACGCGTTCGTCCATTTCAGCACGAGACAGTTTTTCAAATAAGCGTACACCAAAAGCGATATTGTCATAAATCGACATTGGAAATGGTGTAGGTTTTTGGAATACCATGCCTACTTTTGCGCGTAATAGCGCAATATCTTGTTTATCTGTCAGAATATTGTTGCCATCTAACAAGATTTCACCTTCAGCACGCTGTTCGCCATAAAGCTCATACATTTTATTAAAAGTACGCAGTAAAGTGGATTTACCACAGCCAGAAGGGCCGATAAATGCCGTTACTTTATTTTTGGCAATATCTAATGAGATATTTTTCAGCGCATGGAACTTACCATAGTAGAAGTTCAAGTCACGAACTTGGATTTTGTTTCCAGCGTTATCATTAGCCATAGTCATTCAACGTTCTCTCTTGCTTAACTTTCTGCGTTAGCCATGCTTATTTTTAGCAAACAGCACGCGCGCGATAATATTGATAAATAGAACACAGAGGGTGATCAGTAATACGCCAGCCCAAGCAAGCTCTTGCCATTGTGAGAAAGGGCTCATGGCGAATTTAAAGATAGTCACAGGTAAGTTGGCTATCGGTTCGTTTAGATCTGTGCTCCAGAATTGGTTAGATAGTGAAGTAAATAGCAGTGGTGCTGTTTCACCCGCAATACGCGCAATCGCTAATAATACGCCCGTGATAATACCCGATACGGAGGCTTTTAACGTGATTTTAGCGATCATCTTCCACTTGGGCGTCCCTAATGCATAAGCCGCTTCCCGTAAGCTATCAGGGACTAACTTCAACATATTTTCCGTGGTGCGAATAACAATAGGTATTTGTAATAACGCTAATGCCACAATACCCGCCCAACCAGAGAAGTGCTGCATTTGTGCCACCACAATGGTATACACAAACAGTCCAACAACAATCGATGGGGCTGATAATAAAATATCGTTGATAAAGCGTATGACTTCCGCTAACCATGAACGACGCCCATACTCAGCAAGGTAGATACCCGCTAAGATCCCCAAAGGAGTACCAATGACCGTCGCCCATAAAATAAGTAGACCACTACCCACAATGGCGTTAGCTAATCCGCCACCATCGGTGTTAGGGGGCGGTGTCATTTCTGTGAATAAGGCCCAAGACATGCCATCAAAGCCTTTGGTTACTGTAGAAAACAAGATCCACATTAACCAGAACAGACCAAATGCCATGGTAGAGACAGATAAAAACAGTGCGATACGGTTTTTTTGACGACGCCAAAGTTGGCGTTTATGGCGTATATGCAGTTCTTTTTCTGTTTGAACTTGTAATGAAGAAGAGGATGTTTTAGCCATCTTAACGTGCTCCTTCATTCTTAGATAAACGTAGTGTCATAAACTTAGAAATCGCAAGGACGATAAAGGTAATGACAAATAAAATCAGACCTAATTCCATTAATGCAGCGGTATGAAGACCTGTTTCTGCTTCGGCAAATTCGTTGGCTAATGCAGAGGTAATACTATTGCCCGGCATAAAGAGTGATGCAGAGTCTAACTGGTAGGTGTTACCAATAATAAAGGTCACAGCCATAGTTTCCCCGAGCGCACGACCTAATCCAAGCATCACACCACCTATCACACCGTTTCGGGTATAAGGTAAAACGATATTCCAAATCACTTCCCATGTGGTACAGCCGATACCGTAAGCGGATTCTTTCATCATCACTGGGGTCTGTTCAAATACATCACGCATTACAGACGCGATATAAGGGATGATCATAATTGCGAGGATAACCCCTGCTGCTAATATACCGATACCAAACGCAGGGCCAGAGAATAACTCACCGACAATAGGGACTGATGAGAGCACGTTGCCAACAGGCTCTTGGAAGTATGTGGCAAAGAGCGGGGCAAAGATAAAGAGTCCCCACATACCATAAACGATACTTGGAATAGCGGCTAATAACTCAATCGCGATACCCAATGGGCGCTTTAGCCAATTGGGTGCCAGTTCTGTTAAAAAGAGTGCAATACCAAAACTCACCGGAACCGCAATGATCAGGGCAATAATTGAGGTAACGACAGTACCGTAAATTGGTACTAAAGCACCGAATTCCTGTGCGGGTGGATCCCACTCTTTCGTCCACAAGAATGACAGACCAAATTGTTGAATACTTGGCCATGAGGCGAAAATCAGTGAAACAATGATACCTGCTAAAAGCAAAAGTGTAATTAACGCAGCTAGTCGAACTAGTGCGCTAAAAATAACGTCCCCTCGTTTACTCGGGGCCTTTATTACCGTTGTATGCTCGGCCATAAAGCCTCTTTAATTTATTACCCCCTGTGTTGCAGGGGGTGAACGTTAATCTATTTTTTAATGGTAACCCTTTGGTTAGTAAATTGGTTTACCATTACTGTCTTTGATGCTTGTTTTCCAAGCGGCACGAATTTGTTCTACCACTTCTTTTGGCAATACGGCGTAATCAAGATTTTTCGCTTCATCATTGCCTTTTTCATATGCCCAGTTAAAGAAATTCAGTACTTCTTTTCCTTTAGCCGCATCTTTTTGCGTTTGATGCACTAAAATGAAGGTAGTAGAAGTAATTGGCCAGGCATTTTCGCCTTTTTGATTCGTTAGGTCTTGTGCAAAGCTCTTACTCCAATCAATTTTTCTCGCTGCTGCGCTAAAACTATCGGCAGTAGGAGGAATAACTTCGCCATCCGCAGTGACTAATTGAGTATATGCAAGATTGTTTTGTTTTGCGTAAGCGTATTCAACATAACCAATTGAGCCTGGTAGACGTTGAACAAAGGCTGCGATGCCATCATTTCCCTTACCACCTAAGCCTGTAGGCCATTTAACGGTAGAGCCTGCGCCTACTTCATCTTTCCATGCGCTATTTACTTTAGATAAGTAGCTAGTAAAAACGAATGATGTGCCTGAACCATCAGCACGACGAACAACAGCAATGTTTTGGTCAGGTAGATTGAGTTTTGGATTTAGTTTAGCTATAGCAGGATCATTCCATTTTTGGATCTTGCCTAAGTAGATATTCCCGATAGTCTCACCGTCTAAGACAAGCTCACCGGATTTAATACCTGAGATATTGACTGCCATCACCACACCACCGATGACAGTTGGAAATTGGAATAAACCGTCAGCCTTGAGTTTTTCATCAGCTAATGGTGCATCAGAAGCACCAAAATCGACAGTATTAGCAATGATCTGTTTTACACCACCAGAAGAGCCTATGCCTTGGTAGTTAACTTTGTTGCCAGTTTCTTTTTGATAGCTATCTGCCCATTTTGCATAAACTGGAGCAGGGAACGTTGCGCCAGCACCAGTCAGTGAGGTCGTTGCCTGTGCAGAAAGAGCCGTCATTGAAAGTGCAGCGGCAATGACACTGGTCAGGGTGGTACGCATCAGTTTCATAATCCCTCCTGTGGGATAGGTAGAATAACTTTTCGACATCTATCAACTTCGGTTACGGTACGCACAGACAATAGGTCAGTTAGATGACAATTAAATGTCTTAATTGTGACAGTTTTATGACAAAGCAGAAAAAGAGTGAAAATAATGCATAAAAATAGGTGAGAAAAAATAAGAAGGGCGTTAACGTTAAAAAGTGAGGATATTAATCATCTTCGTCTTCTTGCACTTTTAACGGAAAGTTGGCACGGATCAGTAACCCGCCTTTCGTGCTATCGCCGAGTTCGACAAAGCCACCATGGGCATCCATGATCCGACGAATAATAGATAGACCTAAACCCGCACCGGTTGAACTTCGTGCTTGTTCCCCTTGAACAAAGGGTTGGAATAAACGTTGTCTATCTTCTTTGGCAATGCCTGGACCATCGTCTTCAACTTGAAACCAAGCATATTCTTCATTTTGATTACTTGTGATGCTTATCCAACCATGTCCGTAGCGTGTGGCATTAACAATCATATTGGTAAGCGCCCGTTTGACGGCAATTGGGTTTGCTGTGATATTGATAGGATAAGGGTATAAATGCTCTTCGCTGACTTTGCCTGAGTTAGATTCAGCGCAGATCACTTCACGCAATAGACCATTCATATCACATAATTCTAAAGACATCTCTTTGCCTGTGCGCATATAGTCTAAAAATTGACCGATAATGGCATCGCAATCTTCAATATCTTTATTGATAGAATCAGCAAGATAACTATCTTCAGGACTCATCATTTCTGTAGCAAGACGAATACGCGTTAACGGAGTGCGTAAATCATGGCTTACCCCTGCCATCACCAGTGTTCTATCATTATCTAATGAGCGAATATCTGATGACATTTGATTAAATGCTCGAATAATTGAACGCATTTCAGCAGTGCCAGATTCAGGTATTGGCGGAGGGATCACCCCTTTACCAATGCGTCGTGCTGCATATTCAACTTCATGCAATGGACGATTTTGAAAACGGTTATATAACCAGAAAAATGCCACTACGATGATGATAAAAATAATGGCTTGCCGATAAACGGGTAATAAGAAATTTTGCCCTAATTCGGTAAGTGGTACGCGTATCCATAGCGTGGGTGAGAGTTGGGTATTAATCCATAAAATAGGGTACTCTAGGGTGTTTTCTAGCCAAATCGTCGTATCACTATTGAGATAATCCGTCATCTGCTGGCTAAGTTCTAAATCTTCTCTTGCCCACTCTAAACCGGCTTTTAAAGCGGCGTCTTTATCAAAAAATGAGATACCTAACTCGTTGTAAATTTTATTACGTAGAGCGGGAGAAATTTTAAGTGGGGTGCCATCGACTAAGATCAGTTCTTCCGGTACTAGCGTACGAATTTCATACGCTAATACTTTATTAAATTGCTGGAGGCTTGGCCCGACAATAAGATGCTGTACAACAACATAACTGGCTATCAAGCTAAAAAAAAGTAATAAGATAACCAGAAATAGAGAGCGAGTGAGCTTATTGTGGGGTGAAAGCCTCAGCCTTCTCATTATGATACGCTCGTTCCATCAGGTACAAAGACATAACCCAGTCCCCAAACCGTTTGAATATAGCGAGGATGGGTGGGATCTTCTTCAATCATGCGACGTAAACGAGAAATTTGCACATCAATAGAACGCTCCATCGCACTATATTCACGACCTCGCGCCAGACTCATTAATTTATCACGTGATAATGGCTCTCGGGGATGTGAAACAAGGACTTTTAATACGGCAAATTCACCACTGGTCAAAGGCATATGTTGATCTTCGTGGAACATTTCCCGCGTACCGAGGTTAAGCTTAAATTTACCAAATGAGACAATCGCATTGTCTTGTGAAGGTGCTCCCGGTAGTTCGTTGGCTTGGCGACGAAGCACCGCACGAATACGGGCTAATAGCTCTCTTGGGTTAAATGGTTTTGAGATATAATCATCAGCACCAATTTCAAGTCCGACAATTCTGTCAACTTCTTCCCCTTTGGCAGTCACCATAATAATAGGGATAGGATTGTTTTGGCTTCTCAAGCGACGACAAATAGATAAGCCATCTTCGCCAGGAAGCATTAAGTCGAGGACAATAAGATGGATAGATTCGCGAGTAAGTAAACGATCCATTTGATCGGAGTTTGCCGCGGTGCGGATTTGAAAACCCTGCTCTGTCAAATAGCGCTCTAATAGTGAACGTAGACGTAAATCATCATCCACAATCAGCACTTTATAACTGTCTTGCATCTTTAAGCTCCCGAAGTGCAAATGCTTTTATTAGCGAATTCTATCATTGATAAGAATATTAAACCAAAAACAAAGAATAAATATTAATGATTTATAGGCAAAACTTGTTCTGACTTTGTATCTTAGAATATCACACTATTTATTTATCTTATTCCGAATAATATTTGATAGATAATACGCAGTAATTAACGATGCCACCTGGCGTTTGCACGCTAACTTCATCATCCACTTTTTTACCGATCAGCGCTCTCGCGACAGGGGAATCAATAGAAATCCACTGTTTTGCTGGGTCAAATTCATCAGGGCCGACTAGTCTAAATGTCTTAATGTTCTCATCATCGTCTTCAAGGGTTACCCAAGCGCCAAAATACACTTTTCCTTCTTGACGAGGATCTGGGTCAACAATTTTTAATTCATCAAGACGTTTGGATAAAAAACGAACCCGTCGGTCTATTTCACGTAATCTTTTTTTACCATAGATATATTCAGCATTTTCCGAACGGTCACCTTGAGCCGCTGCTTCAGAGACCGATTGAGTGACGCGAGGACGCTCTTCTTTCCAAAGATATTTTAGCTCTTTATCCAAGGCATGCCAGCCATCACGAGTAATATAGTTACTTTTTGCCATTACCAATAAATACGATCATCAACATTGAATTTCATACAGATACTATAGCGCGAATCACAGAATAATCTGTTATTTTCCTCATAAATGTCATGCTTGGCCTATAATAAGCGGAATTTTTTTCTTATTGCGCGTGTATAATAGCCATCTTTTTTAACCACTCCTCTCGGTAGGTAAATATATTATGAATGAATCATTAAGCCGAATTATTGCACAAGAGCTATCAGTAAAGCCCCAGCAAGTACTTTCGGCCATTACGTTACTGGATGAAGGGAATACGGTGCCTTTTGTGGCCCGTTACCGAAAAGAGGTAACTGGTGGGTTAGATGATACTCAGCTTCGTCAATTGGAAACCCGCCTGAGTTACTTACGGGAACTCAATGATCGTCGCCAAACTATTTTAAAATCAATTGAAGAGCAGGGGAAACTCACAGAAGAATTACGCTCTTCGATTAATGAGACGCAAAGTAAAACAGAACTTGAAGATCTCTACCTTCCTTATAAACCGAAACGTCGTACTCGTGGGCAAATTGCAATTGAAAATGGCTTAGAGCCATTAGCTGATTTGTTATGGAATGAACCACAACATACTCCTGAAGACGCAGCAAATGCATATATCAACCCTGAAAAAGGAATAGATGATAGTAAAGCAGCCTTAGATGGGGCTCGCTATATCTTAATGGAACGCTTTGCAGAAGATGCTGGATTATTAGCTAAAGTTCGCCAATATTTATGGAAAAATGCGCATCTTGTTAGCAAAGTTGTTGACGGAAAAGAAGCAGAAGGCGCTAAATTTAGCGATTATTTTGATACTCATGAGCCGATTGCTCATGTACCTTCTCACCGTGCATTAGCGATGTTTCGTGGTCGTAATGAAGGTATTTTGCAGTTATCACTTAATCCTGATCCACAATTCGAAGAAGCCCCCAAAGAGAGCTATGGCGAACAGTTGATTACGGAGCATTTAGGCTTACGTCTTAATAATCAACCCGCGGATAGTTGGCGTAAAGCCGTTGTCAGTTGGACTTGGCGTATAAAAGTGTTAATGCATCTTGAAACTGAGTTAATGGGTCAGTTACGTGAGAAAGCGGAAGATGAAGCCATTAATGTGTTTGCACGTAACCTAAAAGATCTCTTAATGGCCGCACCTGCAGGTATGCGAGCTACGATGGGGCTAGATCCTGGTTTACGTACTGGGGTTAAAGTCGCGGTGGTGGATAGTACCGGTAAGCTGATTGCGACAGATACTATTTATCCTCATACCGGACAAGCGGATAAAGCCGCTGCTAGTGTAGCGGCATTATGTATTAAGCATAATGTAGAGTTGGTGGCGATTGGTAACGGTACTGCATCACGTGAAACAGAGCGCTTTTTTGCTGATACAGTAAAACGCTACCCAGAAGTTAAAGCACAAAAAGTGATCGTGAGCGAAGCCGGGGCATCGGTTTATTCGGCATCAGAGCTGGCAGCGAAAGAATTTCCGGATCTGGATGTTTCTCTTCGTGGCGCTGTTTCTATCGCTCGTCGCTTACAAGATCCATTGGCGGAATTGGTAAAAATTGACCCTAAATCTATCGGGGTGGGTCAATATCAGCATGATGTGAGCCAAATATTATTGGCAAAAAAATTAGACACTGTTGTTGAAGACTGTGTAAATGGTGTCGGTGTTGATTTAAATACAGCTTCTGTACCGCTATTGACGCGAGTGGCGGGGCTTAGCCAATCTATTGCTCAAAATATTATTGCTTGGCGTGATGAAAATGGCCGTTTTGTGGATAGAAAACAGTTACTCAAAGTGGCGCGCTTAGGGCCTAAAGCGTTTGAGCAGTGTGCGGGATTTTTACGTATTCGTGATGGTAAAAATCCACTTGATGCCTCAACGGTTCACCCTGAAGCCTATCCTATTGTTGAAAATATCTTGCAATCAATACATCAAAAAATTGATCAAGTCATGGGCAATAGTGCATTACTTTCACAAATCAATGCCAGAGAATTTGTCACCGAGCAGTTCGGTTTACCTACCATTAATGACATCTTAAAGGAGCTTGCTAAACCGGGGCGTGATCCTCGTCCTGAGTTTAAAACAGCCACCTTTGCCGAAGGTGTTGAAACAATGAATGATTTAGTCAGTGGTATGATATTGGAAGGTACTGTAACTAATGTGACTAATTTTGGTGCCTTTGTAGATATTGGGGTACACCAAGATGGATTAGTGCATATTTCATCACTGTCGGATAAATTTGTTGAAGATCCCCATACTGTGGTAAAAACCGGCGATATTGTGAAAGTAAAAGTCCTTGAAGTCGATTTACCGCGTAAACGTATTGCGTTAACCATGCGTTTAGATGAAGTGGCTGCTGATAGTGATCATAAACGCCAGTCAGTGACTAAGGATAATGCTTCTAAACATAGTCGCGGGCAAAAACCGACCAGAAACCGCCAATCAAATACGGGTAACAATGCAGGTAATAGTGCGATGAGCGATGCATTGGCCGCAGCATTTGGTAAAAAACGCTAATATCTTACAGGTAGCCATCAATATCAACGTGAAGTAATAAATTTTATTACTTCACGTTTCATAACTATTCACTCAATCTATGGTTTGGTGAATAAAAAGCCAAAAGTAATCAGCAATTAAATTATTTTGTTAATATAAAATATACTTTTAGTCTTTTGTCTGAGTCTGCTTTTATCTAACTTAAGGTATATTGCTAATATAATAGATAGAATATAACGTATTTTATCTTTATATTCATTTGTTGTTTCTTTTATCAACATTTTTCTATTTTCCCTATGGGTGATTAATTTTATATTAAAAATAAGTTGATCCCATTATTAACCTTACTACTGTTATGGTTTAATGGCGGGTAAAATAGAAACGTAAATTAAAATTTATCTTATTTTATTGTTCGTCATAGGATTTGCACAACAAAAATCAATGACGATAGGTTTATTTCACCGATATTGGATGATGAAAATGACATTTAATAAATTATCATTAGGGGTAGTTTTACTTTCTGCTTCATTACTAGCAGGTTGTGCCTCAGAATCTTCTCGCTCTTTAGAGGTTGCTAAAGTGGCTACCTATAATACGACTTACTCAGGACCTAAGAGTGCCATTGCTATTGGTAAGTTTGATAACCGTTCTAATTACATGAATGGTATTTTTTCTGATGGTGTGGATAGATTGGGTAATCAATCTAAAACGATTTTAATTACACATTTACAACAAACAGGCCGTTTTAATGTTTTAGATCGCGCTAACTTAACGGAGTTAACACAAGAAGCGAAGATTAAAGGCCAAAGTCAGCAATTAAAAGGCGCAACTTACGTTATTACTGGTGATGTGACAGAGTTTGGTCGCAAAGAAGTAGGTGATCGCCAACTATTTGGTATCTTAGGACGTGGAAAAACCCAAGTTGCTTATGCCAAAGTGAACTTAAATGTTGTGAATGTGAATACCTCTGAAGTGGTGTTCTCTACGCAAGGTGCGGGGGAATATGAGCTTTCTAATCGTGAGATTGTTGGTTTTGGTGGCACAGCAAGTTATGACTCAACACTTAATGGTAAAGTGCTTGATTTAGCCATTCGTGAAGCGGTGAATAATTTAGTTGCAGGGATTGAAAGCCATGCTTGGCAGCCTGAGCAGTAACCCCAATTTTATAAGGATATAAAAATGTCAAAATCATTGCTGGGGTTGCTATTTGCCTCGTTGTTATTGGTTGGGTGCCAAGCGCCAAAGCCTCTTTATAACTGGGATAGTTATCAAACGGTGGTATATCAATATTATCAACAAAGTGAAAGTGATCCTCATGCGCAAATCGATGCATTGAAAAAAAGCATCGAGGTTGCCCGAGCAAAATCATTAGGCGTTCCACCGGGGTTACATGCACATTTGGGCATGTTATATGTGACCACTGGCGCATTAGACTTAGCCATGAGTGAGTTTGATCAGGAGAAAACTCTTTATCCTGAATCAGCAAAGTTTATGGATTTTCTGATGAAAAATAAGGGAGCACAAAAATGAATCGCATTTTAACGTTAGTTTTTGTGGCATTTGCTTTTGTGTTATCAGGATGTGCAGAGCCAGTCAAAACAGACTATACCGCCTTTAAAGCAAGTAAACCAAAAAGCATTTTAGTGCTGTTACCTAAAAATCAGACTCCAGAAGTAGAAGCTGCCCATAGCTTTTTATCTCAAGTGACTTATCCTTTGGCGGAAGCTGGCTATTATGTTTTTCCTGTCGCCGTTGTTGAAGAGACCTTTAAACAAAATGGTTTGTCAACGGGAAGCGATATCCAAGCGGTGAGTCCTAGTAAGTTACGTGAGATTTTTGGTGCGGATTCTGTGCTCTATTTGGATGTCACCCAATATGGTACTTCTTATCAAGTGATCGCCAGTGAGACGCGTGTCAGTGCCAGTGCTAAATTGGTTGATTTACGTAATGGTGCCTTACTGTGGAGTGGACATGCCAGTGCATCGAGTGCAGAAGGGGATACAGCATCGAATGGTTTGGTGGGCATGTTAGTTTCTGCAGTAGTGACTCAAATTGTTGATACTATTGCAGATAAAAGTCACGAAATTGCAGGAGTAGCAAGTGTGCGTTTACTCTCTGCTGGACATGCCAATGGGATCTTATATGGTCCTCGCTCTCCCCACTATGAAAAAGAGGGACAATAACAGTTTGTTATAGTGATTACTCTTTTAAAAGACGCGGTTTATATTGTAAATATAAGCCGCGTTTTTATTTATCTATTATAAATAATAATTATTCTTATTTATATTGGGCGATTTTATCTGCATTTTATATAAACAGCGTGCGACTACTGATTTGAGAGTGAAACATTAAGGGGGGGAAATGATATATCGCAGAGAACTAACCATCCTTGGTTGATTGTCCATTTCCTTCCGTGGCGCATAATCCTTAATTCGGAATATATAAAGAGACGATTAAATAAGAGAAATATCAGAATGAATGCGAAAAGGTAATGGGGAGTGCTATCTTTCCTTGTAATATAGCGACCTTTATTCTTTTACTGAGCCTCAAATTTAAATCAAAACACGACTTAATTGGATATTAATCAATGTTTAAATATAGAGTATGTAATATTATAAATTAGGTAAAGGGCTAATTATCATTATAATTATAACTATCGAATTATGAGAGAATAAAAATATAATAAAATTAATAAAACGATATATTTATTTATTTTAAAGTGTATTTTGAGTAATATATTTTTTTTAATGTGTTATAAAAATAATCGAAAAAAGATGTGTCATTAAAATGCGCTACTAACATATTGAATAAACTTAATTTATTCATAAATAAATTTTAACAGTAATACTATTTCCGTTTAATGTGATCTATATCATATTTTTTACTTGAGTGATTATTTACAGATAGAGTGAAAAGATCAAAAACAGGATCTTTTTTTCTCTCGTGTTCAGTTAAGCATTTATTGGTTACACTATTATTTCTGGTGGTCATAATGTCTGTTGGCTGGTATGGCACATCGGCGGTTCACTTTTGGAAGGTAGAAGCATGTCAGAACAAACAATTATTTGGGATCTTGACCTGATCCATAAGTATAACTATTCAGGTCCGCGCTACACATCATACCCAACGGCATTGGAATTTAATCAGCAATATAGTGATGCGGATTTCGAACAAGCAACAAAGCGTTATCCCGAACGACCTCTGTCACTGTATATTCACATTCCTTTCTGCCATAAGTTATGTTATTTCTGCGGTTGTAATAAAATTATCACGCGCCATAAACATAAAGCTGATGAATATCTTGATGTTTTAGAAAAAGAAATTATTAATCGCGCTCGCTATTTTAAAAATAGAAAAGTGACCCAAATGCATTGGGGGGGCGGTACTCCCACTTTTCTTGATAAACAGCAAATTAGTCGCTTAGTCGCCTTATTAAGACAACATTTTCATTTTGTGGAAAATGCTGAGCTCTCTATTGAAATTGATCCCCGTGAGATTGAGTTAGATGTTATTGATCATTTACACAATGAGGGATTTAACCGCCTAAGTATGGGGGTGCAAGATTTTAATAAAGAGGTGCAACAAAAAGTTAATCGTGAACAAGATGAAGCATTTATCTTTTCATTAGTAGCAAGAGCGCGTGAAGTGGGCTTTCATTCTACCAGTATTGATTTGATCTATGGGCTACCTAAACAGACTAAAGAAAGTTTTGCTTTTACGTTAAAAAAAGTGATTGAATTGTCCCCTGATCGCTTAAGTGTGTTCAATTATGCCCATTTACCTAATTTATTTGCCGCACAACGCAAAATTAAAGATGAAGATTTACCACTTGCAGAAGAAAAGTTAGAGATCTTGCAAGAGACTATCACCACACTCACCACAAATGGTTATCAGTTTATTGGTATGGATCACTTTGCTAAGCCTGATGATGAATTAGCGGTTGCACAGCGCCAAGGTATTCTACATCGTAATTTCCAAGGATATACCACTCATGAAGAGTGTGACTTATTGGGAATGGGCGTTTCAGCTATCAGTATGCTGGGTGATCACTATGCGCAGAACGAAAAAGTGCTAAAAGAGTATTATGCTCGCGTAAATAGCGAAGGGCATGCGTTGTGGCGTGGACTCTCTCTAACTCATGATGATTGTATTCGTCGCGATGTTATTAAGACCTTGATTTGTAATTTCCATCTTAACTTTACTGAGATTGAAAATCTATATCAGCTTGATTTCCAAGATTATTTTAAAGAAGACTTAGCATTGCTTGCACCAATGGCAGAAGATGGATTGGTGGAGATCAGCGCAGAAAAAATTCAGGTCACTCCAAGAGGACGTTTATTGATCCGTAATATTTGTATGTGTTTTGATACTTATTTACGTAATCAAATGCGCCAACGCCAATTCTCTCGAGTGATTTAGTGGGCAAAAATAAAAGGGAGGGGAGTGACTTAAAACTCCTCTATACCTAACTCTTTTAATTTACGTGTCAGCGTATTTCTTCCCCACCCTAATAAACGTGCAGCATCTTGTTTATGGCCTTTTGTATAGGAAAGCGCACTGAGTAGTAAGGTGCGCTCAAATTGTGGTAGAGCATCATTAAGAATATTTTCTTTGCCTTCACTGAATACCTCATCCGCCCATAATGAAAGATGTTGTGACCAATGTTGAGAGGAGACTCGAGGTATCGATTTGCTCTTCTCATCTGATTGGCGGATCTCTTGAGGTAAATCTTGCGGCATAATCTCTTGGCTAGCGGTCATAACCGTTAACCAACGACATACGTTTTCTAATTGTCTGACGTTACCTGACCAGTGGTATTCCATCATGCAATGTAAACTTTGCTGGTGGAGCACTTTGGTTTCAACACCAAGCTCTCGAGCGGTTTTTTGGAGAAAATAACGCGCTAAGCTTGGAATATCTTCTGTTCTATCACGCAGTGGGGGCAATTGAATACGTATTACATTGAGTCGATGGTAGAGATCTTCACGAAAATCACCTTCCATTACACGTTTTTCTAAGTCTTGATGAGTCGCGGCAATAATACGTACATCGACTTTTACAGGGGCATAACCGCCAACACGATAAAATTGACCTTCAGCCAAGACGCGTAATAAGCGGGTTTGAATATCCAGTGGCATATCGCCAATTTCATCAAGAAAGAGGGAACCGCCATTTGCTTGTTCAAAACGACCTTGGCGTACTTGAGATGCACCAGTAAATGCCCCTTTTTCATGACCAAAAAGTTCTGATTCAATTAAGTCTTTGGGAATAGCCGCCATATTGAGTGCAATAAAAGGGGCTTGTGCTCTCGGACTATGGCGATGAAGAGCATGTGCAACTAATTCTTTACCAGTACCCGACTCGCCATTGATAAGCACACTAATTGATGAGCGAGAAAGGCGACCAATAATGCGATAAACCTCTTGCATCGCAGGGGCTTCGCCAATCATGTCAGAGACAGATTGAAGGTTAGTTTCTGTTGTATTAGGTTGTTTTTGCTCTCGATAGTGCGTAATAGCACGATGAATGAGTGCAAGTGTATCATCAATATCAAAAGGCTTGGGGAGATAATCAAATGCCCCTTGCTGATAAGCATTTACCGCGGCATCAAGATCAGAATGCGCTGTCATGATAATAACCGGCAACGTAGGGTGTTGCTCTTTAACGCTTTTTAATAGAGATAAACCATCAATATCAGGCATACGAATATCTGATAATAATACATCGGGAAGTTCACTATTGAGTGCACTGAGGACGTCATTAGCGTGTTCGAAGGTTTTACATGTAAGGCCTTCTCGTGTAATAGCTCGCTCAAGCACCCAGCGAATAGAGCTATCATCATCGACAACCCATATATTTCCTTTTTGCATTGGTTATCTCCTATTTTATTGGCAAGTAAATAGAAAACTCGGTATTTCCCGGCCAACTGGTAAACTCAATTTTACCGGCGTGTTGGTCGACTAAGCTACGTGCAATGGATAAACCAAGGCCATTTCCGCCTTCTCTGCCACTGACCATCGGGTAAAAAAGCGTGTCTTGTAGATGAGGAGGAATACCCGCACCAGTATCAATCACATCAATGCGAGCCACCAGTCGATGACGTTCACCCTGCAGTGTGACTTGGAACGCTGTTCGGGTTCGCAAAATAATAGTTCCCCCAGTTTTCTCCACTGCCTGTAATGCATTGCGGGTGATATTTAACAAGACCTGCTCAATCTGATCCGGATAGTGTGAAAGCTCAGGTAGACTAGGATCGTAATCTTTGAGTAAGGTGACATTTTCAGGGCATTCTAATGTGATAAGTTGTGCAACACGCTCTACAACATGATGAATACTCTGAAAGGTTTTGGTGCCGGGATGTTGTGGGCCGAGTAACCTATCCACAAGCGCTCTTAGGCGATCGGCTTGTTCAATAATGACTTGGGTATACTCAGTCAGCGCAGGATCAGGTAATGATTTTGCTAATAATTGAGCCGCCCCTCGTAATCCACCGAGTGGATTTTTAATTTCATGTGCCAGTCCCCTAACCAATTCCCTAGCCGCCATTTGTTGTGCTTGTTGTATCTGCTCTTGGCTTAACCGGCGTTGACTATCCATAGGCGCCAGCTCCAACAAAATGTGTTGCTCGGAAATAGGCTGGGCACTGAGCGACATAGTGTGTGATTGGTTATTAATAACCAAAATCACTTCGTTATCAGTGAAGCTTTGCCCATTTGCTAATGTTTCACGCATTAACTGTTCATCAAAAGAGGAATAACTAAACAGTGCGCTAAAAGGGGTTTCAAATAATTTACGACGACTTTGAGCCAGTAATTGCAATGCAGCATGGTTTGCATAGCAAATAATAAACTCTTGGTTGATAACCAATACTGAGTGGATTAATGAATCCAAAATAAGTGTGTTATCAGGTAAATCCGCCGTTTCCATATTGAATACTCCCATTGCACCATTTTAGTGCATCTTACCTTTTTTAACAGATGCCTCATTAGAGAGAAAAGAGCCCATCCGAAGATGGGCAAAATAGCTTCACGGCAACAAAAAAATCATAAGCAAAGTAAGTACTTTAACTATTGTGCGTTACGCACTGTAATACATTTCAAATTCAAGTGGGTGTGGTGCCATACGAACACGCTGCACATCAGTACGTAATAGCTCAAGATAAGCGTCTAAAGCATCATCAGTGAATACACCGCCACGGGTTAAGAATTCACGGTCATTATCAAGGGCATTGAGCGCCTCTTCTAATGAACCTGCCACTGTTGGGATCTCTTTAGCTTCTTCTGGGGGTAAGTCATAGAGGTTTTTATCCATGGCATCACCTGGGTGAATTTTATTGATAATACCATCAAGACCTGCCATTAATTGAGCTGCAAATGCAAGGTAAGGGTTAGCTAAAGGATCTGGGAAACGCACTTCGATACGGCGTGCTTTCATGCTAGCGACTACCGGAATACGAATGGATGCTGAGCGGTTACGGGCAGAATAAGCCAGCATAACAGGGGCTTCAAATCCCGGCACTAAGCGTTTATATGAGTTAGTGGTTGGGTTAGTAAATGCGTTTAATGCACGAGCATGTTTGATAATACCACCGATGTAATACAGCGCCATTTCAGATAATCCGCCATATTTATCACCAGCAAATAAATTGACACCATTTTTAGACAGTGACATGTGGCAGTGCATACCTGAGCCATTATCACCCACTAAAGGTTTTGGCATAAAGGTCGCGGTTTTACCAAATACGTTAGCGACGTTTTGTACTACGTATTTATAAATTTGAGTTTCATCTGCTTTTTTGGTCATGGTATTAAAGCGGGTTGCCACTTCATTTTGACCTGCAGTTGCGACTTCGTGGTGGTGTGCTTCAACCACTAAGCCCATCTCTTCCATGATATTACACATGGTCGAGCGAATATCTTGTGAGGAATCAACCGGAGGGAGAGGGAAGTAACCTCCTTTTACCATTGGGCGATGACCTTTGTTACCTTCTTCATATTGTGTATTGGTATTCCATGCTGCTTCAATATCATTGATGGCATAAGAAGCACCAGAGATATCATTTTTAAAACGAATATCATCAAAAAGGAAGAATTCAGGTTCAGGGCCAAATAGGACGGTGTCAGCGATACCACTTGATTTTAAGTAGTCTTCTGCACGTTTTGAGATAGAGCGCGGGTCACGATCGTAACCTTGCATAGTGCCTGGCTCTAAAACATCACAACGAATAATTAATGTTGGATCTTGGAAAAATGGGTCAAGCATCGCTGTTGTAGCATCAGGCATTAGCACCATATCTGATTCATTAATGCCTTTCCAACCACCAATAGAGGAGCCGTCGAACATTTTTCCTTCTTCAAAGAAATCATCGTTAACTTGATGCGCCGGAATAGTAATATGTTGTTCTTTACCGCGGGTATCAGTGAAACGTAAGTCAATATATCTAACTTTATGTTCTTCAATCATGGATAACACATGTTCAAGGGACATAGTAACTCTCCTGGCGAATGGTTTTATTAAGTGCAGTGGCCTTACACATTTTTCGGTGAATTTTTTGCTCACCTAAACTCTATTGCGAAAAGCATGCCAACTTATCTAAAAAGGGATATATACTGTATTGATGAAGTTTAGTGTAGAATATCCCCCGTGATTTTTTAATTATTGCACAAATTTGGTGCAAATTAAGTCTGAATAGTTGCACAATTTTGGTGCAATCGGTTCAAGACGACTTATTTCTGAGGCGTGAAAAGGATCACAATTCAATTAATTGCATATTGTTAAGCAATCATTATTGTGATCTTGTTTAGTCTCTCGTCTAAAGCGTGTACAATAACACGCTTATTTCTACAATGCCTGAGGCAAATTTTGTGATCGAAAACTTGCGTAATATCGCCATCATCGCCCACGTTGACCATGGTAAAACTACTATTGTCGATAAATTACTACAGCAATCTGGCACGTTCGGTGAACGTGAAACCGTTGCTGAGCGCGTGATGGACTCTAATGATCTCGAAAGAGAGCGCGGAATTACTATTCTTGCGAAAAATACAGCGATTAAATGGAATGACTATCGTATTAATATCGTAGATACCCCAGGACACGCCGACTTCGGTGGTGAGGTAGAACGCGTTATGTCTATGGTAGACAGCGTTCTATTGCTGGTTGACGCGATGGATGGCCCAATGCCACAAACTCGCTTTGTGACACAAAAAGCGTTTGCTAACAACTTAAAACCTATTGTTGTTATCAACAAAGTTGACCGTCCAGGTGCACGCCCTGATTGGGTTGTTGATCAGGTCTTTGATCTGTTTGTTAACTTAGGTGCGACTGACGAACAACTGGATTTCCCAATTATCTATGCATCAGCATTAAATGGTATTGCGGGAACAGATTATAATGACATGGCTGATGATATGACTCCATTATATGAAGCTATCGTCAAATATGTAGAGCCGCCAAAAGTCGATCTGGAGGGTACCTTCCAGATGCAGATTTCTCAGTTAGATTATAATAACTATCTGGGTGTTATTGGTATTGGCCGTATTAAGCGCGGTAAAGTAAAACCTAATCAACAAGTGACTATCATCGATAGCGAAGGTAATACCCGCAACGGTAAAGTAGGTAAAGTATTAGGTCATTTAGGCTTAGAGCGTATCGATGTTGACGTTGCAGAAGCTGGCGACATCATTGCGATTACAGGTTTAGGCGAATTAAATATTTCTGATACGATTTGCGAAGTAGGTGCTGTGGAAGCATTACCTGCATTAGCCGTTGATGAGCCTACTGTTAGCATGTATTTCTGTGTTAATACATCACCATTCTGTGGTCGTGAAGGTAAGTTTGTTACTTCTCGTCAGATTTTAGATCGTCTGAAAAAAGAGTTAGTTCATAACGTAGCACTGCGTGTTGAAGAGACTGAAGATCCAGATGCATTCCGTGTATCAGGTCGTGGTGAATTACACCTATCAGTACTGATTGAAAATATGCGCCGTGAAGGTTACGAATTAGCCGTATCTCGTCCGAAAGTTATCTTCCGCGAGATTGATGGTCGTAAACAAGAGCCTTTCGAACAAGTCACTATCGATATTGAAGAACAGCACCAAGGTGATGTGATGCAAGCGATGGGTGAGCGTAAAGGTGAAATGCGCGACATGCAACCAGATGGTAAAGGACGTGTACGTTTAGACTACATTATCCCTAGCCGTGGTTTAATTGGCTTCCGTACTGAGTTTATGACGATGACATCAGGTACTGGTTTACTGTACGCAACATTCAGTCATTATGACGATGTGCGCCCAGGTGAAATCGGTCGTCGTAATAATGGTGTGATGATCTCTAATGGTCAGGGTAAAGCCGTTGCTTACGCGCTATATAGCTTACAAGATCGTGGTAAGTTATTTGTTACTCATGGTGCAGAAGTTTATGAAGGCCAAGTTATTGGTATTCATACTCGCTCTAATGACTTAACAGTAAACTGCTTAACAGGTAAAAAACTGACAAATATGCGTGCTTCTGGTACGGATGAAGCGACAACGCTGACGCCACATATCAAGCAAACATTAGAACAAGCATTAGAGTTTATTGATGATGATGAATTAGTGGAAGTGACTCCACAATCTATTCGTTTACGTAAACGTCATCTCTCAGAAAACGATCGTCGTCGTGCTTATCGTAGCAAAGACTAATTTGTTATTCTGATAATATAATTCTTAGGGCGCGTTAAGCGCCCTGAGTTTATAAAACCCCGTCACTTCTGTGAAGTGATCCTAGCTCTACCCTTGCGGTATCGAAAGATTACAGTGCGTACCTGATAAGAGCACCAATCAACGGACTAGAGATTTTTCGATTGCACCATCGAAAGAAGCCCAACCTAACCAGAAGTATCCAACTTAGCTAGTTGCACGAGCTAAGGCACAATAACCGATCATGGAGAAAAGCAAAGACAAGAAGATGTTGTCGCTTCGCTCTGTTTTGATTAGTACCACATTGAGGCATTAGGTTTTTATGCTAAATGCTATAAGTCTTTCATGTGACGTTTTATCGCCTCTTCACTTTCAGTAAGCCAGGCATCTCGTGGTTCTTGGTCTTCTTGCTCCTTTTTCCATAGTTCTATTTGCGCCTGACTAAACCGATTTTTCCTTTTATCATTTGGTTGAGCCTTTTTCATTTGTGCATCTCAGTCTCGGGTTTTACTTTTTTCGCTTTCATCCGATATCTCATAAATCATTGACTACTTTTAAAAACGTTAATCGCATTTTTAAGTTTAAAAAAGAGATGCTCAGAACCACCCAAAAACCAACAGAAACTGTGCTAAACTGCCAATACAGATTTGTATTATGAGATGCGTTTGTTGCTTAAAATTGTTTTGATGGGGAATTAGAGATAAATGGGCAGTTTTCACTAACTAGGCCGTTTAACATAATGGGTCTTATCTGAAACTAAAATGTAATAACAAAAGATGTGTGATAATGACAAAAAGATCAGATATTGATGGAGGCAGAGTTATCTACACCAAATAAATTGGATGGATAGATAAAGGTCATGCAAAAGGTGAAGATGCATCCACTTTAATGAGTGTTCTAACTGCAGGAGACTATAGTACTAAAGAGCCATATTTTACCTTGAAGTACACTCAATACATGGGAAGAGGAAGAAGTTATGGGGTGTCAAAAATAACTCGATGGAAGGTTAGAAGAGGATTATCAGATAATGATAAAAAGAGAGTAGCTCTTACTATTATTATGTATACCACTCATAAATTTGAATCTCTTCAAGATTCTTTTCCTTTTAGTTGGTTTACGGATAGTGGTTATAGTGGAGAGGATTGCATATCAAACTTATTAGGATTTTACAGAGCAGTTAGTGACGTAGACCCAATGACATATTTAACAGTATTAAGTAAAGAAGAGGCTTATCGTCGCTGGGATTATTACGGCTCTATTGGTAAATATAAAAATAAGCTTTTCAAACCGTTAATTTTTCCTGATCCAGCTATTTATCCAAATAATGCAAGACCTTACTTCGTTTCATTACCATGCTATTTGGATCGCGTAAAACCGATAGAAGATATTAGAAATAATAGTATTTTAATTCATGTAAAAGATACAACAGGAATAAACATTGGAGCTGAAAGTGAATGGATTAAAATTGAATAAATTTTTTATTTTTCCAATATTATTGATTTTATCTTTAATGACGACCATCATTTTACTGATGTTTCCTGGTGACAGAGAATATACCAAGTTAAATTTCGTTTATTATTACCTATACACTTTTGATGAGGTCAAAAAAATAGATTTTATATCAGATGAATATATCATTATCTATAGACCCATAGATGGAAATTCAAATGAGTCCAATGATGTTATTTTTTTTAATATAAAACCTGAAAAGAACATAGCTCTTATTGATAATCTATCTAAAAATGGATTCACCTCTACATATGATGATTTCTATAAAGAAGAGCGATGGGTTAAAGATAATATACATATAAAAATATCTATTGATGAAAAATCAAGAACCACATCACTTTTTGTTGAGAAATCTTAAATGTTTTGACTAATACTATCACCTGACATTCCTGCACAAATGTGATCCCAAGATATACTTTCATATCTAATAGTAATATCTTCATATGGTTGTGCATTAGCATGAATAAGTGAGTTCGGATAATGCGCTGATATACCTATAATGCTAGCTTTTGTTATTTTTCATTCCTTGATTTCCATTTACAACTCAAGTGTTGTTTCTTGTCTTATATACAACTTGAAAGTTGTTTTTATTGCTGTATACAATTTATAAGTTGTTTTTTGTTTATATACAACTAAAATGTTGTATATAATGCTAATGTAATCACTGAAATGGTTTAGAGTTAATTATGAAGACTATTAATGAAATTGCTAATTTAATAGCGGAACAACGTAAAAAATTAGGTATTGAGCAAAAAGATATGTATCTACGTATCGGTATGAAACAGCAACAATACCAACGTATAGAATCAGGAAGTGATTTAAAACTATCAACCTTATTAAGAGTATTAGAAGGACTAGATTTAGAGTTATCAATTAAGGCTAAAAATTCTAATATAAACCCTATGATTGCAAGTACTGTGATAGCGAATAAAAGCGAAATTGATTTGAAAGATGATGGGGATGATCTCGACTTTTGGTTTAAAACAGAGGAATAAGGTATGAATAAACAAATCGAGAAAGTGGAAGGCCTTAATATTCAGCTACATGGCATTTTAAATGCTTGATGAGCATAAAGAGAAATTAGTATTACATTGGGCACAGTTGCATGATGATTTTAAAATCATAGGAAAATAAATGGGGAGAGAGTACCTTATCATCACATGGCAATTCCTTTATAGATAAGGATGCTTCTCGTCTTATTTTTCGTCTCTTCCCCTTCTGGTTTTATGTTTTTCAAAAAATTAGGTGTGAATATGGTATTTTTTATCGTTTAAGCCTATTCACTCAAGCAATTTATGATTAAAGTAAAACGAGTTTTCTATTATGGAGAGAATTTATGCTTTATATCTTTGATATGGGTAATGTGATTATCGATATTGATTTCAATCGTGTTTTTGCCGTGTGGAGTAAACTCAGTGGGGTTCCATTAGCCAGTATAAAAGATAATTTTACGACTGGGGAAACCTTTAAATTACACGAACGAGGCAATATTACGGATATAGAATTTGCAGAAGCTGTCTGTGCTGAGCTTGGTATTGGACTGAGTTTTGAACAGTTTGCGGAAGGATGGCAGGCTATTTTTATCGCTGTTCGCCCAGAAGTCATAGATATAATGAATAAGCTAAGAGAGCAAGGTCATCGTGTGGTGGTATTGTCAAATACTAATCGATTACATCAAGATTATTGGCCTCAGCACTATCCTGAAATCGCCGCTTCAGCGGATTTTCTCTATTTATCCCAAGATATCGGTATGAGAAAGCCAGATCCTGAAGTGTATAAATATGTGCTACAGTCCGAAGGCGTTGAAGCACAAGATGCTGTCTTCTTTGACGATTTACAAACTAATGTCGATGCAGCCATTGCGTTAGGTATTCAAGGTGTTCATGTCGTAGATAAAAATACGGTTGTTGAATACTTTAAAGATCATGATTTTACTCTCCCAGTAACAGAATAACGTTGTAATAGGATAACAATTAATTGAATTTGTTATCCTTTTTTTATAAACACATATTCGGTGTTAATCAGGAATACAGTATGATTGCGTTAATCCAAAGAGTGACACAAGCGAAAGTCGATATTGCCGGTGTGACTGTTGGTGCCATTAATCACGGCTTACTCGTGCTATTAGGAGTAGAAAAAGACGATAACCAACAGAAAGCAAAAAGATTGTGTGAAAAAGTGTGTGGTTATCGTATTTTCAGTGATGAAAATGACAAAATGAATCTGAATGTACAACAAGCAGGTGGTAGCCTATTAGTCGTATCGCAATTTACACTGGCCGCTGAAACCCAAAAAGGGATGAGACCGGGTTTTTCTAACGGAGCGCCTCCTGAAATGGCTGAAAATTTATATCACTATTTTGTTGAGCAGTGTAAGCAACAAGGTTTAGAAACCCAAACAGGGCAATTTGCCGCCGATATGCAGGTCACCCTGACTAATGATGGCCCAGTGACATTCTGGTTGCAGGTCTAGTTGAATTATAATAGGAGCTTACTATGTATCATTTACGAACCCCTAAGACGCAAGCAGAATTAGCAGCTTATTATACTTTTCGTTGGGAAATGCTTCGTAAACCGTTACATCAGCCCGAAGGCTCCGAAAAAGATGGTTATGATACCTTAGCGCATCACCAGATGGTGGTTGATGACAGTGGGCAACCCGTTGCTATTGGTCGTCTCTATATAAATGCCGATAATGAAGGTGCAATCCGCTTTATGGCGGTACGTGAGGATGCTCAAGGTAAAGGATTAGGCTCTTTAGTTGCCATGGCGTTAGAGTCTTTAGCTCGTCAAGAAGGGGTAAAGCGTATTGTTTGTAGCGCCAGAGAAGAGTCCGTTCGTTTCTTTGAAAAATTAGGTTATGAGAATTGTGGTTTAGTCACAGGCCCTCAAACTACCCCGATCAAACATTACTTTATGAAAAAAAGTATTGAATCATTAGATGATATTCTCCATCGTCCTGATTGGTGCGCGGAGTTGCAAAAACAGTGGCATCAGCATATCCCCCTAAGTGAAAAAATGGGATTACGTATTACGCAATATACGGGCACCCGTTTTTATACCACGATCCCTGAATCCGGTAATCAAAACCCACACCATACTATTTTTGCCGGTAGCCAGTTTTCTTTAGCAACACTGACCGGTTGGGGGCTGATTTGGTTGTTAATGCAAGAGCATAAACTGCAAGGCGATATTGTGCTGGTGGATGCGCATATTCGTTATCGAAAACCAGTCTCAGGTCGGCCGTCAGCCGTTGCTGATATGGAAAATTTAAGTGGTGATTTAGGACGATTAGCGAAAGGAAGCAAAGCACGTATTAAGTTAGATGTTGATATTTGTGGTGATGAAGGAACGGGGGCGGTTTTTAGCGGCACTTACATTGTGTTACCCTCACAAAATAAACAGTACTAAATAATAAATCTCTATTTAATTGAAAATTAAGTTATTTATTGTTTTTATCTCTCTTTTTTTCTACCTTTTTCTTATCATGGAAATGAGGAGTGAGAAATCTCTGCTTTAGTGTCTACCTAATAGTGTTTCTATCGTCACTTAATTGAGGTATATTCCGCAGTTTACGGAGGGAAGCATGGACACCAATTTATCTACTCGTCTTAATAAATATATCAGTGAAAGCGGTATCTGTTCACGTCGTGAAGCCGACCGTTATATCGAGCAAGGTCTGGTTCTTATCAATGGTAAGCGCGCAGGCATTGGCGATCGCGTAACGGCGGGCGATGAAGTGAAAGTGAATGGACGACTAATTGAAGCGCAAGATAATTCTGAGCTGGTGTTGATCGCACTGAATAAACCTGTAGGTATCGTCAGTACCACAGATGAAGGTGAGAAAGATAATATTGTTGATTATGTTAACCATAGCACCCGTATTTTCCCAATTGGTCGTTTAGATAAAGATTCTCAGGGACTGATTTTTTTGACTAACCATGGTGATCTGGTCAATAAAATCTTACGGGCGGGTAACTCCCATGAAAAAGAGTATTTGGTCACGGTTGATAAACCCATTACTGATGAATTTATTCGCGGTATGGGGGCGGGTGTTCCTATTCTGGGACAAAAAACCAAGAAATGTAAGGTGAAAAAAGAAGCCGCAATGGTATTTCGTATCACCTTAGTACAAGGTCTAAACCGTCAAATTCGTCGTATGTGTGAATATTTTGGTTATGAAGTCACCAAGCTTGAACGTATCCGTATTATGAATGTTAGTTTGGCGGGATTACCTGTCGGGGAATGGCGTGACTTAACGGATGATGAGCTGATAAAGCTATTTGATGCTATTGAAGCATCAAGCTCTGAAGCCCCTAAACAGAAGCAAAATAAACCTAAGAAACAGATAAGTAGTAATGCGAAAGCGTTAGGGATCCATATTCCGAAAACAAAAACCAAAGAGACGGAAAATAATACGCGTAAACGCTTTGCACAACCAGGGCGTAAAAAGAAAAAACGTTAGTTTGTTTCTTTTATCATTCTGAGTTAAATAAGCGCCTATAGCGGGAGAAATTAGCGCTTATCCCGCTTTATTCCTTAGTGCAATCAATCACTCTAAATCCAGTTCATCGAGTTTCTTTTGGCGACGTTCAAGTACAATGGCGGCTAATTCTGCATCCATAATACGCCCCATTAGCGTGTCATAATCCTGTTTTGATAGGCAATAAAATAACGGAGTTTGGTTATTATCACACACTTCGACACTACTACTATTTTCAAGTGCGGTTAAGGGTGCTTGCTGAAATTCATCAAGAGTGATTGTTGGCAGGGAAAAATTGTCATCAGACATGAAAACTCCGCAATAAGAAAATAGAAAGAGTCTGCATTGTAACGCTTTTTGCAGCAGGCGCAATCTATGCGCCTGCTAAACCATCAAAAGGATAAATTATTTATTATTTCGCCGTCTTGCATCTTGTCATCGATAGGCGTTTGGTCATCTTTTTTACCTATTAATGTACCATTTAAGGTCGGTATAACAGCGTCAGCGGCTAAGTTACCTTTAAGCTTTAAGGTAAATTGTCCTGTTTCATCGGTAGGTTGCGATAATTTCCAACCCATATTATTAGGCAAAGAGAGGGGCACATTCAGCCCATTGACGATAAGAGAAAATAGTCTTTGGTTATTGTTTTGTTCTAATGCAGCAGAGCCACGTACAATGCCTTTATCTACGAAAGCAGAAAACTGTGGGATAATGGCAGTATCTTGTTGTGTCATTAATGTTAGGTCAGGGCGGCGAAGCTCTATGCCATTTAATGTACCACTATCAGCACTTAACGTCGCGGTGCCTTGCCATAATCCCCATTGCCCATCTTTGGCGATGATTAAATTTTTCAGTTGGCCTGTTAGGCCGGTAAATTGAAAAGGAAAGAGGGGATTAATATCAATGAGGATAGATTGGTTTAATGATAACTGCTTAATATTGATACTCTTCACATCTTGCTCAATAGGTTTAGCAAAGAAGGAGAGCCATTGCTCAGGTAGGGTATATAAAATACCTGAGAGTGTTGCATCTTCAATATTTAAAGTCTTTGTCTCGCTGTTCCATTGTCCTGCTAGTTTTATTAGCCCTTTTTCATAGCGTAAGCTTAAATTATCTATGTTAAATAAATTATCTTGCTGATTTAACTTAGCGATCACATCAGTGACATGTTGATTTTTATACACAATATCATCGGTGTTTAGCTCACCGGATGTCAGTGATAGGCTATTATTCCACGCAATTTGAGAAAACTGCCCAGCCAATCCACTTATTGCCCACTGTTTCCCTTCGGCAGTAAAATCAACAATGTTCAATTGCTTGATAGTCATTACTGGAGATTGACTTAATGATTGTTGTAACTCTTCTAAGGTTTTTGTGGATTGCCAACGCAGTCCGGTTAAGTAAACATCATTAAGTTGCCATTGGTTATCTTGATATTGGCCTGATAAAGAGAGTGAGCCATTAAGGAACTGGGTGGCTAATTTTTCAATCAAAATACGATTTGGTTGATATTCGCCAGCAACAATAAAATTATTAAAGCTATTTTTTCCTATCATGCCATCAGCAATGGAAAACTGAAAATGCCCCGCACCAATAGGATCGGTCGAGGTAGGTTTCCAAGGTGTGATACCTCCCGTTATTTTGTTAGCGCTAAAGGTGAATGTTGTGCTAGATGTTGGCATGCTATCTAACTGCATATTTTTAAACTGGAGAATATCTGCACTAACAGGAAGGGGAGCTATTTTATTAGCTAAAATAATTTTACCATTCTCTAAAGTAATTTTTTGCAGATGGGACGGCATAGTAAAAAATTGCCAGTTAAATCTAAGTTGTGCTGATTGGGCTAATACGACGGTTTTATCTTGTTTGGGGTTAATGGACAGATCATAAACAACAATTTGTTCTGGTTGAGTTAAATCATGTTCAATACCGGAAAAGCGAATGTCATAATCACTATACTGTGTTAACCATTCACTGGTTTTTTGCGCACCCCATTGTGTTTGAAGAAAGGCATAAATCACAATAATAAATAAAATAACGATAAGTATCAGAGATACCAAACTTTTTATCAGCCAGCGCATAACCTTTCTCCTGTTTTATACTCCATCAAAACATCATACAGTTATGCCTGAAAATTGACTTTTGCTCAAGTATTCATCAATAAAAGAGTAGTTATGGCACTCTCTTTTATCTAGCCGATATTCTTGCCTAAAAGTAAATAATAATTTTGTTGCCTTAAGTAATAATTAAATCATGTTATTAATCAATTTATTAAATGCGCTATTCCGATTAAAGAGTGAAATAGCGCCGGATTGTGTTTCAGCTATTATTTTTCGGGTGGAAAAATCAGGTTTAAAATAATAGCGGTTAGACCGCCTGCAGCAATACCGGATGACAGTAATGTTTTTAGCCAATCTGGTGCAAACTGTAATATTTGAGGTTGCTGTGATACCCCAAGTCCTACGGCCAAAGAGATGGCGAGGATCATAATAGCACGACGATTTAGCGCCTCTTTAGAGACGATACGCACCCCAGATGCAGCGATAGTACCAAACATAACAAGCGTTGCCCCTCCCAGTACAGGTTCAGGAATTCGTTGTACAAATTCTGCCACAGAGGGAAATAACCCTAAAATAATCAACATGGCTGCTACGACATAGCCCACATAGCGACTTGCCACACCTGTTAATTGAATAACGCCGTTATTTTGCCCAAAACAGGAGTTTGGAAAGGTATTAAAAAACGCAGAAACCATAGAGTTCAATCCATTTGCTAATACGCCCCCTTTAATGCGTTTCATATAAAGTGGCCCACTGACGGGTTGTTCTGAAACATCTGAGGTGGCAGTAATATCACCAATGGTTTCTAATGAGGTGATCATAAACACCAGCATTAGTGGGATAAGTAAATGCCAATCAAATGAGAGGCCATAATAGAAAGGTTCTGGTACGGTGATAATCGGTGTTTCTTGTTGTTCAGGCGGTGTAGGTAGCATATCTAGCCACCATGCCAAAATATAACCGACAGCCATAGCAATCACTAAAGAAGCGACACGTAAATAAGGGTTTCTTTGACGGTTAAGTAAAATAATAACCACTAATACCGAACCCGCTAATAAAAGGTTTTTAGGTGAGCCAAAGGTGTTACTTTCAATAGCGGCGTAACCACCACCAATAGAAGTAAGCCCAACTTGAATTAAAGAAAGGCCGATAATCATCACCACAATTCCTGATACCAATGGTGTGATAATCCGGCGAGCTAAATGTAAAAAACGCGATAATAGCACTTCGGTAAGTGAAGCAACCATTAAAGTGCCAAATAGAGCCGCCATCATTGTTGGAATATCCGCGCCACCATTTTTTAATGCCAATCCCCCCATAATCAGAGGAGCCACAAAATTAAAACTGGTGCCTTGAATTGATAATAAACCTGAACCTACGGGACCCCAAGCTCGAATTTGGATCAGTGATGCAATACCTGAGGCGAATAATGACATGCTGATAATGCGTTGAGTGTCATGTGCAGGTAATCCTAATGCTTGGCAAATTAAGATAGCAGGGGTTATTACGGCGACAAACATGGCTAATAGATGCTGACAAGCCGCAAATAGTGTTTGTGGTAATGGGGGCTTTTCTTCTAAAGCGAATAGAAGCTCACTCGTTTTTTGGGGCGAAATCTGACTACTTTGTGACAAATTACGATTTTCTGAAGTAACCATGATGTGAATTTCTTATCTGGCAAAAAGCGTATTTTAATGATCTGCGCCACAAAAGCAATCGTTTGCGTAAAATTGATGTTATCAAAATGCATAAGAGGCGCTCACATTTTTATATGTTTTAACTTGTGTTTATCGTCGTTTTTTTTTCTAATCGGGGTATACCTGCTTTTGGCGTTGTTCATGGATGAACTTAGCGTCGTAGTTTTTTTATACAAAATTAACAAATAAGACGGGGTACATAAATGTATCATCTCGATGTTTATGGCACGCTAGTCGCGGCCACTTTGGTTCTTTTACTCGGACGTAAGTTAGTGAAATCTGTTCCTTTTTTAGAACGGTATACGATCCCAGAACCCGTTGCAGGTGGGTTACTTGTTGCAGCTCTTTTACTTGCATTAAAATCATTTATGGACTGGGAAATTAGCTTTGATCTCTCCTTAAAAGATCCACTGATGCTCGCTTTTTTTGCAACAATTGGTTTAAACGCGAACCTTGCCAGCTTAAAAGCGGGAGGAAAAGCGCTGTTTATTTTTGTGTTTGTGGTCGTTGGATTACTTTTAGTTCAAAACACAGTAGGTATTGCATTAGCAGAAATGCTAGGCCTTGATCCTCTTATGGGATTATTAGCCGGTTCTATTACCTTATCAGGTGGTCATGGAACGGGTGCCGCTTGGGGGAAAACATTCGTTGAAAGCTACGGCTTTATGAGTGCCTCTGAAGTGGCTATGGCTTGTGCAACCTTTGGTTTAGTGTTAGGTGGATTAATAGGTGGCCCTGTTGCGCGTTATTTAATTCGTAACATTCCAACCCCTGGCGCAGGCAGTGATGATCATGAAATGCCTACAGCCTTTGAGAAACCCGCTACGGGGAGAATGATCACTTCAATGGTGTTATTAGAAACTATTGCGATGATTTCTATCTGTTTAATGGCAGGGACTTTCTTATCTCAGTTACTTGAAGGTACGGCTTTCTCATTACCTACCTTTGTGTGTGTACTGTTCATTGGCGTTATTTTAAGTAATAGCCTATCAATGCTCGGTTTTTATCGTGTATTTGATAGAGCCGTTTCTGTTTTAGGTAACGTTAGCTTATCGTTATTTTTAGCGATGGCGCTGATGAGCTTAAAATTATGGGAGCTGGCATCACTGGCAATACCTATGTTGGTTATTCTCGGTGTTCAAGCGGCAGTAATGGCATTGTATGCAATTTTTGTCACTTTCCGTGTTATGGGTAAAAATTATGATGCGGCAATTTTGGCAGCGGGTCACTGTGGTTTTGGTTTAGGCGCTACGCCAACGGCTATCGCTAATATGCAAGCTGTGACAGATCGTTTTGGTCCTTCTCATCTTGCATTCTTAGTAGTTCCGATGGTCGGTGCATTCTTTATTGATATAGTGAATGCGATAGTGATCAAATTGTATCTGATGCTACCATTCTTTACGCCTATAGCAGGGTGATGACAGTGTTCATCTAGTTCGAATGAGAACGGCACAGATAAGTCTGTGCCGTTTTTTATTACAGTATTAAGCTCTCAAGTGCGCTCTAAGCTATTTAAAGTGTGCCGTTTAAGCTTGGCTATATTGGGTCTTTGCAGGTAGCCAGCGTTCGATTAACGCTTGCGAATGCTTAGGATAATGTTGATGTAAATAACGAGCAATACGTTGTACTTCAGGAATAAGCGCCTGATCGCGTAATAAGTCTGCGACTTTAAATTGTGCATTGCCCGTCTGCTTAGTTCCTAATAGTTCACCTGGCCCTCTTATCTCGAGATCTTTTTGTGCAATAACAAAGCCATCATTACTGTCTCTGAGCACTTGTAAACGTAAACGAGCAGTTTGAGTTAACGGCGTTTTATATAATAAGACACAATGGGAAGCCACAGCACCTCGACCAACACGCCCTCGTAACTGATGTAATTGTGCAAGACCTAATCGTTCAGGGTTATCAATGATCATTAAACTGGCATTAGGTACATCTACCCCGACTTCTATCACGGTCGTTGCGACCAAAAGCTGTAGTTTGTTTTCTTTAAAGTCGACCATCACCGCCTGCTTTTCTGCCGGCTTCATTCGACCATGAACCAATCCAATCTTGATTTCCGGTAAGGCAATTGTCAGCTCATCATAAATAACTTGTGCTGCTTGTGCTTCAAGGACTTCGGAGTCTTCAATTAACGTACAAACCCAATAGGCTTGGCGATTTTCTTCGCTACAAACCACCCTGATACGTTCAATGATGTCATTTCGCCGAGTGTCAGGGATAGCCACTGTCGTTACTGGGGTTCTACCAGGAGGTAGCTCATCGATAATGGAGGTATCCATATCCGCGTAAGCGGTCATCGCCAGTGTTCGAGGAATGGGGGTTGCGGTCATCACCAATTGGTGTGGATGAAAGCCTTGCTCTTCGCCTTTTTTCCATAACGCAAGGCGTTGATGTACCCCAAAGCGATGTTGTTCATCAATAATGACTAATGCGAGAGAGTGAAACTTAACTTGCTCTTGAAAAATGGCGTGAGTGCCAATAATGATGGAAACCTCGCCATTAGCTATTGCATTTTGTTGTGCTTCTCGCGCTTTACCTTTTTGTTTGCCAGCCAACCACCCCACTTGAATACCAAAAGGCTCAAACCATTTTCTAAAGGTGAGGGCATGTTGCTCCGCTAGTAACTCAGTGGGCGCCATTAAAGCCACTTGTTTACCATTGGCTATCGCTCTTAATGCACTTAGTGCAGCAACTAAGGTTTTACCTGAGCCAACATCCCCTTGAATTAGGCGCATCATAGGATAATTTTTTTCTAGATCTTGCTCTATTTCATTGACGACGCGCTGTTGTGCTGTGGTGGGTGTAAAGGGCAATGTTGCAAGAAATTGTTCACGTAATGTTGAGCCATGTGGCATTAATAAGGGTTCTGCACGATAAGATTGTGCTCCTGCCCGAGCATTAAGCATACCTAAGTTATGCGCTAATAATTCTTCAATAATCAGTCGTTTTTGTGCAGGATGTTGCCCCTTTTCAAGTTCAGCAAACGCAATATCAGGGGGAGGATTATGTAAGGTTCGTAACGCGGTAGCGAGTGGCGGTAAACCATAAATAAATTGATCAGGAAGCAGTTCATTAATGGCACAAGTATCAAGTAAGGTTAAGGCTTGTTCTATTAATTTACGCAACGATGTCTGGCGTAAGCCTTCTGTTGTTGAATAAATAGGGGTAAGCGTTTCTTGTAACTTAACTTCTGAGCCAGCCACTTTAATTTTGTATTCGGGGTGAATAATTTCAGGGCCTCGACTTCCTCGTTTTATTTCACCATAAGCGATAACTTGCTTACCCTGAGCAAGGTTATTTTTCATGGCTGCCGTGAAGTTAAAGAAGCGTAAGGTTAAAATACCTGAACCATCAGAAATTTGGCAGGTCATCATTTTTCGACGACCAAAATTTACTTCGGTTCTTAAGATTTCACCGGAAACAGTGGCTGGAATACCAGGAAGTAGATCGCTGATGGCATACAGATGGGTTTGATCTTCATAGCGTAAAGGAAGATGAAGCAATAAGTCTTCCACAGTGACTAACCCTATTTTGGCCAGTTTATCTGCCTGACTTGCACCTACGCCGTGAAGAGTGGTTAAGGGGATTGCATCAAGCAGTTTTCCTTTCATGGGAAAGTTACTCCGTCAGTTTAAATTTCCTAAGTTGTTTTTGTGTCATTTGCATTTCTGCCCACCATGAGTCCGGTGCTTCAATTTCACCACGATCATTAATATAAGGGCGAGGCAGTCCTTTACGACGAGAAACTTCAGCAAGTACTGGATAGCCACCTTCAAAGAGTAAAATTTGTTGCTCTTCTGCAGTTAATGCACTTTCGGTTCGATTATACATGCCCGCCGCCTGACGTTGGCGTTGTGCTTCATATAAAATTAATGCACTCGCCACAGAAACATTCAAAGATTGCACCATACCCATCATCGGTACAATGATATCTTGATCGGCCAGCGCGATAGCTTCTGGTGATATACCGGTTTTTTCTTGCCCCATAATAATACAGGTTGGTTGTGTGTAATCAATCTCACGAAAATCAACCGCTTTATCTGAGAGATGGGTCGCAAGAACTTGCATGCCCTGTGCACGAAAAGTGTTGATGGCGTCGGCAATGGTTGGGTGAGTATTAACATTTACCCAGCTATTACTGCCCGCTGCGGGAGAAACCAGCATACGCATTTTTTCTTCAGGCCAGATAGCATGGATTTTAGGGATCCCCACCGCGTCCGCAGTGCGTATTACAGCAGCAACATTATGAGATTTATGCACTTCTTCAAGGCAAACAGTGAGATCAGGTTGCCGCATCGCCATCATTTGGCAGATGCGGGCATAGCGTGTTGGATTCATAATTAGTTTTTATTACGGCTGACACGTAATACATCAGGCATGATACGAAGTTTACGCATAATATTGGCTAATTGGATGCGATCTTTGGCTGTCAGTCGAATAAATGCACAATAGACGCGTCCATCTTTCTCTTCGGTATTCATGCTCTGAATGCTTGAATTAGCGTCATTAATTGCTGCGGTTAAATTCGCTAATGCACCTTGATGGTTTATCATATCGACTTTGATTTCGGTAATAAAATCACCATCAATATCTTTATCCCACTCAACTGGCATGAATTTTTCTGGCTCTTTTTGATAACCGCGAATATTACGACAAGATTCGTGGTGAATAACTAAGCCTTTACCAGGGCTAATGTGCGCAACAATAGGATCACCAGGAATAGGGCGACAACATTTAGCAAATGAGATAAGTACACCATCAGCCCCTTTAATAGGTAATTTAGGTGTTTCGTCATTGGTTATGCTTAGATGTGTGTGTTCTTCTTGTTGTTGGTTGTCAATCAATAAGTTACGCGCCACAACAACACTCATCGCATTACCTAAACCTATCTCAGCCATAATATCGTCCATTGAGTGAAGCTTCATGCGCTTCAACTCTCGTTCAATATTTTCTAGCGGAATATCTGCCACTTTATGATGGCCTAAAGCGTGATTAAGTAGACGACGACCTAAATTAATAGAGTCTTCACGTTTTAGATTTTTGAGCAACTGTCTTATCTTTGAACGGGCTCTTGAACTGACGACAAAGTTTAACCAAGCCGCATTTGGTCTTGCACCCGGCGCAGTAATGATTTCAACGGTCTGTCCGGTACGTAAAGACTGTGAGAGTGGATAAGGTTGTCTATCAACCCTTGCACCGACACAAGCATGACCAATATCAGTATGAACTGCGTAAGCAAAATCAACCGGAGTCGCACCCGTTGGTAATTCAACAATGCGACCTTCTGGGGTGAAAACGTAAATTTCATCAGGAAAAAGGTCTGATTTCACGTTTTCGATAAATTCAAAAGAGCTACCTGCACTTTGTTGCAATTCAAGTAAACTTTGCATCCAACGTTGTGCTCTGACTTGGGCTGTTGTCCCCGGCTGCTCACCTTGCTCTTTATAAGCCCAATGGGCCGCAACGCCCATTTCAGCCATTTGATCCATATCTTCGGTACGAATTTGTACTTCAACAGGGACACCATGAGGACCAATGAGCGAAGTGTGAAGGGATTGATAACCATTAGCTTTGGGGATAGCAATATAGTCTTTAACGCGGCCAGGGCGAGGTTTATAAAGGCTATGCATTTGGCCTAACACGCGATAGCAGGTATCGACATCTTTAACGATGACGCGAAAGGCATAAATATCCATAATTGAGTGAAAACGTTGCTCTTTTAGCAACATTTTACGATAAATGGAATAAAGGTGTTTTTCGCGACCGTTAACTTTGCATTGAATACTCGCTTCTGTAAGGCGCCCTTCAATTTCAGAGAGGATTTTATTAATCATCTCTTTACGGTTACCACGAGCTGCCTTAACAACTTCTTTAATCACGCGGTAGCGATTAGGATGCAGAGCCTCAAAGCCTAATTCTTCTAGCTCAGTTTTAATATGGTGTATACCTAAACGGTGAGCAAGAGGACTATAAATTTCCAGCGTTTCGCGTGCAATACGGCGACGTTTATCTGGGCGTAGTGAACCCAGCGTGCGCATATTGTGAGTTCGGTCTGCCAATTTGATCAAAATAACGCGAATGTCTTTTACCATCGCCATGATCATTTTGCGAAAGTTTTCAGCCTGAGCCTCTTTTTTATCTCGAAACTTTAATTTATCCAGTTTTGAGACGCCTTCAACCAGATCTGCCACCGTACTGCCAAACAGAGTTTCGATATCTTTAAATGTCGCAGGTGTATCTTCAATGACATCATGCAACAATGCCGCCATTAGCGTTTGATGATCTAATCGCATATCGGCAAGAATACAGGCAACCGCCACAGGGTGAGTAATATAAGGCTCACCACTTGAACGAGTCTGTCCCTCGTGGGCATCTCTGGCGACGATAAAGGCTTTTTTGAGTTGTTCAACTTGCTCAGGTGGCAAGTATTTTTGAACGATTTGATTCAGGCTTTCAAACAGGTACAAGGCAGACCTACCCCTATTTTATGAGACGATTAACGACGACCTTCCGCAATCGCTGAAACCGCTTGTAATTCTGCGGCTTCTTGCTCTTGCTGCTCTTGACGTTCACGAGCATCAAGAATTTTACCGTTAATCAAACCTTCTTCGATTTCGCGTAGTGCGATAACCGTCATTTTATCATTTTCTTCTGGTACTAAAGGATCTTTAGCGCCAACTTGTAACTGGCGCGCACGACGTGCTGCGACCAGAACGAGGTCAAAACGGTTACCAATTTTCTCTACAGCGTCTTGAACGGTTACGCGTGCCATATTTGTGTTACTCCACCATTAACGAAATGACTGGGCATAATACTGAAACTTATCTCAGTCTGCCAATAATTTGCTGATTAAATCACCATGTCGTAGTGTTTGACGATCAAGGCGTAATTTTTCTGAGCGAATGATTGATTGTAAATCAGCAAGCGCAGTATTGAAATCATCATTGATGAGCAAATAGTCATACTCATTAAAATGTTCCATTTCAGACACAGCTTGTGACATACGTTTAGCAATCACTTCTTCACTATCTTGCCCACGCCCGCGAAGTCGGCGGTAAAGCTCTTCTTTAGACGGTGGCAGAATAAAAATACTGCGAGCTTCAGGCATCTTTTTACGTACCTGCTGCGCACCTTGCCAATCGATATCTAAAAAGACATCAACGCCACTGGCTAAGATCTGTTTGATAACTTTACCCGATGTACCGTAATAGTTACCAAACACACAAGCGTGTTCGATAAAATCTCCACTTGCTATCATACTTTTAAATTCTTCTTCAGTGACAAAGAAGTAATGCTCACCATGGTTTTCTCCTGGTCTCATTGGGCGGGTAGTATGAGAGACAGAAACCTGTGTGTCATATAAAGGCTGTGTTTTTAATAAAGCCTGAATAAGACTTGATTTACCCGCACCGCTTGGAGCGGAAACAATATAAAGTGTTCCTTGGATCATGATGACTTTCTGAATTTGACTGGAGAATTAATATAAATGTATGTCTAGGGAGCAAATCCCCCTATAGTATACACATACCACGAAGCACATACAGTGCCCTTGTTTAATACAGGGCTATTTTTTTCTTAATTCAGCTATTTTTTTGTTTTGAAATAAGAGAAAAATTGAGTAAGCCCAATATTAACATACAAATAACGTCTCAGTGATAGGAATTGCCTTTTATCATCATCGAGAAAAGAGATGATACTTTGAGATACCCCACAGAATCTACAATAATTGCTGTTGTTATTACTCCGTTTCGCTAATCTTGATTTTCATAATTAAATACGGGTAAGCCAAGCTTATAGCGGATAGCGAGTAGCCGAGCCGTGAGTCCGGCAACAAGCGTAATAATAATCACGACATCTTTAGGGAGTGGCGTGTAAAACAGTAATCCCATGTAGAGCCAAGCGGCGCCAAATGCGACACCCGCATAGATCTCTTTTTGGAAGACGAGGGGAATGGTATTACACAGCATATCACGTAAAACGCCACCAAAAGCGCCGGTGATCACGGCTGCAATGGCAGCAATAATAGGACCATATTCCATATCGAGTGCAATTTGGGCACCGATAATAGAAAAAACCATCAATCCGATGGAGTCTAAAATGAGAAATAAGCGTCGTAGGTGTTTCATCATGGGGGCGACCCAAATAGTGATCACCGCAGCACAAGCTACTGTGACAATATACTCAGGGTGTTTGACCCAACCTAAAGGGTAGTGACCAAGAAGAATATCTCTTACTGAACCACCACCAATAGCAGTGGCTGATGCAATGATGATAACGCCAAAAACATCCATTTTACGGCGACCAGCGGCAAGTGCCCCTGTCATGGCTTCTGCGGTAATACCAATAATATAAAGAACACTAAGTAACATGATTTTTTAATTTTTTGACTGTTTAGTGAGGGTAGAGTAATCACCTTGCGAAAAAGTCTCGACTGAGTTTTTTTAGTGCCAGGTAAAATCAATTAGTTTTTATAATGTGGAAATTTATTTCCCGATAAGGATAACTATGTCTTTTCAGGAACAACAGATTACATTTGATAGTCGTCATCATCAGTTAACCAATATAAATGTTTGGACACCAGATAGCCAGTGGTTAGTTTATGATGTACGTCCCAATGGTGGATCTTTTACAGGATTAACCATAGAAAAAATTCATGCGAAAACAAAACAGCAACAGATAATTTACACCGCCACTCAAGGCGCTCATGTTGGGGTTGCCACAATAAGCCCTGTGGCACCGGTACGTTATGCTTTTATTCATGGCCCAGAAAATCCCGATGATTTATGGCATTATGATTTTCATCACCGTCGCGGTGTGATTGTTAATGAGCAGGAAGATCTTGGTGCAGTTAATATTGATGCTTGTTCCCTGACATCGCCTTATCAAGCTGGCGCGTTACGTGGTGGAACCCATGTGCATGTGTTTAGCCCTGATGGTACACGTTTAAGCTTTACTTATAATGATCACATAATGCATGAGTTAGGGCGCGAGTTCGATCAACGTAATGTTGCAATCGCAGTGCCACTCAAAGCCGTTAAAGTTGCGAAAAAGCACCCCCGTGAGTATGACGGTGAATATTTCTGTACCCTAATAAGCCAAACAGTCGCTTATCCACAAAAGGGCAGTGATGAAATTAATAAAGCCTATGAAGAGTGTTGGATAGGTAAACAAGGTTATACCAAAGCTGATGGCTCACAACAGCGTTGGGCTATTGCTTTTATTGGTGATACGGTCAGTGAAAGTGGTGAGAAGGTCGCTGATATCTTCTTAGTTGATTTGCCAGATGATGATCATGCTTTCAGTCTAGAAGGTGATAAACCTCTGGCAGGAACAGAGACGACGATGCCAGCTCCTGCACAAGGGATTGAACAAATCCGCTTGACGAATACCCACCATAGAAAATATCCCGGTGTTTTAAATCAACCTCGTCATTGGTTAAGAAGTTCACCGCAAGGAGATGCGATTGCTTTTCTGATGAAAGATGATAATGGTGTTGTCCAGCTATATACCGTTTCGCCAGCCACCAAAGCGATTAGACAGGTCACTTTACAGCAATGGGATATTCAATCTGCATTCACTTGGAGCTATAGCGGAGAATATCTCACCTTTATTTGTGATAATAGCGTGATGTTATGTAATGCTAAAACAGGTGAATTAACGCGATTAACTGATAAAACAGCACAAGCACCAAGTGGTGACGCAGTCGTATTTTCACCTAATGATCAGTATATTGCTTTTATGCGTGATATTGATGGTTATCGGCAAATATTTACGGTAGAAAGTGGGTTATAACGTTTTTTATTGTGAAAGGTAACTGATTTTGATGTTACCTTTTCTATTATTATTAATATACATATTATTTAAATAAAAATTAAAATATTTATTTGTCTTGATTCATTTTATTGGTTTTTATAAAGCTAATTGTCATGTTAAAGTTAACTTATTGTTTTAATAATAGTTATTAGAGATTAAAAATTAAATATATTTTAATGGATATAAAATATAACAATGGAATTAAATTTATGCTGGTGGAATATAGGAATATCTCCACCGACAAAATCAAAACAGAACGTCAAGACTGAAAAAGTTGGCTTAGCGAAAAAATATCTTGAAGAACTTATCATTAAAAAAACACTTGATATCATTGCGTTGAGTGAGGTTTCTGAAAACGAGAGCTACGCTTTTAAGCAGTTGGCGACTCAATTAAAAATGGGTTATATCGATCTCTCAGGAAAAATAGGACGGATTATTATTGATATATCATTAATATATCAAATGAATAAACTAGAGTTTATTTCAAGTAAGTTTTTAACCAAACTCAAGCCTGATAATAGAATGGTAAGGGTAGGCGTTGCTGTTGTATTTAAAGAAATCGAACATCAAAAAATAATCACCCTTTTTTTATCACATTGGCCATCAATATTAAGTGCTAATGATACAACTCGAGAAGTGGCTGCTGCAGGATTAAGAAGTAGTATTAATAAACTCTTTGAAAATAATGGAGATGATGTTCAGTTTATTTGTATGGGGGATTATAATACAGAGCCTTATTCTAATGCGATGCTTAATATATTGTATGCGACAAGAGATTATCATTTAATAAAAAAGAAAAGAAAACTATTATTTAACCCATTTTGGTATCTCTTATCTGATAAGAAGACTAATAATTTAGGTACATATTATTATAATTCCGCATCTATTAATCGTTGGTATGTGTTTGATCAAATGATTTTTTCTTCATCATTTTTATATGGAAAAGAAGATTGTTTTAAATTAGATCTTGAACAGCTTGATTTTTATCGCGTCCTAAATGATGATAATCACTGCCTTGATGATATCTTTTTTAAAAAATTTGATCATTACCCCATATTTTGTAGGATCTTCCATGAATGATGAACATAAGATATTCGAAAAAATAAAAGCTTCACTCAATAGAGCATCTTTTATTATTGATCTACGAAGTAAGATAGAAGATAAAATCAGTGCAGTGGTCAAAAAGCTAGAAGTGATCACCAATAATAAAGTTAAGGTATTATTCGAAGATAATAATAAAAGTAATATTCATTTTATAAATAGTGAGCGCCTTGTTTATATTAATAATGCAGAGTTAAGTAAAGAGGATGGTTTTATACTATTTGGTTATAGCTTTAGTAAAATAAATGGCTTTCCTATCGAGATAGAAACGGAAATAGAATCTTTTCACGCAGAAGATATTGAAAATTTATTACATATTATTGTTAATATTATTGATAATGAGTCTATCAGGATCATCGAACTTACTCATCATACTATTTATAATAAATTGATTAATCACCAATAAAAAACCGGCACTGCTTTCGCAATGCCGGTTTTATGTTGTTGTATGACTAAGTTTTATAACTTATTGTAAAACAGAAATATCAGCGACTTTTAAGAACAACTCGCGTAATTCATGTAGCATGGTTAAACGGTTGACACGAATTTCTTCGTCTTTATCCATTACCATCACTTTATCAAAGAAGTTATTCACAACATCACGTAAAGAGGCGAGTTCAACTAATGCTTCTTGGTATTTACGTTCAGCAAATAGAGGGGCTAGCTTATCTTGTAGCACAGAAAGATTAGCCGCTAGCTGAACTTCTTCAGGCGCTTTTAGCACCGAGGCTAATACTTTATCGTTGAGCTTAACATCTGCTGATTTTGCTAAGATATTAGAAACACGTTTATTGGCTTCGGCTAATGCAGTTGCTTCTTCTAAGGTTCGGAAGTAAGTAACGGCTTTTACACGAGCGTTAAAGTCAGCAGGTTGTGTTGGGCGGCGCGCTAATACCGCTTGAATAGTATCAATACTATAACCCAGCTCTTGATACCAAGCACGGAAACGACCTAGCATAAACTCTACGACATCACTGACGACATTTTTGTTCGTCAGTTTGTCACCATATAAGCGAGCCGCTTCTTGGGTTAATTCTTCAATATCTAATGGTAAATCTTGTTCAACAATAATACGTAGCACACCAAGGGCCGCACGACGTAAGGCGAAAGGATCTTTATCCCCTTTAGGATGTTGACCAATACCAAAGATACCTGCCAGCGTATCCATTTTTTCTGCTATAGCGACAGCACTTGCTACTGGGTTAGATGGTAGTGCATCACCTGCAAAACGTGGTTGATATTGCTCTTTTAATGCGACAGCAACTTCTTCATCTTCACCATCATGGCGAGCATAATGCATCCCCATAACCCCTTGGGTATCGGTGAATTCAAACACCATATTGGTCATTAAGTCACATTTTGATAATAAACCAGCACGTGTTGCTTTATTGACATCAGCACCCATTTTCTCAGCAATAAAACCGGCGAGAGCTTGAATACGGTCTGTTTTGTCGCGTAGAGAGCCTAAATCTTTTTGGAAAAGAACAGTTTCAAGGCGTGGTAAGTTATCTTCTAAACGCTGTTTTCGGTCAGTTTTAAAGAAGAATTCCGCATCCGCTAAACGAGGGCGAACCACTTTTTCGTTACCACTGATTATCTGTTGAGGATCAGAGGATTCAATGTTAGAAACGAAAATAAAGTGAGGTAATAGCGCACCTTGTTTATCGTAAACAGGAAAATATTTCTGATCGCCTTTCATGGTGTAAACCAATGCTTCAGCCGGAACTTCAAGGAATTTTTCCTCAAATTTTGCCGTTAACACCACAGGCCATTCAACTAATGAAGTGACTTCTTCAACTAGGCTGTCACTTAAATCAGCGACACCACCTAGTTTTTCAGCCGCAAGACGTGCATCATGAAGAATGATGGATTTACGGTTTTCGTAATCGGCAATGACCTTACCACGTTCATAAAGGATTTCAGGGTACTGGTCTGCATTATCGATAGTAAATTCAGCTTCACCCATAAAACGGTGGCCACGAATAATACGATCGCTTTGTACACCTAAGATTTCACCGTCAATGAGGGTATCACCCAATAATAAAGTAACAGTATGCACTGGACGCACAAAATGCGTTTCTTTATCACCCCAACGCATTAATTTAGGGATAGGCAGTTTTGCCAGTGCATTGCTTACCATACCAGCCAGTAGTTGGTTAACGGCTTCGCCTTTAACTTCAGCACGATAAAAGAGCCACTCACCTTTATCCGTTGATAAACGTTCAGCTTGATCAACAGTGATGCCGTTACCTCTAGCCCAACCTTCTGCGGCTTTAGTTGGCTTACCTTCAGCATCAAATGCTTGCGCTATAGCAGGGCCTCGTTTTTCAACGATCCTATCTGCTTGAGATTTCGCCATATTCGCCACTTTGATGGCTAAACGACGAGGAGCGGCAAACCAAGATACATCACCATGAGTAATATTGGCGTTATCCAGTTCAGCCGTAAAATGGGTCGCAAAAGATTCGGCTAAAGAACGAAGCGCTTTCGGCGGTAACTCTTCTGTGCCGATTTCCACAAGGAAAGTCTCAGTTGTCATAATAGCCTCTTACTTTTTACACATAGGGAAACCAAGCGCCTCACGGGAAGCATAGTAAGCTTCAGCGACGGCTTTGGTTAAAGTACGGATACGTAAAATATAGCGTTGACGCTCTGTAACAGAAATCGCTTTACGTGCATCCAATAAGTTAAAAGTGTGACCTGCTTTTAAGATACGTTCGTAAGCAGGTAAAGGCAGAGGTTTTTCTAACTCTAACAACTCACGAGCTTCTTTTTCATATTGTTCGAAACAAGAGAATAAGAAGTCAACATCTGCATATTCAAAGTTATAAGTTGATTGTTCCACTTCATTTTGGTGATAAATATCGCCGTAGGTGGTTTTACCTAATGGGCCATCACACCAAACTAAGTCATAAACGCTATCAACGCCTTGAATGTACATTGCCAGACGCTCTAAACCGTAAGTAATTTCGCCAGTGACGGGTTTACACTCTAATCCGCCAACTTGTTGGAAATAGGTAAATTGCGTCACTTCCATGCCGTTGAGCCAAACTTCCCAGCCTAATCCCCAAGCACCTAATGTTGGGTTTTCCCAGTTATCTTCAACAAAACGAATATCATGGATAGTAGGATCTAATCCTAATTCTCTTAAAGAGCCAAGATAAAGCTCTTGGATGTTATCCGGTGATGGCTTGATGATAACTTGGAATTGGTAATAGTGCTGTAGACGGTTAGGGTTTTCACCGTAACGTCCGTCAGTTGGACGGCGTGATGGTTGAACATAAGCCGCTGCAATAGGCTCTGGACCTAATGCTCGTAAACAGGTCATTGGGTGTGAGGTACCTGCTCCTACTTCCATATCTAATGGTTGAACAATGGTACAGCCCTGACGAGCCCAATAATCCTGTAATGTCAGGATCAGCCCCTGAAAGGTTTTGGTATCAAACTTTTGCATGTTATATCCGCATGGCGATACATAGAATAAAAAGAAAGGTTTCAGTATACCTTCTAGACGAAAGATATACAGCAAGGAATACGGGCAATTTTCTCTTGATCAAAAAAATAGTGCCTTAATCGTTGTTATGACTATGCTCAAATAGCCAGAATGATTTTTTCTTAGTCTATTTACATGTGTTTTTATACAGTATATAAAGAGCGATATCAATTGTATGAATAACACCTATAAAGAACAAGGAATGTAGCAAATGAATAAACAACGTTGTGATTGGGTAACTCAAGATCCTGAATATCTCGCATACCATGATAATGAATGGGGAAAACCACAGCGAGATAAATACAAACTTTTTGAGATGATCTGCCTTGAAGGACAACAGGCAGGTTTGTCGTGGTATACCGTATTAAAGAAAAGAGCGGGATTTCGTCGTTGCTTTTTTGATTTTCGTCCTGAAAAAATAGCACTAATGACTGAAAAAGATGTGGAAACACTACTACAAGATCCGTCTATTATTCGTCATCGTGGCAAAATTAACGCCATTATCAATAATGCGCGTGCCTTTTTAGCGATGGAAGCTCAGGGTGAAGATTTCAGTGAATTTATTTGGCAATTTGTTGATGGAAAACCCATTGATAACCAGTGGCAGACTATTTCACAGGTTCCTGCTTTTACTGAAATTTCAGATGATATGGCTAAGGCGTTAAAGAAAAAAGGGTTTAAATTTGTTGGAACCACCACCTGTTATGCATTTATGCAAGCAGTAGGCATGGTTAACGATCATATACTCTGTTGTTTTTGCCGGCAATCTCAGCCGGAAAGTAGTATTAAATAGAAGAATACTAGTTTAGTTATCTTTAATTGGATTTAAAACTGAATTTATATTTCAATATTGGTTTTAAGGTTGGTGTTGATATTTAAGTATACATCTGTTAACGGTTGATGCTGAGTCCGGCTCACGGTATGGTGTTTATCTAATGAAAAACGACAAAGAAGATCCTGCAAAGATGACTCAACTATCACGATTTGGGCAAAAATTTGCTCGCCACTCAGGTATTTCTCGCTTGATGCAAGACTTAAATGAAGGAATACGTACACCAGAAGCGGTGATGTTAGGAGGAGGAAATCCTGCCCATATTCCTGAGATGGACAGCTATTTTCACCAATTATTACAAGAGATGGTGAATAATGGCTCATTAAGTGATGCCGTATGTAATTACGATGGGCCACAAGGTAAAGATGCGATGCTCAACGCCTTGGCTATTTGTTTAAAAGAAAAATTAGGATGGAATATTTCCGCTAAAAATATTGCGCTTACTAACGGCAGTCAAAGTGCTTTCTTTTATCTTTTTAATTTACTCGGTGGCCAATCTGCTGAGGGTAAAAAGCGCAAAATTCTTTTTCCCATTGCTCCGGAATATATTGGATATGCCGATGCCGGATTAGAAGAAGATTTGTTTGTTGCGAATAAACCCACTATTGAAATGCTACCTGATGGACAATTTAAATATCATGTAGATTTTGAACATTTAACGATAGGTGATGATATTGGTGCTATTTGTGTTTCTAGACCAACAAATCCAACAGGTAATGTGATCACTGATGATGAAGTAAAAAAGCTGGATGCCTTAGCGAAAAAACATGATATCCCACTGATTATTGATAATGCTTACGGCGTGCCCTTTCCGGGGATTATTTTTTCCCAAGCAACTCCCCACTGGAATGACAACACCATTCTTTGTATGAGCCTCTCTAAGCTAGGATTACCGGGGGCTCGTTGTGGCATTATTATCGCTAATGAAGAGCTTATTACTGCAATCACGAATGTGAATGGCATTATTAGTCTTGCCCCTGGAGGTATTGGCCCTGCGATGGCATTAGAAATGCTCAAACGTGATGATTTAATGCGATTATCCCAAGAGATAATTAGATCTTTTTATCATCAACGAGTACTTGAAACTATTGATATTATTCGTCGCTATCTACCTAAAGAGCGTTGCCTTATCCATAAACCGGAAGGGGCTATTTTCTTGTGGCTTTGGTTTAAAGATTTACCAATCTCAAGTGAAGAACTCTATCGGCGTTTAAAAAAACGTGGTGTATTGATGGTTCCTGGTCACTATTTCTTTCCAGGCTTAGAAGAGTCGTGGCAACATGCACATCAATGTATGCGAATGAATTATGTACCAGAGCCTGCATTAATTGAAAAAGGAATAAAGATCCTATCGGAAGAGATAGAACATGCTTATCGCCAGAATAAATAAGTAATAAAAATGCCCCTTCAGCGAGAAGAAGGGGCAAAGACAATAACGAGGACTTTTGAGCATAAGTTTGACGGAAAGAAATTGATTACTAAAAGTTAGCAATCCGTCTCAATCTAAATTTCTTAGCACGAGCGCTATTAAAACAGATAATAATAAAATCGATGGCTTAAATAAGCCCCTTTTAAGCCCTTTATTATCCTTCTGTAAAGTGAAATTAAGCATTTGATAACAAATTGACTGCAACCATTTAATATATCTATTAAATTCTCTACAAAGCCCAAATAATCAGTGCCATTAGTTGTGGCGTGATGATGCGTAAAAACATAGCTAAAGGATAAACCGTGGCATAAGAAAGTGCGGCTGCACCGCTATTTTGATGAATAGAATTAGCGAATGCTAGAGCGGGAGGATCAGTCATCGAGCCTGCAAGTACGCCACATAGGGTAAGGTAATTTAACTTAAAAACGAGACGAGCCATTATACCGACTATCAATAATGGGAGTAGTGTGATCGCGATACCATAGCCAATCCAACTTAACCCTTGTCCATATATTAAGGTATCAATAAACTCGCCACCGGAATTAAGGCCAACCACAGCTAAAAACATGACGATCCCGAGTTCACGTAGTGCAAGATTAGCGCTTGGGGGCATAAACCAATAGAGTTTCCCGAAAGTACCAATACGGCCTAAAATCAAGGCCACGATCAGCGGCCCGCCAGCAAGGCCTAATTTTAGTGCAACAGGGATCCCCGGAATAAAAATAGGGATAGAGCCTAATAAAACCCCTAAACCAATGCCAATAAAAACAGGCAACATCTGTACTTGTTCTAATTTTTGCCGTGCATTACCCAAAAGTACCGTAATTGCTTCTATGGCCCCAGGTCTACCCACAACATTTAAAATATCGCCAAACTGTAGCATACTGTTATTACTAGGAATTAATTCAATTCCTGCTCGGTTTAATCGTGTGATAACAACATCATATTTTCTTTTTAAATCGAGATCTTTTAATCGTTTACTCAATACTGAGTCATTCGTGACAACAATGCGCACAGATTGTAATTGATGGGTTGAGGTAGAAAGTGAAGCATCTACTTCTTCGCCTAAAATAAGGCGAACCTTATTGAGATCTTCTCTTGAGCCGACAATATGCAGTAAATCGCCTAACTGAATAATAGTGGAAGGCATCGGAACCATAATATCGTCGCCACGTTTCAAACGTGAACAGACAAGGGCATCTTCATTGAGTAGTGGGATATCTTGCATTAATAAGCCATCTAAATTGGGATTGCGAATGGCAATGTTAATGGTATGCAGTGTCTCTTTAGTGCTGTTTTGCTGATGGTTAAAGTGTTTTGCTTCTCGCTCTATATTGATTTTAAACAGCACGCGAATAAACCACATGACCAAAAGAATGCCACAAATTCCCATGGGGTAAGCCATAGCATATCCCATTCCCATTTGACTGATTATGGCTGGATCGATATTAAGGTCGGTGAGGATTTGTTGCCCTGCACCTAATGAAGGCGTGTTCGTTACCGCACCGGAAAAAATGCCAAGAATAATGGGTAATGGCACATTAAATAAGTGATAAATAAAGGCTGTTACTAGTGAACCAAGTAAAATAATCAAAATGGCAAAGGCATTGAGCTTAAGCCCAGATACACGTAAAGAAGAGAAAAAACCAGGGCCGACTTGGATACCAATGGTATATACAAAGAGGATAAGGCCGAATTCTTGAATAAAATGGAGTATCTGTGTGTTGAGCACCAGTCCATAACGTTGAGCTAAATGGCCGACAATGATCCCTCCAAACAGCACTCCGCCAATTCCTAAACTGACCCGATAGATTTTAACGTTACCTATCCAAAGTCCTAAGGCGCCTGCTAATGACAACATCACCATTGTTAATGCAATATCACTCATAAAACAGATCCTATGCCAAGTGAAATAGCCAAGTAACTTACTAGCTAAAACGATACATCTAGTTTGCCAAAAAGATAAAAAAACGCTGTGTCTTATTGCACAAATTCAGCATATATAACGATCAAAAAAATAAAAAAGATAAATATTTAGTTAAAATATTTATTTAAAATGAATAGGGTTGAATTTTAATATCAGTGAAACATAATAATTTATAACATCAGAATTATTATATAAAATGAGTTTATTTTTAGATTAAATTAATTACCTGTGTTATTAAAAATAACCCCCTTAGATCTTCTTTTTCTTGTCCTAACAAGGAAAACAGGTTTAACTATGTAATAAAGGTGTTTAACCCTAACGGCTTTTTATAGGTGCTCTATGAGATCCATAATCATTAACAAGTTAATACTAGCGACGTTTATGCTATCACTAACAGGGTGCTCAAGTGTTATGACGCATGCTGGCCCTAATAACGAGCTTTATTCAGGAACAAAAAATAACGTTAATATGCTTTCTGATGATGAAACAGGGTGGGCAATGAAACCGTTAGTTATTCTTGATCTTCCTTTTAGTGCGTTATTAGATACTTTATTGCTTCCTTATGATTATTATACACAACATGATGACAACAGTGATAATTCACCTAAAGAAAGGATAAAAAAATTAGGTAGCACTAATGATACACTTAATACTGGAAATAAAACCTAATTATTATAAATAAGACTAAATATAATCACTTATTTATTATTTAGTCATTATTTATATTTATTTTTTTGCTGTAGCTTCTTTTGGACCAAACATCTTGTTAAGGTTATCAAGCTCTTGCATTCCTTTTTCACAAATTGCTTTTTGCTCTTTTAGGGTGGAAGAACTGATCAACTTTTTATTTTGTTCAAAATTACCTTTTATTTCAGGCATGTTCTGTTTTAAGTCATCTCTTGTAGCAATATATTGTAAGAATTTATCGGCTTCTTTAAAGTAAACCCGACAAGTTTGTGATGTAGTCGCTTGGACTGAAAATGTGGTGACGAATAAAAGTAATGTGCTAATGCCCCAACGTGATTTCATGCTCTAAATTCACCTAACTGATTTGACATAGGGTAATTATATAAAAAGTGCATGAAATAAACGATAACAATAAAGAATAAATTTGTCATTTTTCATGATGTTTTCTGATAACTGTAAAGAAAAATAGCTGTTTCATATAACTTAAGTAAAAGTAGGGTTTATGATGCGGTTAATTTCAGCAATAGTGCTAATAAAAAGTTAAAAATCAGTCGTTTTGGTTGAAAACCATACGAACAGTTGGGAGATAAGAAAAAAGTATTGACGCTTTGGCTTTCTGGCAGTAAGATGCACCTCGTTTTCGGCGAGTAGCGCAGCCTGGTAGCGCAACTGGTTTGGGACCAGTGGGTCGGAGGTTCGAATCCTCTCTCGCCGACCATATTTAGAAACCCCGCTTTTTTAAAGCGGGGTTTTGTCGTTTTAAGGCATCTCTTTATAAATAATCGCTTATGATTTTTTACTCTCTGATCTGATAAGTCGACATAGTTGCATTATTGGTAACTGTGTAGGTAAGTCAGAGTAAAAAGACGGTTTTTATAAATCTTTTTTGTTTCTCTTTACATATACATAGCACTCCTATTTCCGGTGATAAGAGTGTAAATTGAATGCGTATTGAGTTGTCTATTTTAATCTATTGTATTTTATGGTGTTGTGCTTTTTTTTCTGTAGCGAATGAAAGTCATATCGATCCCCCTGTACCAGTAGATTTACCGACAGAAACACAACTTAGAGATCAATTACTACAACAAAATGACAATGTCTCTTTAGTGAACTTAGCACCACAAAATAAAAGGGAATTTATCACACCTTCTGTGCATTGTTTTTCAATCAAACAGGTAAAACTCCATCATCTCGATGAGTTTTCTTCCCCATCACTGCAACGCCAAGTGGCAAAATGGCAAGCTGAATTAGTTGGGCATTGTCAGTCACAGGCATTGTTAGAACAAGATATCAATATTCTGAATGCGCTGCTTTATGATGCAGGTTATGTGACCAGTGAGGTGGGTAAAGTTGATCTTTATGCCGATGACGAGGTATTGGATATCACATTAAATGTCGGGAGAGTGCAACACATTGTTTCCGAAGCCCCGACAGATAAACGCTATTTGATTTCACAGGCAGTGCCTGTCAAAAAAGGTGATATTTTAAACGTTAAAGATATTGAACAGGGGGCTGACAATTTCAGATCCCGTCCTAATAGTAATGTCAAAATTCAGATAGAACCCTCGTCAAAAGAACATGAGTCAATTATTTCTCTTTCTCAAGTGGGAAAAAGGACAATGGCAGGCTCGGTATCGATTGATAATAAGGAGCAGAAAATTTACGGAGATCTATTTGGTACTACAAGGCTAAGCTTTGGTAATCTAGCGCAACTTAATGATACTTTAATGGTTATTCTTTCAAGTCAACTCGATACCTTAAAATCAAGAGGCATCAAGAAGCAGATCTTTTTATGGCAAGTACCTTATCATTATTGGCGTGCGACATTATTTGGTTATGATATTGGTTCAAAAATGAGAGTCTCTGAAGTGACAAAAGAGTTACAAAAAACGCGTCAACAGCTTCTTTCTTTTGAGATCCAGCGCCAATTTAGACCTTCAACACAGCGTACGGTGACTTTAAGTGGTGGAATACAATATTACACTTATCGCAATGAAGTGTCAGGCTATCGCTTATCAGTCCATGAGCGTCGCAGTCCTTATGTTAATGCGGGTATTGAGCAAAATTATCGCTTTATGAGAGGGGGTTACCTTAATGCTAAACTTCATTATAAGCAGAGTGTTTTTATTCCTGGCGCAAGACTATCACCGATAGATTCCCTTAATGGTGTACCCATTTTTAATCTTAATTTTGATGCATTAATTCCTTTTAAAATCACTTCACAGCAATTTTTTTATCAACCAGAAATGATATTCCAACTGACTCGCTCAGATATTGATGGATTACTTGATAAAGCAACCATTGGTGGTCTGTATAGCGTGTATGGTTTTGAGTCCGGCAAAGGTTATTCTGATGCCAATCAGTTTGTTTCCCGACATAAAGTTACTTGGCTTACACCTTTGAATAACCAAATGCTATTTTCCGCCATAGATTATGGTTCCGTTTCAGAAGATAGAAAAAACATTTTTTATAATAAAAATAAATATTTAGTTGGTGCGGCAATAGGATTAGAAGGTAGCTTTAAGAAACTTAGTTATCAGTTAGTATGGAGCATACCGTTATCAGCCCCTTCTAGTCGAGAAGCGACAGGATCGCAGTTTAATTTTAATACCCAATTTAACTTCTGATTATGGAGGTTGATTTTATATTTTTTACTACTGTTTTTATAAATTATTTAATAATTAACTATAGATTATTGGCTTATATAGCATACTAGTAGTCAAAGAGAGAAAAAGGTATTTTTCTCTCTTTGGATTAACGGAGTATTGCGCTGATTATCTTCTATATACTGGTGTTATTCTTCGCTACTAACAGAATAAACCACCCACTTCTTTGTTTCATTTCAATATATTCGTTTAATATTTAAGCGTTCAATCACAAAATATCGTTTTTTTTTAAATAGTCATTTAACTTAAGACTTACTTAATGTGTGGTTTAATTCTCTACCATTAAATCAATTTGTCCAATTTTTATCCTGTAATTGTTTGGTATTTGTTTCGTTTATGTTTGCAACTTGTTCATTTTGGCGTAAAGCCCCTTATTGACGGAAACGAATACAGTTGGTTAATTGAACAATGACAAAATAAAAAGGTATTCCGTTTTTAAACAGGAAACCAAAAAACACAACAGAATAATGACGGAGAATAATGATGAGAAGCTCCAAAAAACAGACAGGGTTGCTAACCGCTACAATCGGCTTACTCGCTTTGGCTATTTCAGCGGGTGTGCAAGCGAAAACATTAGTGTACTGTTCAGAAGGCTCACCGGAAGGATTTAACCCCCAACTATTTACCTCAGGTACGACTTATGACGCAAGCTCAGTACCGCTTTATGATCGCTTAGTTGAGTTTAAACTCGGCACCACTGAAATTACTCCCGGCTTAGCTGAAAGTTGGGAAGTGAGCGATGATGGTAAGGTGTATACTTTCCATTTACGTAAAGGGGTTAGTTGGCATAGCAACAAAGAGTTTAAGCCCACTCGTGAATTTAACGCAGATGATGTGATATATACATTTATGCGTCAAATGGACCCAAATCATCCTTATCATAAAGTCTCTGGTGGAAGTTATGAATATTTCACTGGGATGGATATGAATAATATGATCGAGAAGATCGAAAAAGTGGATGACAATACGGTTCGCTTTGTACTTACCCGTTCAGAAGCGCCTTTCTTGGCTGATATGGCAATGGACTTCGCATCTATTCTTTCTGCCGAGTATGCAGATAATATGATGAAAGCAGGGACTCCTGAGAAAGTGGATCTCAATCCTATTGGTACGGGACCTTTCCAACTGCAACAATATCAAAAAGACTCACGTATTCTTTATAAAGCGAATGATAAATATTGGGGGAAAAAACCTGATATAGATCGTTTAGTTTTCTCTATTACGCCAGATGCTTCAGTTCGTTATGCCAAATTACAAAAGAACGAATGTCAGGCAATGCCTTACCCAAATCCTGCTGATATCGCCAAGATGAAACAAAATAAAGATATCCAGCTACTTGAACAACCCGGATTAAACGTGGGGTATATCTCTTTTAATGTGGAGAAAAAACCGCTCGATAACCAAAAAGTACGCCAAGCATTAAGTATGGCGGTGAATAAAGACGCCATTATTGAAGCTGTCTATCAAGGTGCAGGTCAGAAAGCGAAGAATCTTATTCCACCGACAATGTGGGGTTATAACGATGATATCGTCGATTATGAATATAACCCTGAAAAAGCCAAAGCATTGCTAAAAGAGGCCGGCCTTGCAGATGGCTTTACTATCGATTTATGGGCGATGCCAGTGCAACGGCCATATAACCCTAATGCTCGCCGTATGGCTGAAATGGTACAAGCTGACTGGGAAAAAATTGGTGTGAAAACCAAGATCGTCAGTTATGAGTGGGGTGAATATCTGAAACGTGCTAAATCAGGTGAACACCAAGCTGTGATGATGGGCTGGACGGGAGATAACGGTGATCCTGATAACTTTTTTGCCACACTGTTTAGTTGCGCTGCGAAAGAGCAAGGCTCTAACTACTCGAAATGGTGTTATAAGCCGTTTGAAGATCTGATCCAGCCTGCGCGGATCACGGCAGATCACGATAAGCGTGTTGAGTTATATAAGCAAGCTCAAGTGGTGATGCATGACCAAGCGCCAGCACTGATTATTGCTCACTCCACGGTATATGAACCAATCAGTAAAAAAGTAGAGAACTATGTGGTCGACCCATTAGGTAAACACCACTTTAATAATGTCTCTCTAAAATAGTCGTGATATTAACGAGCTGAGTTATCTTTACCACGGTACTTCTCTGAGCGTTTAGAGAAGTACCGCTATCCAATAATAATCAATACATTCAGTACACTGTGAGCGCAGGGGCTTTCCCCTGATTTATCAGCGCTATCTTTTAGCTGATGTGTAAAAAGAGAATTAGGATATGCTGCAATTTATCCTTCAGCGTTTGGGGCTCGTGATCCCAACGTTTATCGGAATTACGTTATTAACCTTTATTTTTGTCCATCTTATTCCGGGTGATCCGGTCATGATTATGGCGGGAGAGCGTGGATTATCACCAGAGCGTCACGCTTATTTAATGGCGGAATTAGGACTAGATAAACCACTATGGCAACAATATTTAAATTACCTTAACGGCATTATGCACGGTGATTTAGGTATTTCACTAAAAAGTCGTATTCCTGTCTGGGATGAATTTTTGCCACGATTTAAAGCAACCTTAGAGCTAGGTATTTGTGCCATGATTTTTGCTGTTTCAGTGGGCATTCCCGTTGGGGTGCTTGCGGCAGTAAAACGAGGTTCTATTTTTGATCATACGGCAATCAGTGTGTCACTTGCAGGATATTCTATGCCTATCTTCTGGTGGGGGATCATGCTGATTATGCTCGTTTCAGTGAAGCTTGATCTAACACCTGTATCAGGCCGGTTGGCGGATAGTGTCTTTCTAGATGATAGCTATCCACTAACGGGATTTATGTTGATTGATACGCTCTTTTGGGGGGAAGAAGGTGATTTTCTTGATGCGCTACACCATATTATTTTACCGGCCATTGTGCTTGGGACTATTCCATTAGCGGTTATTGTGCGCATGACGCGTTCGGCAATGTTGGAAGTATTGGGAGAAGATTATATTCGCACTGCCAGAGCAAAAGGATTAAGTCGTGCACGAGTGATTTTGATCCATGCATTACGTAACGCAATGTTACCTGTTGTGACGGTGATTGGTTTACAAGTTGGTACGATGCTAGCCGGAGCGATACTGACAGAAACTATTTTTTCATGGCCGGGGTTAGGTCGCTGGTTAATTGATGCTCTACAACGTCGAGACTACCCTGTTGTTCAAGGGGGAGTATTGCTCATTGCCACTATGATCATTTTCGTGAATCTATTAGTGGATGTGCTATATGGCATTGTTAACCCACGTATCCGTCATAAGAAATAAGGAGTGCATCATGGCTGAAAATAACGTAACACCGGTCATTAGTGCACCGGTGCCAATGACCCCCTTTCAAGAGTTTTGGCACTATTTCAAACAAAATAAAGGGGCGGTTGTTGGCTTAATTTATATTGTCATTATGCTGTTGATAGCTGCCCTTGCAGGCGTTTTAGCGCCTCATGCACCTAATGAGCAGTTTCGTGAATTTCTTCTAACGCCCCCTGTATGGCAAGAAGGAGGAAGCTGGAGTTTTATTTTAGGTACTGATGATGTTGGGCGGGATATTCTCTCTCGCTTAATGTATGGTGCGCGCCTTTCATTACTCGTTGGTTGCATTGTCGTTATACTTTCGCTGATTTTAGGCATTATTTTAGGTTTAATGGCTGGCTATTTTGGTGGCATCGTTGATATCGCCATTATGCGCGTAGTTGATATTATGCTGGCATTACCCAGTCTTTTATTAGCATTAGTGTTAGTGGCTATTTTTGGGCCTTCGATTATTAATGCTTCAATCGCTTTAACCTTTGTTGCCCTACCTCATTATGTTCGACTGACGCGTGCGGCAGTGTTAACAGAAATTAACCGTGATTATGTTGTGGCGTCTCGTGTTGCGGGAGCAGGCTCTATACGCCAAATGTTTATCAATATCTTGCCTAACTGCCTTGCTCCTTTAATTGTGCAAGCATCTTTAGGTTTTTCTAATGCCATCTTAGATATGGCTGCCTTAGGTTTTTTGGGAATGGGCGCACAGCCACCGACACCAGAATGGGGAACCATGTTATCTGATGTACTGCAATTTACCCAAAGTGCATGGTGGGTAGTGACTTTTCCGGGGTTAGCTATTTTGTTGACGGTTTTAGCCTTTAACTTAATGGGTGACGGTCTACGAGATGCACTCGATCCAAAATTAAAGCAGTAACGGAGTAAGAGCATGGCGTTATTAAATATAAATCAATTATCAGTTCACTTTGGTGATGAAGATACTCCGTTTAAAGCGGTAGACCGGATCAGTTATCAAGTAGAAGAAGGTCAAGTAGTGGGCATTGTTGGCGAGTCAGGCTCAGGGAAATCAGTCAGTTCATTAGCGATTATGGGGCTTATTGATTTTCCCGGTCGAGTATCAGCACAAGCCTTGCAATTTGATGGACGTGATCTGATGCAAATTTCTGAATCTGAACGTCGTGATTTGGTTGGTGCTGAGGTTGCCATGATATTTCAAGATCCGATGACAAGCCTTAACCCTTGTTTTACGGTCGGTTATCAAATTATGGAGGCCCTCAAAGTTCATCAAGGAGGAAGTCATCGTACGCGTAAACAGCGGGCGATTGATCTATTAACGCTGGTGGGTATTCCTGATCCCGCATCACGTTTAAATGTTTATCCTCATCAACTGTCGGGTGGGATGAGCCAACGGGTGATGATTGCGATGGCAATTGCTTGCCAACCTAAATTATTGATTGCTGATGAGCCAACCACTGCGCTTGATGTCACCATTCAAGCGCAAATTATCGAGCTATTACTTGAATTACAAAAACAAGAAAATATGGCATTAGTGTTAATTACTCATGATTTGGCATTAGTCGCAGAAGCTGCAGATACCATTATTGTGATGTATGCAGGGCAAGTTGTTGAATCAGGCCTCGCAACAGAAATTTTCAAAGCGCCTCGCCATCCTTATACCCAAGCTTTATTAAAAGCATTACCTGAATTTGCGAGTGATAAAGCTCGGCTTGAGTCATTACCGGGCGTGGTTCCGGGACGTTATGATAGACCGATGGGATGCTTACTTAATCCTCGTTGCCCCTATGCACAGGATACTTGTTTTCAGATAGAGCCCGAATTGAAAGAGATGGGTAAACATCGAGTGAAATGTCATACACCATTGGATGATACAGGGAGACCAACATATGGCTAATGTTAATCCGAATACTGCCGTGCCTTTATTAAAAGCGGTTAATCTTGCCAAATATTACAGCGTTAAAGGTGGACTTTTTGCGAAGGAAAAAACCGTTAAGGCACTAGATGGCGTCTCTTTTGAGCTCGAGCGAGGAAAAACATTAGCCGTGGTTGGGGAGTCTGGCTGTGGTAAGTCAACCTTAGGTCGATTATTAACGATGATTGAAGTACCAACCTCAGGAGAGCTTTCATATCAAGGGCAAAATTTATTAGTTAAAGATAAATCAGCGGAAAAATTACGGCGCCAAAAGATCCAAATTGTCTTTCAAAATCCTTATGGATCATTAAATCCACGTAAGAAAGTGGGGCAAATATTAGAAGAGCCTCTATTAATTAATACCACGTTAAGTGCACAAGATCGTAAAGAAAAAGTACTTTCTATGATGGCGAAAGTAGGTTTAAAGGCTGAGCACTATAGTCGTTATCCGCATATGTTTTCAGGAGGACAACGCCAACGTATTGCTATCGCCCGTGGTTTAATGCTTGAACCTGATATTGTGGTTGCTGATGAGCCTGTATCTGCCCTAGACGTTTCTGTGCGAGCTCAGGTGCTTAATTTAATGATGGATCTCCAGCAAGAGATGGGACTTTCTTATGTTTTTATTTCCCATGATCTTTCCGTTGTTGAACATATTGCAGATGAAGTGGTGGTGATGTATTTAGGGCGCTGTGTTGAAAAGGGCACTAAAGCACAGATATTTGAAAACCCACAACATCCTTACACCCAAGCGTTATTATCAGCAACACCAAGATTAACACCGACATTAAGGCGAGAGAGAATTAAATTAACGGGTGAATTACCTAGTCCGTTAAATCCACCACCAGGATGTGCTTTTGCTGCTCGTTGTCGGCGCGCATTTGGAATGTGTACACAATTACAACCGACTTTAAAAGAGTATCATGGGCAGTTGATTGCTTGTTTTGCCGTAGAGCAAGATCACGGCGAGTTTTAATCAATAGATTGATAAATTTGGTTTATAAAATAAGAACAATGATATTATATGTTGTTCTTATTTTTATATGACTAGCGTTTCTTATTATTTAGTCTCTCTTTAAATTTACTAAATAAAAGGGACGTTATGTTTTATAAAAAATTGCCATCATTAAATCTTCTAGTTATCTCTATTTCATTTGCTTTTATGCATAATAGTGCAGTAGCCAATAACGTTATTGTAGATGCAGAAAAATCTGCAAACACAACAGTGAGCAAGAATGGAGATGGTTCAGAAACTATTTCTATCAACAAAGCAAACGATATGAATTTATCAGTTAACTATTTTGAACAATTTAATGTTGGAAAAGAAGGCGTTAATATTGATAATAGCGAGGCAAAAGCAAAAGTTATTCTTAACGAAGTGACTTCAAAAAAAACGAGTTCATTAGAGGGTAAAATCTCTGTTTTAGGACAAGATGCAGAATTGATTATCGCCAATCCAAATGGAATTGATTGCTACGGATGTCAATTTTCAGGTTCAGATAAGGTGATGTTAATTTCAGGGAAGTTAGATAGTATTACAGGAAAAAAAATTTACTTATCAGATGGTTATGTTAATCTAAAAAATGTTAATAATTTCAATGAAAAACAAACAATCAATGTTTTTTCTAATCGTATTAATATATTGGGTAAAAATAAAATCCCAGTTTTTAATGTGATCAATGGCTATGAAACGGTTAGTTTTGTTGATTATGATTGGAAAGGTGACCAAGGAAAAGAGCTATCTAAAGATAACCAAGAAGGTCTCTCTATTTTAGAAAATAGTTCATTAAAAACAGATCTTTTCTCTCTACAAGGTGGCATTTTTAATCTTGATGGGGATCTAATCACTAAAAAAATCAATATCATTCGTAATAAAGAAATTAATGCTAATGAAAAATCAGTATTCGGAATTATTAATAAAAAGAATGAATTTAGAGCATATAATGAAGTAGATCTAATGTTCATGTTAGCATCTATGAAGTTATATTTTCTTGAAATAGATGCAAAAAAATCAGCTGAAATAGCATTAGAATTAGAGGCATTAGAAGAAAAAATAATGGAGTTAGATCCTCATTTTATACATAAAAATAAACTAAAGAAAATAAGAGAACTAGCTACTGAAGCTAGGAGAGTTGCTGATCAACAGCAAGCAGAATATAACAAGATCCAGAGTGCTGTTCTTAAAATCGATGAAGCTAAACAAGCAGAAAAAAGAAAGTTGGAGGCTGAGGGTAAAGAAATAGGATCAGCACTTCAATATATAGAAAGTGACAATATTAACTTTAAAGGTAAACTAGCTATTATAAATAGCGAAGTTTTATTTAATGGGAGAAATATTAATGTTGATATTGATAAAACAACTTCTTATGTCAGAAATTCTGGTGTCTCATTTAATGCCCATCAAGATAATAACTACTCGGGTAGATTTGCGCTGAGAAATAGCAGTATCAGATTTTTAGGTTATCGAAATATCCCGATAGGAGATGGTAACGACAATAATAGCTTAGATAAAAATAAGCTTAATGATATTAATTTAAATAAACTATCTATGCTTGGTTTTGGTCAAATTTTTGCACATGGAGATAACATAAATATAACAGATGTTAAATTTAAAGAAAGGCCTTCAGACGATGGATTAAGCAAAACTTATATAGATTTGATAGCTGATAATGAAATTAATATTAAAGGTCAGTTTAAAACTTCTTTAATTAATGAATATAGCTTATTTAAGTTCGCTAGCAAGATAACGGAGAATAACAAGGTTATTTTCGATATTAACCCACATAAAACTAAATAATTTAAATGATGATATTTAATAATAACAATTAAAAGAGTAATAAAATTATCATCTAAAAAAGATGAATATTATCTGGCTATTTGAGTTTATAGCCAGATAATTCTTTTTATTGATTTTAACCTGAGTAGAGATGCAGGCTTTCGTGTGTTTTTTCTTTATTGATTGTGATACATAATCGAAAAAATACAGTATAATCACCGTTGTTCAAGCATGGTTACTGGAAATAGCACTGATGAAACCTCATCTCAAACGTTCACTAACAATCAAACAGATGGCAGCTGTTGCAGGTGTCACGTTGGTGACTATTGCTATTTTTATTAGTATTCAGCTTGTTTATTTGATTGATCAACGCCGAGAAGATTATCAAAATCAGCTATTTAATGCGGCAGTCAGTATACAACAACCGCTAGCTGATGCGCTATTGCGTTCAGATTTAAATGATGCCAAACAACTGATCATTAGTTTAAAAACGACCGGGATACTGGGTAAAGCGATTGTGACACAACCCGAAAATGTTCAGGTGATGAACTTAGATTTTGCACCGAAAAAATCAGTTTCTCAATTTTCACGTTGGCTGTTTGGCATCCCTGTTGAAGTGACTATCCCTTTACAGCCTTTAGGTATTACCTCCGCTGACGATAAAGCCTATACCAGTCATCTTATTTTACAGGCAGATACTAACCGTTTTTATCGTTTTGCGAGTAATACTGTCGCACTGATGTTGACGACTTATTTATTAATGGGTCTTATCCTCACTATTGCAATTAGCTGGTGTATTAATCGTATTATGGTAAAACCGTTGCGCCACATTGCTGTGACTCTTAATAAAAGTAATCAGGTTTCGATGTTGTCGTGTTCAGAATCTCATCGTGATGATGAGATTGGTTTGCTGATTAAAGGATATAATCAACAAAAATCTGATCAAAAAGAGTCAGATATCTGAACCTTCTTACACCACTATGACTCTAATCACGTGAGTGATTTTATTTTAGCGTTCTGTGGTGATAAAGATGACAACGCAACATACAGACATTTTACATCTAACATGTCTTCCGGCATTTATTGTTAAACCTCATAAGTGGTTTAATACCAAGGATTAATAAAACAGAGGTTCACATGCAGGGTGCAATGACACGAATTTTATTGGGAAGCGTTATGTTCAGCGCTGCTATTTGTCAGGTTCAAGCTGAAGCACTGCAGCCTGATCCTGCTTGGCAAGAAGGGCGACTCGCAAATGGTTTCCAATGGCAAATTTTACAAACACCACAACGTCCAAATGATAGGATCCAAATTCGCTTATTAGTGAATACGGGCTCTTTATCAGAAAAGCGCAGTGAAACAGGGTTTTCATCTCTGGTGTCAAAACTGAATGTGTTAGAAAACACCGGATTAACACCAGAAAAACGCGATAATCTTTGGAAAAATGCATTCGATCCTGATTATCCATTGCCACCGATGATCGTCTCTTATGACTTTACGGTTTATAACTTAAGCTTGCCTAATAACCAGCCTGAATTATTAAAAGATGCCTTTGCATTATTGGCGGGCATAGCAAAACCGGCACAATATACAGAAGATGCGGTTCGAAATGCGATTCAATCACCGCTTCCGGTGGTGACTTTTCCCGCTAATATTGATGATCCTATCTGGCGTTCACGTCTAGAAGGCTCAAATCTAAAAGGCCATAATCCAGGTAAACCGGTTAATCATTCGGTAAATACAAAAGAGTTATCAGATTATCAACAGCGTTGGTATACCCCAGATATGATGACGTTATATATTGCGGGTAATGTTGATAATCGTATCTTAACCGAAAGTATTAATCAGGCATTTTCTTCTCTGGAAGGAAAACGCGTGACACCTGTGCCTGTGCCCGTTCTTGCCGATATGAAACCAGAAACATTGTATGTGCAAGAACCCATGCGAAAAAATGACCAAATCTCTCTTATTTGGGATCTAGATTGGTCACCAGTGAAAGATTCTGACACACTGAGCCGTTATTGGTTAAGTGATTTAGCGCGTGAAGTGATTTTTGTGCACTTAGGTCGTAGTCTCGAACAGCGTAAAGAAAAAGAAAGTACGCAAGTGAATATCGATTGTCGAGTGCAATATCAACGAGCCAGTTGCTCGTTAAATGTTGATACAGCAACGGCAAATATTCCTGCACTTGCCACTTGGGTGGGGGAAGAGCTTGGCGAATTACGTAATCAAGGTGTCAGTGATGAATTGTATCAAGATTTACTTCAAGAAAAGCAAATTCAACTCACTCAATTGTTTGCGCGTTATGCCAAAACAAGTACTTCTATCTTAATTAATCAGCGTTTATTGTCTCAGCAAAGCAATATTATTGATATTCCACCAGAGCAATATCAGCGTTTACGCCAAGCATTTTTAGCGGGTTTAACGAAAGAGATGTTAAATCAAGAGTTATCGAGAATTCTATCTGAGGATATCACTTTTGTATTAACGCAAAGTAGCGAGACGCCAACGGTAAACTTAGGTGAATTGCGTGTGCAATTTGAAAAGCAAGTTCACCCAGAAATAGCGGATAGCTCAAACACGGGTAAAACATCGTTAACTACTGGTGAAAAAGCTTCGGTGCAGGCAGATGTACAACAGACAAAATAGATAAGTAGTACGGCATTAACTTAATAAATAAAAGCTGGAAATAGCCTAACGCTATTTTCAGCTTTTTTATTTTTATATGTTAAACCGCCAGCTTATTTTTTTGCACAGGCACGTAAATCGGTTACTGTTTTACCACCTATCCCCCAGTTATCTGTATCAACTTCATCGATAACGACGACAGTTGTCGCTGGGTTTTTGCCTAACACATCCACTAAAAGCTGTGTTGCTCCAGCAATTAATTGTTCTTTTTGTTCTGCTGTTGCACCTTCGCGGGTAATTTTAATATTAACGTATGGCATTTATTTTTCCTTATTACGTTTTACATTATTAATAGGTAGTTAATGCAGGGAATTAACCCTATCTCGTGAGGTTACAATTTTAGGTGATAGATTGAGTTTCACTCTTGTGTTTTTCTTTGCGCATATTAGGTCCATCTGTTGCAATCCAAGCGGCACAAAAGAGCGTTAGTCGTGCAAAAAAGTAGAAGAAAGCCATTAAACCAATCACAGAGCCAAAAGCTGCACCAGAAGGTGAACTGGCTAATCTAGGTAATAACCATGTCATCACCGACTTTAAGATCTCAAAGCCAATTGCGGCGATAAGCGTTCCTTTTAATAATGAGATACGTTTAGGTTGGTGACGAGGTAAGATCCACAATATCCACAAAAATAACAGATAATTGGCACTAATAGAGATAGTTAAACCAATGGTTGTCCAAGCAGGTGTGAGCCATTCAATACCATCTAAACCTAATGTATGCACAATCAATTTTTGTGCAGAGCCAGCAACGGAGGTTAGTGTAATAGTGATAACAAGTGCAACAAGTAAACCGATAAGGGCTAAAAAATCGCGAAAATAACGAAAGTAAATTTTTTCTTGATCTTCTTTGTTGCGTTCCCATATCGGGCGAGATTGAGCCAAAATGGCTTGGCGTAAGTTTCCGACCCAGTTAACACCAGAATACAAGGCGATGGCTAACCCTGTTAAACCTACGGTTGTACGTTGACGAACCGCAGTATCAATACTTTGTTGAACGGTTGAGGCTAAAGTTGGATCATCAATACTATTGGCAACTCCAGTAATTAATTTGGCCAACAAATCAGGGTTTGAAGCTAAAATAAAACCCGCACAAGCAAAAGAGAGCATTAATACGGGAATTAATGATAAAAATGAGAAGTAAGTGATAGCCGCACCAAACTGGTTTCCCATTCGGTCAGTAAAACGCTCTGCCGCTCGAATAAGGTGAGCAATAAAGGGAATGTTGGTAACAAAATTAGTGAATTTTATACCAATACCAATGGCTTTTTTTCCACCATGAAGCCCTTTTTCTAACCCATGCTTAATGGGCTGAGTCAGTTGAGTGTTTTTATTGGATGCCTTTTTCTGTGTCTCTTCTGACATATATCCTCTTTAATTAAATCAGTCCATTCTTAAGAATTGAGTACTATTATGATAATGATTATTGAAAAATAGCATAAGGTTATGCCTATTACATAACTTAATGCTTATTATCATTAGCTATCTATTAGGGTAGCAGAGTTGTCTGCTTTGGCTTAAGTATGATGATATTTTTAACAGTTATGCGCTTTTTATCTAAGCAAACCTATGATTAGCAGGTAGTTCGAATGAATAATAATTCCCATTATATGGCTTAACATAATGGGAATTTACGGGGCATTATTTTTTTGTGAGTAGCTCTAACTCTTCTTCAGCTGCTTTCAACTCAGCTTTTGCTTGCGCAAGTTTATCTTCTCTTTTTGTAATTTTATCGCGCTCTCCCTTAAGTTGCGCTTCTTTTAATTCTAATTCACGCTCTTTCACTTCCAGTTGTTTTTCACGTAATTCTAGGCGGGTATCTTCAACAACCTTTTCTGGAGTGCAATAACGTTCTACTTTATTAAGTGCTCGCTCTAAGCCTTGTACTCGATATTGATTACCATGCATTTTGGCATAGTCGATTTGTCGTTGAATATTCTGTTTTTTGATGTCACAACCATTAACCGCTGTTTCTGCTGATGCATAACTAGCTGTTAAACTAAGAATAATTGCAGTAAAAATATATTTTTTCATTCTATTCCTTTATCTGACTTAAGTTAAATATTGATTTATCATAACCTCTGCCTGCCAAGACTCAATGTTTCTTTTTCTTTCAATAAAGAAGTTCAGCTTTTTCTGATACACTTAGCTTATTCACTCTTTTCAGAGTAAGTTAATTACTTTGCTATGCCCATTTCTAACGGAAGATAAAGAATGCTGAGCTATCGTCATAGTTTCCACGCTGGCAACCACGCCGATGTATTAAAACATATTGTTCAAACCCTGATTATTGAGTCTTTAAAAGAGAAAGAAAAACCGTTTCTTTATTTGGATACTCATGCTGGCGCTGGACGTTATCAGCTCACCAATGCACATGCGACTCGCACGGGAGAATACTTAGAAGGCATTGCACGCTTATGGCAACAAGAAGAGGTGCCTGAACTTATCTTGCCTTATTTGGAGGCGGTCGGTTCGTTAAATACATCTGATGAGTTACGTTATTATCCCGGCTCTCCTTTATTGGCTGCTAAATTATTGCGTGAGCAAGATCTGTTAATGCTAACTGAATTACATCCCACCGATTTCCCTTTATTACGTACGGAATTTTCCCGCGATAAACGTGTGAGAGTGTGTCGGGAAGATGGCTTTGGACAATTAAAATCAAAACTCCCTCCCGCCAGTCGTCGTGGGTTTGCTTTAATTGATCCACCTTATGAACTTAAACAAGATTATAGTGCGGTTGTTAAAGGCATTGTGGAAGGCTATAAACGTTTCGCCACCGGGACCTATGCAATTTGGTATCCTGTTGTGCATCGCCAACAAATTAAACGGATGCTAAAAGAGCTAGAGGCCACCGGTATTCGTAAAATTCTGCAAATTGAGTTGGCAGTGAAACCAGATAGTGATCAACTAGGTATGACAGCATCAGGTATGATTGTTATTAACCCACCTTGGAAATTGGCATCACAAATGGCGTCTATCTTGCCTTGGCTACATAAAACCTTGGTTCCTGAAGGTACTGGACACACATTAGTTGAATGGGTTGTACCAGAATAAGTCATTTATTACTGTTTTACCTATTACTGTAAAAGCGAAAACCTAACCTGCTAAGTAATAAAATTTGTCATAATAGACTTTATTACATGAAAGAATTAGCCTGTTAGGTACCTATTTTTCTACAGATAAATGGATTAGATCAATTATGAGCAAACATTACGATTATATCGCCATCGGTGGCGGTAGTGGTGGCATCGCATCAATCAATAGAGCGGCTATGTATGGCCAAAAATGTGCATTAATTGAAGCGAAAGCGCTAGGTGGCACTTGCGTTAATGTCGGTTGTGTCCCGAAAAAAGTGATGTGGCATGCTGCGCAAATTGCCGAAGCAATTCATCAATACGGTCCTGATTATGGTTTTGATACTACAGTAAACCGTTTTGATTGGGATACATTAATCAGTAGCCGTACTGCTTATATTGATCGTATCCACCAATCTTATGAACGTGTATTAGGTAATAATAAAGTTGATGTTATCCAAGGCTTTGCCCGTTTTGTTGATGCGCATACTATTGAAGTAAACGGTGAAAAAATTACCGCAAATAATATACTTATCGCCACGGGAGGCCGTCCTATTCAGCCAAACATTCCAGGGGCTGAATATGGTATTAACTCTGATGGTTTCTTCGAACTTAGCGCATTACCAAAACGTGTTGCTGTTGTGGGTGCCGGCTATATTGCTGTTGAATTAGCGGGTGTATTAAATGCGTTAGGGAGTGAAACACACTTATTTGTGCGTAAACATGCACCATTACGTAGTTTTGATCCACTAATCGTCGATACGCTGGTGGAAGTAATGGAAGCGGAAGGGCCTAAATTACACACCCATGCAGTTCCTAAAGCTGTGGTTAAAAATGCCGACGGTAGCTTAACGTTACAACTTGAAAATGGCTTAGAGCAGACGGTAGATACTTTAATTTGGGCGATTGGTCGTGAACCTGCTACAGATAATATCAATTTAGCGGCTACGGGTGTTAAGCTAAATGAAAAAGGGTATATTCAGGTTGATAAATTCCAAAATACCAATGTGCCCGGTATTTATGCCGTAGGTGATAACACAGGTGCGGTAGAATTAACCCCTGTTGCGGTAGCCGCTGGACGTCGTTTATCAGAGCGATTATTTAATAATAAACCTAATGAACATTTAGATTATACCAATATTCCAACAGTGGTATTTAGTCACCCAGCTATTGGTACTGTGGGTTTAACGGAACCTCAAGCTATTGAGCAATATGGCGCTGAGCAAGTGAAAGTCTATAAATCTTCTTTTACTGCCATGTATAGTGCAGTGACACGCCATCGTCAGCCTTGTCGGATGAAATTAGTCTGTGTGGGTGCTGAAGAAAAAATTGTCGGAATCCACGGTATTGGTTTTGGCATGGATGAAATGTTGCAAGGTTTTGCAGTGGCATTAAAAATGGGTGCCACGAAGAAAGATTTTGATGATACTGTTGCTATCCACCCAACGGCGGCGGAAGAATTTGTGACAATGCGTTAATTTTTTCACATTTAATTAAAAAGCGAGTACTACTATAGTGGTATTCGCTTTTTATTTTAGCTAATCGTGCTATCGAGTCTATTTATTTTATCTGCATAAATGGTCGCTTTAAATACAACATCAGTCGTTAAATGTTAATAAAATATTTATGCCCTTTCTTATCAATACCTCTATCTAAGACATACTTTTCCTTTTAATTCAAGTTAATACTTATTTCGACTCTTTTGTTCCACTTTATTATCAATAGGTTTTTTTTTATAAGTAACCATAATGTTTCTAATGGTATTATGTCTTATTAGTATTATTAACAAATTATTATATTCATTAACATTATAATAAAACATGATATTATAAAGCCTCTAAAAAATAATCTAATAACAATATAAATAGTAAGACTATTACTGAGGTAAAAGATGAACATTTCAAGGAGAAAGCTACTTTTAGGTGTTGGTGCTGCGGGCGTTTTAGCAGGTGGTGCGGCTTTAGTTCCAATGGTTCGCCGTGACGGCAAATTTGTGGAAGCTAAATCAAGAGCATCATTTGTTGAAGGTACGCAAGGGGCTCTTCCTAAAGAAGCAGATGTAGTGATTATTGGTGCCGGTATTCAGGGGATCATGACCGCTATTAACCTTGCTGAACGTGGTATGAGTGTCACTATCTTAGAAAAGGGTCAGATTGCCGGTGAGCAATCAGGCCGTGCATACAGCCAAATTATTAGTTACCAAACATCGCCAGAAATCTTCCCATTACACCATTATGGGAAAATATTATGGCGTGGCATGAATGAGAAAATTGGTGCAGATACCAGTTATCGTACTCAAGGTCGTGTAGAAGCGCTGGCGGATGAAAAAGCATTAGATAAAGCTCAAGCGTGGATCAAAACAGCTAAAGAAGCGGCAGGTTTTGATACACCATTAAATACTCGCATCATTAAAGGTGAAGAGCTATCAAATCGCTTAGTAGGTGCTCAAACGCCATGGACTGTTGCTGCATTTGAAGAAGATTCAGGCTCTGTTGATCCTGAAACAGGCACACCAGCACTCGCTCGTTATGCCAAACAAATCGGTGTGAAAATTTATACCAACTGTGCAGTAAGAGGTATTGAAACTGCGGGTGGTAAAATCTCTGATGTGGTGAGTGAGAAAGGGGCGATTAAAACGTCTCAAGTTGTACTCGCTGGGGGTATCTGGTCGCGTTTATTTATGGGCAATATGGGTATTGATATCCCAACGCTCAATGTATATCTATCACAACAACGTGTCTCAGGGGTTCCTGGTGCACCACGTGGTAATGTGCATTTACCTAATGGTATTCATTTCCGCGAACAAGCGGATGGTACTTATGCCGTTGCACCACGTATCTTTACGAGTTCAATAGTCAAAGATAGCTTCCTGCTAGGGCCTAAATTTATGCACTTATTAGGTGGCGGAGAGTTACCGTTGGAATTCTCTATTGGTGAAGATCTATTTAATTCATTTAAAATGCCGACCTCTTGGAATTTAGATGAAAAAACACCATTCGAACAATTCCGAGTTGCCACGGCAACACAAAATACGCAACACTTAGATGCTGTTTTCCAAAGAATGAAAACAGAATTCCCAGTATTTGAAAAATCAGAAGTTGTTGAACGTTGGGGTGCCGTTGTGAGTCCAACATTTGATGAATTACCTATCATTTCTGAGGTCAAAGAATACCCAGGCTTAGTGATTAACACGGCAACAGTGTGGGGTATGACAGAAGGCCCGGCAGCGGGCGAAGTGACCGCTGATATTGTCATGGGCAAGAAACCTGTTATTGATCCAACGCCGTTTAGTTTGGATCGTTTTAAGAAGTAAACCCTTGTTTTACTGTAATTAAACACATTAAGGAGTTTTCATGCGCTATAAAAGTCTACTTGTTGCTTTACCTTTCGTGTTCGGTGTAGCAAGTGCAAATGCAGCGGAGAATGTTGTGCATCATAAATTAGACGGTATGCCTATTTCAGAAGCAGTTGAAATTAACGCAGGTAATAATCTGGTTTTCTTAAGTGGTAAAGTGCCTACTAAGAAATCCGCAGATGCACCAGAAGGTGAATTAGCTTCTTACGGTAATACCGAAGAACAAACTATTAATGTTTTAGAACAAATCAAAACTAACCTGAATAACCTTGGTCTTGATATGAAAGACGTGGTTAAGATGCAAGTATTCTTAGTTGGTGGTGAAGAGAATAACGGCACTATGGATTTTAAAGGCTTTATGAACGGTTATTCTAAGTTCTATGACGCTTCAAAAACCAATCAATTACCAGCACGTTCAGCATTCCAAGTGGCTAAGTTGGCTAATCCAGCATGGCGTGTAGAAATTGAAGTGATTGCAGTTCGTCCTGCTAAATAAAGACACCCTGTATTTTACCTTATTTTAAGGTAAACCAATTTTATAAAACGCTAGAGAAGGGCAACTTTCTTTAGCGTTTTTTATGGCTATTTTTTTTCCGTTAGCCACTGAATAATAAAATCAGCAATAGCTTCTGGCGAATTAATATCTAGCAGTGGGAGGGATGTGTCTAAATCACTATCACTAGCTAGTGCAATCACATGTTCATCCAGTAACTCATTAACACTTCGCTCATTGATATGACGGTAAAGTGCAATTTTAGGGATAGCCTCTGTTTTGAAACCTTCCACTAAAATCATATCGAGTTTACTTGCATCAAAACGAGAAGCGAGATAGTACAAATCCAGCTCAGCTAAATCAGGGGTTTCGGTCATTAATGCCCAACGTTGTTGACTAGCGACTAATGTTTGTTCGGCTCCGGCTTTTCTAAGTTCATAGCTGTCTTTGCCTGGTTTATCGACATCCATATCATGATGGGTATGTTTTATCATACCAACCCGAATATTTCTGTTACGCAACAAAGGAATAAGTTTTTTTAGTAAGGTTGTTTTACCTGTACCACTCCAAGCGGTGATCCCTAATAGCGGTAACTGATTTTGTGTCATCTTATGAGCTCCTATTTTGCTATGTGATTGGCGTTTGCTATATCTTCAGGTGTGTTTAAATTAATAAAGGCTGCGGCCTGATTAGCAAATAAAACCGGTTTAGCGGCGATTTGGCGCATAAATAGCATTAATTTACGGTCACCTTGAGCGAGATAAGCCTCAAGTGTTGGAATAAGACAACGATTTAACAGTGCCAGTGTTGGGTGCTCTCGCTGCCCATCGTCGGCATAGACGGCTAAGGCATCCCCTTTGTGACGATAGAGCGTTTCAACCAAGTTGCTAGGAAAATAGGGGACATCACAAGGAACAAACACAACCCAAGGGGTTTGAGCTTGTTTTAATAATGCCAGCATTCCAGCTAAAGGACCGGAAAAATCGCTGGTTTCATCGGTGATAACAGGATACTGGCTTTGGCGATAGCGTTCCAGATTACGGTTTGCACTAATCAGAATAGAGGCAACCTGTGGTGATAACTTTTGGGCAATATGGAGGTATAAAGGTAGCCCATGTAAGAGTTGAAGCCCTTTATCAGCGCCTCCCATTCTAGTAGCTTGGCCACCGGCGAGTATACCGCCTGTGATATTCTGGTTTTTCATAGTCAATATTTGTGAATGAGTTTGCGAAAAATTGCGAACAATACTTATCAAGTAAAGACGATATAGTAATAGAAAGCACGAACTTATTCTGGTTACATGTAAAGCAACAGCAATTTTTTTAAAAAAGCGTAATATTTACGCAGATTGACAGAGGTTGTCTTTTTCTCTTAGAGAATACTTGGTACTTTGTTGTTATTTTAATAATAAGGATTTTTTGTATGAAATGTCACCGTCTTAATGAAGTGATGGAATTATTGCACCCAGTATGGGAAGAGCATTCTGATTTAAACTTAGTTCAATTATTACAGAAACTGGCGGATGAAGCAGGTTTTAAAGGTCAACTTGCTGATCTAACTGATGATATTTTGATCTATCATCTAAAAATGCGCAATACCGCACCCACAGATGTTATTCCTGGGCTCAAGAAAGATTATGAAGAAGATTTCAAAACAGCTATTTTACGTGCTCGCGGTGTGATTAAAGATTAATTTCAGGATAGGACATGGCCATATCTGCCTCATTTAATTTTCAAGGATTGTCTCCCGATAGTATTTGGGATGCGCTAATTAATATTGGGTTTTATCCTGATTCAGGGCTGACGGAATTAAACAGCTACGAAAATCGTGTTTTTCAGTTTATGGATGAGCACAAACAACGTTATGTGGTGAAATTTTATCGTCCTCAACGTTGGAGTTATTCACAAATAAAAGAAGAACATGAATTTGTTTTAGCGCTAAAAGAGGCACAGGTTTCTGTCGCAGCGCCTATCGAGGTAAAAGGCGAAACAGTTCATCTTTCTAATGAAGGGTTTTATTTTGCATTATTCCCAAGTATTGGGGGAAGAGCATATGAAACTGATAATCTATTTCAGCTTGAAGAGGTGGGGCGGACATTAGGACGTATCCACCAAATAGGTAGAAAAAAGAGCTATCAATATCGGCCGACACTGTCTGTTGCGGACTATTTGGTCGCGCCAAAATTAGAATTTGAACAAAGTGATTTAGTTCCAACGCAATTAAAATCTCAATTTATTGATGCTATTGATAAAATTATTCATGAAGTGAGTCCTAAATTATCAGACTCAACATGGAAAAAATTACGACTACATGGGGATTGTCATCCCGGCAATATATTGTGGCGTGATGAAGTCGTTATGGTTGATTTTGATGATTCTCGTATGGGAAGTGCAATTCAAGATTTTTGGATGTTATTAAGTGGCTCAAAGCAAGATCAGCTTATACAGCTAGATACATTGCTTGAGTCTTATAATGAATATCAAGATTTTGATGTGAGAGAACTATCATTAATTGAACCTCTACGTGCGATGAGAATGGTGCATTATATCGCATGGGTATTAAAGCGCTGGAAGGATCCTGCTTTTCCAAGAACCTTTGTTTGGTTTCAAGAGCAAGACTTTTGGTTTAAACAACTCGCTTTATTTAAAGGGCAAGTGGAGCAATTAAATGAGCCACCTTTACAACTTAGCCCAATGTATTAATTTTTAGGAGATAATACGAAATGAAAAAAATTTGGCTGGCGTTAGCAAGTATGGTGTTAGCATTTGGTGTTTCAGCTGCCGATATTTCTGAAGGTAAGCAGTATACAAATCTTTCTAAGCCTGTTGCAGGTGCTCCACAAGTGGTTGAATTTTTCTCTTTTTATTGCCCTCATTGCTATCAGTTTTCTGAAGTGTATAAGGTCAATAGCACAGTTGAAAAAAATGTACCAGAAAACACCAAAATGGCTCGTTACCACGTTGACTTCTTAGGGCCGTTAGGTAAAGAGATGACCCGTGCATGGGCGGTTGCTATTGCATTAGGTGTTGAAGACCAAGTCTCTCCAGCCTTATTTAAAGGAATACAAGAAACACAATCTATTCGCTCTGTTGATGATATTCGCACTACCTTTATTAATGCAGGGGTAAAAGCGGAAGATTATGATGCAGCAATTAATAGTTTTGTGGTTAACTCATTGGTAAGCCAACAACAAAATGCGGTAACTGATTTCCAAATTAATGGTGTACCGGCAATGGTTATTGATGGTAAATATAAAATGAAAAATGATGGCATTAGTGCTAAATCACCAGAAGAGTATGCAAAAGCTTATTCTGATGTCGTCAATCAATTACTGATGAAAAAATAATTGATAAGTTATTGCTAATTGATAGATAAGTAGAAATAGCTACCAATGTTAGATAAAAATGGCACCCATTGTTTGTGAGTGCCATTTTTTTATTCTTCATATTTCCTTCATAATATAACTATCCACATTAATTGATGTATATCTAATTAATTCAATATAATTAGTAATGCATCGTAAGTCATTGATTTTTTAATTATGTTAATAAAGTGAAAATAGACTTAATCACTTAATATAGATAGGGTTACAAAAATACTCACAGAGTTATCCACAGGATATTCATGAATAACGCAAACAATGTAATGTCAGGGAAATAGTCTGTAATATTACTGTAAATAAATATTAACGAACTGACTCTTTTGGTTCCTTGTTTATGGTTGTGTTGCGCTAATTTTTTTAGGTAAAGAAGCAATAACTTGTTATATTTTAGTTTATTATTTTCCGTTGCTAAGTGTAATTGCTTAGTATTTGGAAATGTTAATATAGTTAACCTCTTAGAATAATGAAGAATGTAGATTTTATGTTAATAATGATTATTTATCATTTAATTTAACTGCTTTATTCTCCCATTTTGCTTATTTGACAATATTCTTTTACTTATGCTAGAACTGGTAATAGTTATATTTATTATCCAATATAAAAAATTCATTCTTATATATTGGATAAATAACAGTAGGAGGCGTGATGCAAAACGAAACAGATCCTGAAAATCTTACTTTACTCGATGAATCTACCTCAACAAGCCTTGTTCCTTATCGTGGAATTAGATTAGCGAATAACCCAATAAATAAATTAATGAGGAAAATTAAACAGAAACTCGCCACGCTAAATGAAATTAATATTGTCACATTAGTCAGTTGGATAGCAACAGTCACTGCCTGTGGTATGTATGTCTCTTATATTCCACAAATAATGGACAATCTTAATGGCATTAAAACTAGCCCATTTCAGCCTTTTGTTGCAGCCATAAACTGTTTATTATGGACTTATTATGGTGTGAAAAGTAAAGAATATCCCGTTGCGATTGCTAATGCTCCCGGTATTCTATTTGGTACTATTGCTTGCCTTACTGCAATTATTTAATTAATTAACTATACCGCATTTTATTACCGTATTTTATTAAAAATAATATAGAGAATATAAATAATCATATATTATTGAGGTGTTTCTATATTATTTTTAGTCATTATTTTGTATAAAACGAATAATATTTATCGTCTTTTTATTAAGATATAAATTGATCTGCTTGATTTATTCGAATCAATGATTGTCGGTGACTAACCGATAATTATATCTGTCTATCGTGATAAGAAGTTTGTCAATAATCTCAGGTAATATTCGTCTATTGCGTTGCAATGTGGCATTCTAGTCATATCAATGAACCTCAGAACAATGATGAACAGATTATGGTCCAGATAGCAGAAAACCCCTTTATCCTTGTAGATGGCTCTTCATACCTTTATCGTGCCTATCATGCTTTTCCTCCGCTAACTAATAGCAAAGGAGAACCCACAGGGGCGATGTATGGTGTGTTAAACATGCTACGCAGCCTAATAATTCAGTATAAGCCTAGTCATGTGGCGGTTGTGTTTGATGCTAAAGGCAAAACATTCCGTGATGAGTTGTATGAGGAATATAAATCTAATCGCCCACCAATGCCAGATGATCTGCGTGAGCAGATTGAGCCTTTGCATGAAATGGTTCAAGCTATGGGTTTACCGTTACTTTCTATTACTGGCGTTGAAGCTGATGATGTGATTGGCACATTGGCATTAAAAGCAGCCAGTGATGGTCGTAATGTGTTAATCAGTACCGGTGATAAAGATATGGCACAGCTAGTTACGCCCAATATCACACTTATCAACACGATGACGAATGTTATTTTAGGCCCCGATGAAGTTAAAGAAAAATATGGGGTGCCACCGGAGTTGATTATCGACTTTCTCGCCCTGATGGGTGACTCATCAGATAATATTCCCGGTGTTCCGGGGGTGGGTGAAAAAACAGCATTAGGGCTATTGCAAGGACTTGGTAGCTTAGAGGATATTTATCAACAGCTTGATAAAATAGCCACATTGAGTTTCCGAGGTGCGAAAACACTTGGCGCTAAAATGGTTGAACATGAGAAAGTTGCCAAACTTTCTTATCAATTAGCGACAATTAAAACAGATGTAGCGCTTGATAAAACCTTTGATGACTTAGTGGTTAATGAACCTAATTTAGATAAGTTACTTGAAATGTTTACGCGTTATGAATTTAAACGCTGGATAAGTGACTTACAAAATGGTGGTTGGTTAGCTCAACGCAGTAGCCGTAAAGCGCCAGTCCCCTATAGTGCAGAAGTCGCAACACCAAAAGAACAGCCGCCCGCAGACAATTTCCCGGTTATCTCTCAAGAGAACTATGAGTCTATATTGACTCATGAAAGCTTAATGCGCTGGGTTGAGGTACTGAAAAAAGCGCCCGCCTTTGCTTTTGATACTGAAACAGATAGCTTGAATAATATTGATGCACGTTTAATCGGTCTGTCATTTGCGGTAGAGCCAGGCAAGGCCGCTTATATTCCATTGCGTCATGATTATCTAGATGCACCAGAGCAATTACCTGTTGATGAGGTACTAACTGCTTTAAAACCGATTTTAGAAGATAAAACCATCTTAAAAATTGGGCAAAACCTGAAATTCGACCGCGGCATTATGGAAAATGAAGGCATCGAATTAAACGGTATTTATTTTGATACCATGTTGGAGTCTTATGTCTTAAATAGTGTGAGTAGCCGCCATGATATGGATACCTTAGCGGAAAAGCATTTAAATCATAAAACGACGACATTTGAAGAGATTGCTGGTAAAGGTAAGGGGCAACTTACCTTTAATCAGATTGAGGTTGAACAAGCGACCTTATATGCAGCGGAAGATGCTGATATTACCTTGTTACTGCATCAAGCGCTTTATCCTCAAATAGAGGCGATTGCACCGCTAAAACACGTTTATCACGATATTGAGATGCCATTAGTCCCTGTGCTTTCACGCATGGAGCGTAAGGGCGTATTGATTGATGCACAAGTGCTTGCCATGCAATCCCAAGAAATCACTCAACGTTTAGCTGAGATTGAAAAAGAGACATTCGCGTTAGCAGGGCAAGAATTTAATCTCTCTTCACCTAAGCAATTACAAGAGATTTTATTTGAAAAACTCAATCTTCCTATTATCAAGAAAACACCAAAAGGTGCTCCTTCAACAAATGAAGAAGTGTTAGAAGCGTTAGCGCATAGTCATAAGTTACCTCGTTTAATTTTAGAACATCGTGGATTGGCAAAATTAAAATCGACTTATACGGATAAATTGCCGTTGATGGTCAATAGTAAAACTAAGCGGGTGCATACTTCATATCATCAGGCGGTGACTGCGACAGGACGTTTATCTTCTCGTGATCCTAATCTGCAAAATATTCCAGTAAGAAATGAAGAGGGGCGTCGTATTCGCCAAGCGTTTATTGCCCGTGATGGTTTTAAAATAGTTGCTGCCGACTATTCTCAAATCGAATTACGTATTATGGCGCATTTATCGCAAGATAAAGGTTTGCTTGATGCTTTTGCTCAAGGGAAAGATATTCATAGAGCAACGGCTTCCGAGGTGTTTGGTATTCCATTGGATGAAGTGACCGCGGAGCAACGCCGTAGCGCTAAAGCAATTAATTTTGGTCTGATTTATGGGATGAGTGCTTTTGGTTTATCTCAACAAATTGGTGTTGAACGAAAAGAAGCACAGCGATATATGGATCTCTATTTTGAACGTTATCCAGGGGTATTAGATTATATGGAGCGTACCCGTAAACAAGCGTCACAGCAAGGCTATGTGGAAACGTTAGATGGACGCCGTTTATATCTGCCAGAGATTAACTCTAAAAATGCGATCCGACGTAAAGCATCAGAGCGTGAAGCGATTAACGCACCTATGCAGGGAACAGCAGCCGATATCATTAAAAAAGCAATGATTGCGGTGGATAATTGGATCTGTCATGAATGCCCTGATGATGTACATATGATTATGCAGGTACACGATGAATTAGTGTTTGAGGTACGAGAGTCATATTTAGAAAAAGCAAATGCGATGATCCATAAGCTCATGGAAAGTAGCATGGAGCTTGCTATTCCACTGAAGGTCGAAGTCGGAGTCGGTAATAACTGGGATGAAGCCCATTAATGACGAGATAACACTTTGTTTATAATAGATATCAGAATGGTTTTTTAACTGATGAATTTAAGCGGGATAGCCATAAGGTTTTCCCGTTTTGCTATATTTAAAGCTAGGGAAGGGGAACAATAGGAAGTGTGGGGGGATAAAAAATAAAAAGCCCAGTTGTTTGACTGAGCTTACACTATAAAAGTCATTAGTATTAACAATATCAAAAGTTAAATACATTCCATTAAGCAACTTGGGTGCTGTTGAGTTTGCTTAATTTTTTCTGTTTTTTCTCGATACGTTGACGTTTTAACGGCGATAAATGGTCTATAAATAGTTTACCATTGAGGTGATCTAGCTCATGTTGAATACAGCCAGCAAAGAGATCGGCTGCTTCTAGCTCGATTTCATCACCATTTCTATCTAGTGCTTTGACTTTTAAGTAGCGAAAGCGTTGTGTGGGAGCAAAAGAGTCTGGGATAGAAAGACAACCATCCATCATATCCATTATTTCATCTTCAGTACTGATAATTTCTGGGTTAATAAGAGCAATGGGTTGATCTCTATTTTCAGAAACATCAATAACGACAATACGTTTAGAGACATTAACCTGAGGAGCCGCTAAGCCAATTCCTCTTTCTGCGTACATGGTTTCAATCATGTCATCGATTAATGTGCGTATTTCGTCATCTACTTTTTCCACAGGTGTAGCAACTTTGCGTAGTCGCTCATCAGGAAAATGCAGTAGCGTTAATACAGCCATGAATACCTCATTTTATCGCTAATTTACAAATTTATTACGGTCTCGCGATAAGCCTATCACAAAATTAGTCTGTATAAACCGCACATTTTGTGTGATTTGTTTTATTTTTAAGCACTTTTTACAGGTGATTTAGATCTCATAAATATGTAATTAAACTACATTTATTGAGCGTTTGAATACATAAACATCAAGCTGAATCGTGTTTGCATGTGAAAAAAAATTACAAAAGGGCTTTTATTAGCCAAAAAAATAGAGTACATTATCTCTTGTAGGGTACAGAGGTAAGATGTTCTATCTTTCAGACCTTTTACTTCACGTAATCGGATTTAGCTGAATATTAGCTGCCCCAGTCGACTTTATTTCGACTGGGGCATTTTTTTATCTAAAATTTGCACGAGTGATTAATGCTAAGAATGGAAGGGGAAGCCATATTTTCCCCTAATAAAGCGGATAGTGAGTTAAGCTTCTGTCTCTGGTTCGTTAGTATCAGTAAACCACTCATTTAACGTATTACGTAATTTATCAATGCCTATTTTTTTCAAAGAAGAAAAACATTCAACACGTATATCACCTGATTTTTCTGACAGTGCATTTTGTACCGCCATTAACTGCTTTTTACGTGCCCCTGATGCTAATTTATCCGCTTTAGTGAGCAAGACGAGAGTCGGAAGCTCTGAATCCACCGCCCAATCAATCATCTGCATATCGAGATCTTTTAATGGATGACGGATATCCATTAAAATAACAACTCCTTTTAAGCACTCTCTTTTTTGCAGGTATTCACCTAAAGAGCGTTGCCATTTGCGTTTCATCTCTTCGGGGACTTGAGCATATCCGTAGCCAGGTAAATCGACTAAACGTCGTCCTTCCTCAATTTGAAACAGATTGATAAGTTGAGTACGACCGGGTGTTTTACTGGTTCTTGCCAATCCATTTTGTTGCGTTAGTGCATTTAACGCACTGGATTTACCCGCATTAGAACGACCCGCAAAGGCAATTTCAATTCCTGTATCTGGTGGTAAATGGCGGATATCAGGTGCACTGATAATGAAATGTGCTTTTTGGTAATTAAATTGGGTCATTATGGTATAAGCCTCTCTGAAATAATGCGCTTCCTCATGCATACTAAGATGAGTTTTGCATAGAGAATCGAAAATCGATTAATTAACTATTCCCTCTATTTTGGCGTAATTTAGCGACTTATAACAGTAATTAAACATGAAAATTTACCCTGTTATGATGTAAATGCGTTTATTGTGCGTAAATAAAGGTAAATGATTGGCACTATTTGCCCCAGCGAATTAAAATCGCTGCATATTAAGTAAGTTGTAGACTATTAAAGTAAAGGATCCCTGCATGTTAAAACGTTTTTTTGTCACTCTCGTTACCGCTTGCACCTTGACAACAACAAGCCTTGCAATGGCTGCAACGGGAGAGACCTTTGTTAAATTAGTCACATCTGAAGGCAATATTGAACTGTCACTGGATAATAAAAAAGCCCCTATCACAACGAAAAATTTTATTCAGTATGTCGAAGATGGTTACTATAACGGGACCACTTTTCATCGAGTGATCCCCGGATTTATGATCCAAGGTGGGGGATTTACGGCAGATTTGCAACAAAAGCAGACACGAGAGCCGATTAAGAATGAGGCTGATAATGGCTTACGTAACTTAAAAGGCACCATTGCAATGGCTCGTACATCAGATAAAGACAGTGCCACAAGCCAATTCTTTATTAATGTTGCTGATAATGCCTTTTTAGATCACGGTCAACGTGATTTTGGTTATGCGGTGTTTGGTAAAGTAGTGAAAGGCATGGATGTTGTCGATAAAATTTCACAAGTGCAAACCCGCAATATTGGTCCTTACCAAAATGTACCCGTTAAAACCGTGACGATTTTATCCGCTGAGGTGGTTAAAGAATAATGGGTGATTAGGTTAGACACTTCTCTAGCCTAAGTCAGTCAATGAACAGATATCCAGAATGCGTTCTCACATTCTGGATATTGTCGATCAAAAAAATTATTTCTGATCTTTGTTTTTGACATATGATCTTCTAGTACCGCGCTTGTTTGCTTTATTTATCTCTTAATTGATGAATAATCACCGTCATTATTGTTATTGCGCAATAAATCAACAGCTTTTCTTACTTACTATTTATATTTTACACCTGTGCTATGATAATCGGCTTCGTTGTATCCAGGTCGGTTGAATAACGAGCTATTTTGTCAGGGATATAACGGTTTCAAAATAGCATTAAAACAGATAATGATAATAAAATCAGTCGGATAAGCTAATATGCTGTTACTTATTGATAATTACGACTCGTTTACCTACAACCTTTACCAGTATTTTTGTGAACTGGGGGCGGAGGTTGTTGTTAAACGTAATGATGAGATTGGGCTTAAAGAGATCGAAAAGATGATGCCATCACATCTTGTTATCTCTCCGGGACCTTGCACGCCAGATGAAGCAGGGATCTCTCTTGAGGCGATACAGCGATTTGCCGGGGAAATACCTATTTTAGGTGTTTGCCTTGGTCATCAGGCGATTGGGCAAGCTTTTGGTGCATCCGTTATCAGAGCCCGTGAAGTGATGCATGGCAAAAATTCATTAATACACCATAATCAGCAAGGGGTGTTTAAAGGGCTTAATCGACCTTTAAGCGTTACCCGTTATCACTCTTTAGTGATTGATGCGACAACCTTGCCTGTCCCTTTTGAGGTTACAGCATGGAGCCAACATGACGGGAATGTTGATGAAATTATGGGGATACGTCATCGTACTTTACCCATTGAAGGTGTGCAATTTCATCCTGAAAGTATTCTGAGTGAACAAGGGCATGAGTTATTAAATAATTTTCTTAAATATTAATTGGATAATGAAAATTTAGCGTCATTATCCACTTTTATATCAAACCTTATTTGATTTTTTATTCATATTTAGTGATTATATTTTCATTGTATAGCTAAATGTCGGTCAGGTGGGGTAATGATAAATCAACGTATTAATCGGGCAACTTACGATCAGGTAATGTTGCCAATTTATTCACCAGCAGATTTTATTCCTGTTAAAGGGCAAGGTAGCCGTGTTTGGGATCAACAGGGAAAATCCTATATTGATTTTGCTGGTGGTATTGCTGTTCTAGCGCTTGGGCATGCGCATCCACTATTGAATAAAGCACTGCAAGAGCAAAGTGAGAAGCTTTGGCATGTAAGTAATGTGTTTACTAATGAGCCGGCATTATGTTTAGCTCAGAAATTAATCCAACATACTTTTGCTGAGCGTGTCTTTTTTGCCAATTCTGGGGCAGAAGCGAATGAAGCCGCACTTAAATTAGCACGACATTACGCTATTACCCGTCATAATCCTTATAAAACGAAGATAATTGCCTTCCACCACGCCTTTCATGGTAGAACATTTTTTACAGTCTCTGTTGGGGGACAACCTAAATATGCGGATGGTTTTGGTCCTAAACCTGCGGATATTATACATGTCCCTTTTAATTCTCTTGATGCTGTAAAAGCCGTGATTGACTCTCATACTTGTGCCGTAATACTGGAGCCTATCCAAGGGGAGGGCGGAGTGACACCGGCGACAGCGGAGTTTATGCATGGCTTACGTACACTATGTGATAAGCATCAAGCGCTATTAATTCTTGATGAAGTACAAACGGGTATGGGGCGAACCGGCAAACTATTTGCTTATATGCACTATGATATACAGCCCGATATTATTACCAGTGCCAAAGCATTAGGTAGTGGTTTTCCTCTCAGTGCGATGTTAACCACCGAGGATATCGCTGCGGTAATGGGGGTAGGAACACATGGTACGACTTATGGGGGGAACCCATTAGCCTGTGTAGTAGGCAATGCTGCTTTTGATTTAATCAACACTCAGGCGGTATTAGAAGGTGTCAGTGAGCGTCATCGTTGGATAGTGGATGAATTGCAGGCGATAAACCAAACTTATGCTGTGTTTTCTCAAATTCGTGGACAAGGCTTATTAATTGGCGCGCAGTTAGCACCACTGTATGCAGGTAAAGCAAAAGAGTTACTTGCACTGGCCTCTAAGCATGGCTTAATGATGTTAAATGCCGGGGCTGATGTAATACGCTTTACACCATCGCTGATTATTACCCTCGAAGAGTTACAAGAGGGCATGAATGCGTTACGAAAAGCGCTTGCTGAGTTTGTAAAAGCAGAGTGAATTCAAATGTAAAACCCCATCATTGCGATGGGGCTTCATACAAAATAATCACTGTCCATCAGTTAAATGGGCTGTTTTCAATGCAACTTAACGAGTACCGTAAACAACGATAGTTTTACCGTGTGCTGAAATGAGGTTTTGATCTTCCAGCATTTTTAAAATACGGCCTACAGTTTCACGTGAACAACCTACAATTTGACCGATTTCCTGACGTGTAATTTTAATTTGCATGCCATCAGGATGCGTCATTGCATCAGGTTGTTTAGCTAAATTTAATAAAGTTTGTGCAATACGACCTGTTACATCAAGGAAAGCAAGGTTACCTACTTTTTCTGATGTGGTTTGTAATCTATTCGCCATTTGAGCGGAAAGGCGCATCAGAATGTCAGGATTGACCTGAATTAATTGGCGGAATTTTTTATAGGAAATTTCTGCTACTTCACAGGCTGTTTTTGCTCTAACCCATGCACTACGTTCTTGATCTTCTTCAAATAATCCAAGTTCACCGATGAAGTCACCTTGGTTTAGGTAGGAAAGGATCATCTCTTTTCCTTCTTCATCTTTAATAAGAACAGCCACGGAACCTTTAACAATATAATAAAGTGTTTCCGCTTTTTCACCTTGGTGGATCAGCGTGCTCTTGGATGGATATTTGTGAATATGGCAGTGTGACAAAAACCATTCAAGAGTCGGGTCTGTTTGCGGCTTGCCGAGAACCATTCGCGTTATCCTCTGTACGTTAATGCAGCCTTTCAAAACGGATTGACACCCTTTTGATACAGCGTGCTTAAAATCCTATCTTTACCGATTAACTTCCTGAGAATTCGGAAAGTTAATAAGGAATAGATTATAATAAATGAGAAAATAATGCATTGATCTTAACCACTATCATCAAGCAGATATTGTTTTTAACACAGTTAACGCATTAAGTCTCGTTTTACGCAGTCAGCATAATAAACCTATTTGCTAATTGCTAGTTGAATTATGAGAATGTACTCTTTTAGTCTTAGTTGTATTTAGGGGAAAAATAAAATGGAAGCACGTGTTAAATGGGTTGAAGATTTATCTTTTGTTGGCGAATCATCTTCTGGCCATCAAGTTATGATGGATGGTAATTCAGGTGATAAAGCGCCTAGTCCAATGGAAATGGTATTAATTGCTGCGGGTGGTTGTAGTGCTATTGATGTGGTGAGTATCTTACGTAAAGGTCGCCACCAAGTCACTGATTGTGAAGTGAAATTAACATCAAAACGTCGTGAAGAGGCACCTCGTTTATTTACTGATATTAATTTACATTTCATTGTTTCCGGCAAAGCGTTGACAGATAAAATTGTTGAGCGAGCTGTACAATTATCAGCAGAAAAATATTGCTCTGTTTCTTTAATGTTAGGAAAAGCGGCCAATATTACGCACTCTTTTGAAATTAAAGATCCTGAATAAATTTGATATTTTAAAATAAATTTTAATATATAAAATAATATCCCTAAAATACGGGGATATTATTTTCGTCAAAAATAACATATCTATTTTAGCTAATTTTTTCACCATTCAATAATTTCTTCACCAGTGGTGCCATGATTAATTCCATCGCTAAGCCTAATTTCCCTCCTGGAACAACAATAGTATTGATAGTCGACATAAATGAACCATGCAACATCGCCAATAGATAGGGGAAATCGATATCCGTTAAGCCACGAAAGCGAATAACAATAAAACTTTCATCCAGTGTTGGAATAGCTTTAGCTGAGAAGGGATTAGAGGTATCCACCGTAGGAACGCGTTGGAAATTGATATGAGTGCGAGAAAACTGTGGAATGATGTAACTGATATAATCATCCATCGAACGTACCACAGAATCTCTCACCGCTTCTTGAGAGTGCCCGCGCTCTGTGGTGTCTCTAATTAATTTTTGTATCCATTCAAGGTTAACAATAGGCACAACACCGACTAATAGGTCAACGTGTTGAGCGACATTATGTTGATCGGTAACGACACCACCATGCAATCCCTCATAAAATAAAATATCTGTTTTTTCTGGCAATGCTTCCCAAGGCGTAAATGTCCCAGGTAATTGGTTATAAGGGGTTGCTTCATCATAAGAATGAAGGTATTTGCGAAATTGCCCTTGCCCTGTTTGGCTATAGTGACTTAGGGTTGAACTTAATAAATTAAAGTCATTGGCTTCAGGGCCAAAATAGCTGATATGCCGTCCTTGCTCTTTCGCTTTTCTAATGGCCATATCCATTTCAGGGCGTGTATAACGGTGAAAACTATCCCCTTCAATAGAGGCTGCATGGGCGTTGAGTTGCTGAAATATTTTACGAAAAGCTTGGCTGGTTGTAGTAGTACCTGCACCACTTGAACCAGTAACAGCAATAATAGGGTGTTTGATTGACATATCATGTTCCTTTTCAAAATAAGGGCTATACCTTATTGTTAAATGTGATGTGATAGTGCCAACTTAGGTAAGATCAATCAGGGCGAAACTGTGCAGCTGGCATAATGTTGACGCTTTCATGAAGCTCAGACCACACTAACACGGCCTCACCCGAAACGAGTTGTTTTTTTACGTCGGCAACTTTCTGTTCAAGCGTTTTCTCTTGCATACCATAATCAGTCCCTTCTCGTAAAACGAAACTTTCAATCAAGTTATCTAGCGTTTCGGTTGATAGTTCTTGCCAAGGGATGATCATTTTACTTTCTCCAAATAGGTCGATAGCCAGTCGGGGATACGTTTTTCAAGCCACATTACAGGCTTAGAGAGTTTTCCACTAACAAAACCTACATGCCCACCAAATTCTGTTAATTGGTATTCAATATTTTTAGGTAATGTTGTGATATCAGGTATCACTTCTGTAGACATAAAGGGATCGTCTTTGGCGTGAATGATAAGTGTATTTTTTTTGATCTGATTGAGTAAAGGGAGAGCGCTACATTGACGATAATAATCAAGGGCGTCTTTGAAACCGTGAATTTTTGCCGTGATCAGATCATCAAATTGACGTAACTTTTTAATGGATTTAATGGTTAATAGACTAATAGGTAACGACTGGGGATAGCGGATCAATTTGCGAGTCGCATTGCGTTTTAACCCTTTCAGTAAATACCATTGATAGAAGCGCGAAAATCCTCGCTCTATTTTGGTTGAGCAAGGTTCTAACATCAAAGGTGCTGACACAATAACAGCGGCATCTAATACCGCATTTTCACCACTTTCGGCAAGATAATAGGCCAGCATATTGCCTCCTAAAGAGTAACCTACTGCTGCGGTTGGTTGTTCGCCAAATTGCTCTTTTAACCAATTCAGAAAATAGCGGGCATCTTCTGTTTCACCAGAATGATAAATACGTTTTTGCCGATTGGGTTCGCCACTGCAGCCTCGAAAATGCATGACAACACCTAGCCATCCTCGCGCTTTCGCCGCGGCTAGCATGCCGTGAACATAAGGGCTATTAAAGTTACCTTCCAAACCATGAAAGATAACCAAACGGGGCTTATGTTGCGCTGTTTTGGGTTCTTCACTCCATGCTAAGTCGACAAAATCATTATCAGGCAAATTAAGCCGTTGCCAATAAGGCGTTAATAGTGGCGTTCTTCGCACTATTCGAGGCAAAAGTGTCTGTAAATGGGGATTCTTAGCCCAAGGTATTGGATCAAAATATTGAGACATAGTTCCGTTTATTAAAATGAATTAATGCTTGTTTGCTAAATAACATACTGCTATTTTCGGTGAAAATAAAACATCTGTCACATCTTTGAGCATTTCACTATGACAAATAGCCTAGTTGTTTCGTTGAGCGTTTTCCTTTTTATTGCAGCCATTACGCCCGGACCTAATAATTTACTATTAACCTCTTCGGGGGCTCATGTTGGTTTAAAACGCTCTTTAACGTTGATGGCAGGCATTATCGTCGGAATGCAATGTGTATTACTTAGCTCTGCGTTTGGTATTGCGACATTATTGATTATTTATCCCGCATTGCATATCGGTTTAAAGATTATTGGTAGCATTTATCTTTGTTGGTTAGCTTGGAAAACAGCAACCGCTTCTTATCAACGATTAGATATTTCAAGTAAAGTGCCCCAAACAGTGACGGCGTTTCAAGGTGGATTATTGCAATTTTTAAATCCAAAAGCTTGGATGATGGGGCTAGGCGCCGTAGGAAGTTTTAGTTTAGCCGGTGATGGTTATTTGGGATCGATTGGTGTGATTAGTGTTGTGATGTTGTTGGTTAATTTTATCGCCGGTATGGTATGGATTTTGGGTGGAACATTTATCAGTCGTTTTTTACAAAGCAGACGAGCATGGTTCTTATTTAATATTATAATGGGGATATTAACCGCCATGTGTATTCCATTGATTTGGATTGAATAAATATAGACTAAAATAAATGATTTAATTTCTTTTTATTGTTGTAAATAATATTTTTTTTAGTTTAGTTAGTCTCTTGTTTTGTTGTATTGCGTTTAATTAGCTAATTTAGCTATGTTGAGTCATTTTCTACGATTATTATTATACCCAAATATGTTATTTAATCACACATTACACATAATTATTTATTACCGTTGTTGATGATTATCTATTAATAATATTAAGTATGATTAAAGTGTTGTTTTGTGTATTTCTTGATTATTTTATCTTTAATTTTAATCGTAGCTGTGACAAGGAATTATTTATTCCGTTTGATTGACCATAGTTGTTGAGTGTTTATTGGTTGTTTATTTTTATTAACATTAATTTTATGATTATTTATCAATGGGATAAAAAATTTTTATTATGCTATATATTGATATTTAATGGAATTTTATCTGCAGTGATATTAAGGAATAAATTATTTCAAAAAACTAAAAAAAATTTAAGCATTATTTATAATTCGTTTAAAAATAGATGTGCTTATACGTAAAATTTTAGATAAAATCATAAACAGAATTATTATAAAGGTATTGTTAATATTATTAACATTTTCTATTGAGTAGATGATGTTTTTTATTCACTTTACCATCAATAATTAATTATTTAATACAATTAAATTTGTTAATAATTAAATCATTATAAAAATAGTATAATTTAAGTGGATTATGTCATTATGCCTACATTAACGAAGATAGCGTGGATAAAACCAGGGATGGCGACAAATCAACGTAAAATAGCGGATTATATTTTAGAACACCCTGAAAAAATCGTGACTTTATCATCACAGCAATTAGCCGAAATTATGGGAGTCAGCCAATCAGCAATAGTGAAATTTAGTCAAAAGATAGGATTTAAAGGATTTCCTTCTTTAAAGCTGGCTATCAGTGAAGATTTAGGGCGAAAAAATGCTAATTCAGAAAAAAACTCCAGCATATTACATAACCAAATAGATTCAGAGGATAGCCTGGTTGTTATTGCGCAGAAATTAGCACAAGAAAAAAATAATTCAATTCGGGATACCACACGTCAAATTAATTATCACCAGTTTGAACAAGTGATCCAACAGATTGATGACGCCTCTCGGGTACAAATTATAGGTATTGGTGGATCAGGTTTAGTTGCCAGAGATTTAAGTTATAAATTACAGAAAATAGGTATTACGACTTTAATTGAAACTGATCACCATGTACAAATTTCTGTTGCTCAGATGTTAAGCCCTCGGGATTTACAAATTGTGATCTCTTACAGTGGCAAAAGAAAAGATATGCTGGTCGCTGCATCTGTGGCTAAAAAACAAGGTGCTAAAATTATAGCGATCACAGGAGAAAAACATTCACCACTAGGTCTGATGGCCGATTATATATTAGAAACTATTGCTGATGAAGGTGAGTGGCGTAGTGCTGCTATTTCTTCTCGCACTGCACAAAACACCATTACCGATCTTATCTTTATGGCATTATTAAAGAAGCGTGATGAAAATGCGAAGGCTTTAGTATTAAGCTCTCAAGCACTAATTAATAGTCTGGATGATTAATTTATTTGAACTGATTCAAATTTTTAATATTTAAAAGTTAATATTTACACTTATTTCTAAAGTTATTCTCTTTGTAGCCGAAACGTTAGTTATTTAGCACGTGTTTTTTTATTGAGATATCTCATTTCAATGACGAGGAGAGTAACTAATGCGTAACAATCAACCGGTGACACAGCGAGAATATCCGGTAGCTGAAAACGCAACACTGATGTCAACAACCGATGTTAATGGCAATATTATTTATGCTAATGAGGATTTTGTTGAAGTCAGTGGTTTTTCAGCACAAGAGTTAATGGGGCAACCCCATAATATTGTCAGACATCCAGATATTCCTGCTGATGTATTTAGAGACATGTGGAAAACATTAAAGCAGGGGGAGGTTTGGACGGGAATAGTTAAAAATAGGCGCAAAAATGGCGATCATTATTGGGTAAGGGCTAATGTCACCCCTATTATTCGTCAAGGTAAAATTCAAAGTTTTATGTCAGTGAGGACGGCGGCAAAAAAAGAAGAAGTAGAACAAGCCGCAGCACTGTATGCCGCTTTTAACCAAGGTAAATATCCCTCTCACACTTTTTCTAAGGGGGCATTCATTTATAAGGGCTGGGAAAGTTGGCGCTCATGGAAACAAACACTCGCACTAAAGCAGCGTGTACGCTTACTTCTCTTATTACCATTTCCTTTTATATTATTAAGTGTTTGGTTTGCTGGTTTAAATGGTTGGGGTTTATTCATTCATACCGCTATCTTACTTTCACTATTGATAGCCAATGAGCGAATTTTTTATTTTCAAGTAGTGAAGCCGATTATGATCCTTAATAAACATGCTAATCGGGTGGCTACAGGTGATGAACACAACGTTGATTATCTTGATCGTATTGATGAAATTGGTATGACTCAACGTTCTGTAAACCAATTAGGGCGGATGTTTCGTTGGCTTGTGAACGATGTCAGTCATCAAATCCATCAAGTTGCTTTTTCTTGTGATCAATTAGCAGCGGGGAATCGTGATCTCTATACGAGGACTGAACAAACTGCAAGTCATGTTGAGACTACTGCGTCAACCATGAATCAATTAACCACAGCGGTGAGTAATAATAGTGAAACGGCAGGGCAGGCTAATAATTTATCTAATATGACTTGCAAGGCAGCAATACAAGGCGGAACAGCAATGGATACTATTGTGCATACGATGGACGATATTGCGAAAAGTTCTGAGCGTATCAGTAATATTATTGGTGTCATTGACAGTATTGCATTTCAAACCAACATATTGGCATTAAACGCTTCGGTGGAAGCCGCCAGAGCAGGAGAGCAAGGACGCGGTTTCTCTGTGGTAGCCAGTGAGGTGCGTAATTTAGCGCAACGCAGTGCAGAGGCGGCAAAAGAGATCAAAGCATTGATTAATACATCAAGTAACAATATTAAGATTGGCTCAAAGCAAGTAAATGAGACGGTGGAAACAATGGAAAATATTGTGGTTCATGTAAAAAATGTCACGAGTCTTATTGGTGAAATCAGCCTTGCATCATCAGAACAAAGTGCAGGATTAAAAGAGCTCGGTCGAGCTGTAGAGCAGTTAGAATCAATAACACATGAAAATGCAGATTATGTCTCTAAAGCGTCGTTAATTTCCGGAGAAATGAAAGAACAAACGAATTATTTAGTAAAAGCCATTCATGTATTTCACTAAATAATAAGAAAAGTAGAAGAGAGAAAATAGGTAGAGATCTTACAGATAATATAAAACACCTCATTTTTATGAGGTGTTGATATACATATAAATAGATTAGCACTTGTTAAAAACTTGTCCAATCATCATCTTCATCTTCTTTGAATGTCGATTGTTTATGGTTTTTTGGCTCTTTTATTCTTGAGTCTTGTTGATTTTCTTTTATGAGCGATAACCCAATATTTGCTGATTTCTCAACGGGTTTTGCTAATGTGCTATTCTTCGAAAATAGACTTTCCGCTGTTTTAAATTGCTCAACAATTTGCTCAAGATCACCCGCCTTTTCGGTTAGTAAACTTGCTACAGCAGAAGATTGCTCCACCATTGCGGCATTTTGTTGTGTCGCTTTATCCATTTCAGTGACGGCTAAAGAGACTTGAGAAATGCCTCGCGTTTGTTCTTCTGATGCAGATAGGATCTCAGTCATTGAGCTTTCAACATGTTTAACTGATGTGAGGATCTCATCCATTGAAGTACTGACTTGTTCAACCAGTTGATTACCTTGTTTGACGCGGTTAATCGACGCATCAATAAGCTCTTTGATCTCTTTTGCCGCCTCTGCACTACGTTGCGCCAATTCTCTTACTTCTGTGGCAACAACAGAAAAACCACGTCCTTGCTCTCCTGCTCTGGCCGCTTCTACCGCAGCATTGAGTGATAATATATTGGTTTGAAAAGCAATGCTGTTGATAACCGTTGTGATCTCGCCAATCTTTTGAGAGCTTTGTGCAATATCGTTCATGGTTTTTACCATTCTATGGGTAACATCCCCCCCTTTACTGGCAATATTAGAGGTTTGATTGATAAGGTGTGATACTTCACGAGCACTTTCAGTATTATTTTTTACTGTGGCGGTTAGTTGCTCCATACTAGAAGCGGTTTCTTCTAAAGCACTCGCTTGCTCTTGAGTACGACTAGATAGATCATTATTACCAGCACTGAGCTCTTGTACACCATTATAAATATGATGACTTGTTCCGCGAATAGCATTGACTATCAGTGATAATTCAGACCGCATATACTGTATTCCATTAATAAGTTGGTCTATCTCATTATTACCTTTGGCTTTTATGGTGCTATTTTCAAGTAAATTCCCTTGTGAGATATCTGACATATAATCAATGACTTGTTTAATACGTAACACGATATGGTGGCGTATCCACAACATGACAAACACCGTAAATAAGATAAATACCGACATAAAAATAAACGCGAAGATCAACGCGCGTTGGTAATTACCCTGTGCGGCTTCTATCGCGTGGTTGACGACATTATCACTAAGATGATCCGTTGCCTCATAAAGTGATTGTGTGAACCGCTCATTCGTATTGTGAGCATAAAGCGATTGGAAACCGTAATAATCTCGTATTTCTAAACATGAAACGAGCTGGTCAAGATCGTAAATGACACGCTGAAATAGTTTTTTCATTTTCGCCACTTTTTCGCGATCAAAATCGGCATTTTCAGCGGAGGTAAAATATTGGGTAATAATGCTAGAGACTTCTTTTTTTCGTTGAGGGTAAGAGGAGAGGAAATCTGTAATTTTGCTTTCAGCAAGATCTGGGGTGAGATGAGCATCAAACATTACATTAAGCATATCTTCACGTAATTTATTTAATGCGGCATAACCATAATCCATGGTTTTTATCTGTTCAAAACCATCGGCTAACTGTGAAATTCGCTTATTAGTTAAATAAGCATCACGAATGCCTGTAGCACCAGAAAACAACTGAATGGCACAAAACAAGATCAAAATAAACATTAAGCCACTAGATATTTTTATTCGTTTAAGCATAGCCTTACCTATTTCATTAATTTGTAGGATAAAGAGCAAGGAACGACAAACATACATCAGTTAAATTTATTCGGCTTAATAATTGAAAACTTTACTTTTTTTATCTATTTTGTGACTGAAAACGACTTATTTTGCTTTTTTTCGCTTTAATTAACCGCTAATAACTAAAATTTTCTAATGATTGGTGTAAGGTGCTAGGGAAAAAAAATGATTTATTAGCAAGGCGAATTATTAGTAATTAAAAGTTTCTAATGATTGATGAGAAAGAAAAGTATCAGCAAGCAAAGTGCTGTCTGACTTTTATAACCTATATAAAATGGGAAAATTTATAATTGATTTTAAGAAATACCTCCAATCTTATTTGATTGAAGGTATTAACGGTAGAGGTCTTTAATACAGATGTAACGTGTTATTTAAACTTTGTCGCAGGTTAATATTATTGTAGGTTATTTAGCTTAAAAACTTTCCCAATTGTCATCGGCTTCATGATGATGGGATTTTATTGTGGATGTCGTTGCTGTTTTTGTTATTTCCGGTTCAGCTGGCTTAGCCGAGAATGTTGGTGATCGTGGTGATGTAACCGCGACTTGTTCTACCTTGAAGGTATTTACAATCATATCTAACATTGAGGCTTGTTCACTTAGTGTTGCTGAAGCAGCTGTAGATTGTTCCACCATCGCGGCATTTTGTTGTGTCGCTTTATCCATTTCATTAACTGCAAGGCTAATCTGAGCAATGCCACGAGTTTGCTCTTCTGATGCTGCTAAAATCTCTTTCATCGAGCCTGATACATGGTTAACTGATGTGACGATCTCTCCCATAGATAAGCTGACTTGTTCAACAAGATCATTACCCTGTTTTACTCGTAAAATAGTTGATTCAATGAGTTCTTTTATCTCTTTTGCCGCCTCCGCACTACGTTGCGCCAAATTACGCACCTCACTGGCTACCACAGAAAAACCGCGTCCTTGCTCACCGGCTCTGGCTGCTTCTACTGCGGCATTGAGTGCTAATATATTGGTTTGAAAAGCGATATCATCAATCACTGCGGTGATCTCACCAATTTTTTGCGAACGATCGGCAATGTCTGTCATGGTCATCACCATCTTATTGCTATGCTCACCACCTTGAACGGCAATATCTGCTGTGCTCATGACTAACTGAGTGACTTCACGTGCGCTTTCGGTATTATTTCTGACTGTTGCGGTAAGCTGTTCCATACTGGAAGCCGTTTCTTCTAAAGCACTGGCTTGTTCTTCGGTACGACTTGATAAATCGTTATTACCTGCGGCAATTTCTTGAACACCACTATAAATCGTTGTACTACTGTTACGGATAGCGCTAACCATTTCTTTTAAGCGCGCTCGCATTTGTTGTAAACCCAACATAAGTTGGTCTATTTCATTGCGGCCTGTAATATCATGGTCAATGCGACTAATTAAATCTCCACTAGCAATCGCCTCTTGATATTCAATCATTTGGTTAATGCGTACAATAATATGTTTACGGATCCAAAAGAGCACTAATGTCGTAAATATCAGGAATATGCCCATGAATAGGGAGGCTATCCATAGCATCTCGTGATAGTTATCTTCTGCTTCAATCACTGACGGATTAACAACGTCATCAGTAATGAAATCTGTTGCTTCATATAATGAATTAGTGAAGTTATCGTTGGCTGGACTTTTTAAGATCAAACGAATTGCATTGGTATTACGTTCATTTAAATATTGCACAAGAAGATCTAAGTCATAACGACTTTTTTGATAAAGTTGTTTGATCTCTGCCATGCGTTGCTGATCAAATCCAGTTTGTGCAGATAGTTCGACATATTCATTCATCAACGTATCCACCTCCGCCTTACGTGCATCCATCGTTTGTATGAATGTAGTAATATTGGCATCTTCCACCTGTGGATTAGCAATATAACTAAACGCCTGCGCAATAATATCAGTACGTAAAGTATTTAACGCCGCGTAGGTGTTATCCATAGTGCGTAACTGGTCGAAACTGTATGAGATTTGTTTTAATTTGTTTTGAGTTTGGTAGGCATCGTGAATGCTTTGTACTCCAGATATTACCTGAATAATACAAAACAGAGTCAGGACACACATTAAACCTTGAGAGATTTTAATTCGTTTTAACATAACCCTACCTATTAGCTTGGCCTTTTTCTTCGCCAGTGGGAGCTCCACTTAGCAGAATGATTAATTCGGCTGGTAGATTAAAAACTTTAGCTAGAAAATGAGTATTTCCCTTACTTAATACAAATAATGGGTAAATAAATGATAGATAACTATTTAAATTGGATAATTGCGTACAAGGTGAGGATATAATTTTGTGTAAAACGTGCTACTGTGACAGGAAATAAAGGCATTAAGTTAAATGAGTTATATAAATTTTTTAAATGTATTTTAATGAAAAGGAACTATATTATTTTAATAGTTCCTTTTTAGACATTAATGAAAAATAGTTATTGAGACTCAAAAGCGTTGGTCATCTCTTCTAGTTTTTCTTGTAATTCCATCCACGCCATCTCAACTTCTTCTAAAGCCGATTTGGCAATACTTTGACGGTTTAAGCAATCGGTAAGTGTCGCCTTGTTCTTCGCTTCATAAATTTGACTATCAGAAAGCTCAGTTTCGATGGCGGTCAGCTCTTGGCTAAGCTTATCCATTTTACTTTCTAATGTGGTGAGTTTTTTGCGCAAAGGTTGAGTTTGTTGTCTAAACTCCGCCTCTTTACGCTTTTGCTCTTTTTTATCTTGAGCCGTTAAGTTCGAGGCGTTTGTTGTTTCTTGATCGGGTTGCGTTTTATTAGCTTGAGTCTCTTGGCGATTTTGATCAACTAACCACTGCTGATAATCATCAAGATCGCCTTCGAATGGCTCTACTTGACCATCATGGACGAGATATAAATCGTCTGTGGTTGAGCGTAATAAATGCCTATCATGGGATACCACAACAATAGCACCTTCAAAGCTAATTAGCGCTTGTGTTAATGCTTGTCGCATATCTAAATCAAGGTGGTTGGTTGGTTCATCCATTAGTAGTAAATTTGGGCGTTGCCAAACCAGTAGCGATAAAACTAAACGTGCTTTTTCACCACCAGAAAATTGTCCACATGCATCAGTGACTTTATCACCATGGAAACCAAACCCCCCTAGATAATCACGTAATTTTTGCTCAGTCTCTTGTGGCGCTAAACGGGTTAAATGTTGTAATGCAGATTCATCGGCACGTAAATATTCCAGCTGATGCTGTGCGAAATAACCTAATTTGATCCCTTTGGAAAGGGCAACCTTTCCTTGTAGTGGTGCTAATTCTCCAGCTAACAGCTTAATTAATGTAGATTTACCTGCACCATTACGACCTAAGAGACCAATCCGTGAGCCGGGAATTAAGTTAAGTTTGATGTTATTAAGGATAATCTTATCACCGTAACCGGCACTGACTTTTTCCATAGACAGAAGCGGGTTTGGTAAGCTTTCTGGTTGGCGAAAACTAAACTGGAACGGGTTATCTGAGTGCGCGGGTGCCACTCGCTCCATACGTTCAAGCATTTTGACACGGCTTTGTGCCTGTTTGGCTTTAGTCGCTTTCGCCTTAAAGCGGTCAATAAAACTTTGTAAATGGGCAATTTTTGCTTGCTGATTTTCAAAGAGTGCTTGTTGTTGTGCCAATTTTGTTGCACGTTGCATTTCAAACGAAGAGTAGTTACCTGAATATTCAAATATTTTCTCTTGTTCAATATGTAAGATTTTATCCACAATCGGATCAAGAAAATCTCGGTCGTGGGAAATTAAAATCAACGTACCATTATAACTTTTTAGCCATTTTTCTAGCCAAATTACCGCATCTAAATCTAAGTGGTTAGTCGGTTCATCAAGTAGTAATAGATCAGAACGACAAATTAGTGCCTGTGCTAAGTTTAAGCGCATTCGCCAACCACCAGAAAATGATTTTACGGGCTCAGTGAGTTGTTGTTGGCTGAATCCCAAACCATTAAGTAATGTGGCTGCACGTGATTGGATAGTCCACGCATTAATAGCATCGAGTTGGCCGTGGATCAGGGCAATAGCATGACCATCGTTATTGTCGTTCGCCTGTTGTAGACGACGCTCCAATTCGCGGTATTCTCTATCACCATCAATAACATAATCAATGGCAGGAACGTCTAAAGCGGGTGTCTCTTGATTTACCCATGCCATTGACCAAGTGCTAGGAAACGTCACATTACCCGCTTCAGCTTGTAGATCTCCTTTTAATAAAGAGAGCAGTGTGGTTTTGCCACAGCCATTTTTACCCACAAGACCAATCTTTTGTCCTGGATTAATCGTTGCGCTGGCATTATCAAGTAATACCCTGACACCGCGGCGAATTTGCAAAGAAGAAAAAACAATCATAAATGTCGTCTATTAAGAGTATGTAAATTAATATATAGAGTAAGTTGTTCGTAACAGTTGGTCACAATGCGTGCATGGTAACGGAAAAAAAGGTTTCTGACACGTTTTGTAAGGAGGAATGATGTCAAACGCATCAAATGTTTTACTGGTGTATGTCCATCCCGAGCCGCGTCAATCTATCGCCAATAAAGCGTTGTTGCGTGCGGTGAGGGATCTGGAAAATATAACAATTCATGATTTATATGCCACTTACCCTGATTTTTTTATCGATATTCACCGTGAGCAAGCACTATTGTGTCAACATCAAGTCATTGTATTTCAGTTTCCATTACAAACTTATAGTTGTCCTGCGCTATTAAAAGAGTGGCAAGATAGAGTGCTCACGCGTCCTTTTGCTAATAAAGTTGGACGAGCTCAACTTAAAGGAAAAACATTCCGTTGTGTGGTGACTACTGGTGAGCCTGAACATGCTTATCAACATAATGGTAAAAATCACTACACACTATCTGAATTATTGCGTCCTATCGAGTTAATGGCGGAAATGTGTGGTATGCGCTGGTTATCGCCGATGATTATTTACTCCGCAAGGCAACAGTCCAAAACAACACTAGGGCATATTAGTGATGCTTATCGCCAATGGTTACAAGCACCGTTAGAGGGGGAACACGCGGATGGAAGGTAATTGGATGATAAAAGCCGTGCTGTTTTTCTTATGTGCTGCCGTGATTATGGTCCCCATTGCACAACGCTTAAAAATTGGTGCGGTATTAGGCTATTTAATTGCTGGTATTGCGATTGGCCCTTGGGGATTAGGGTTATTTAAAGATGTTGATTACATCTTACACTTTTCTGAACTAGGGGTTGTTTTTTTAATGTTCCTGATTGGGCTGGAGTTAAATCCAGCTAAGCTTTGGGAGTTACGGCGAGCAATATTTGGTGTCGGCGCCATGCAGGTTGTCTTTACTGCATCTATTATCACAGGGCTACTTTTACTCTTAACTTCTTTTTCGTGGCAAGCGGCATTGATTGGTGGCCTAGGTATCGCCATGTCATCAACTGCGATGGCTTTACAATTGATGAATGAAAAAGGAATGAATCATAACGAAGGAGGGCAGTTGGGTTTTGCGGTTTTACTCTTTCAAGATATGGCCGTTATTCCTATTCTTGCGGTGATCCCTTTACTTGCTGGCGAAACAGCCAGTAGTGATTGGTATCGTATTGGCCTAAAAATAGTCTCATTCGCTGCATTATTAATTTGTGGCCGCTATTTATTGCGCCCACTATTTCGCTTAATTGTTAAATCGGGTGTGAGAGAAGTTTTTACCGCCGGTGCGCTATTAGTGGTATTAGGGTCAGCACTCTTTATGGAAATGATTGGCTTTTCCATGGCGATGGGAACTTTTATTGCAGGGGTATTATTAGCTGACTCTGAATATCGTCATGAATTAGAAATCTCGATTGAACCTTTTAAAGGCTTATTGCTAGGGTTGTTTTTTATCTCCGTCGGTATGTCCCTCGATATAGGTATATTGTGGCGTTATTTACCACAAGTGTTACTGGGCGTTGTTATTTTAGTCTTGATTAAAGGGTTGGTACTTTATGGTATCGCTTGGTTAGCGAGATTACGTTTTTCGACACGTTTACAATTTTCAGCCGTATTAAGCCAAGGCGGTGAATTTGCTTTTGTCGTCTTTTCTACCTCTATGGCGATGGGGGTATTAAATAGTGAACAGATGGCATTGCTTTTGGCTGTCGTAACGCTTTCAATGATGACTACGCCACTTGTGATGCAAATGACAGACGCCGTGTTATCGCGCCGTTATAATGATGCAAAGATAGACGAAGAGCCTTTTGTTGAAAATAACCATCCAGAAGTGATCCTGGTGGGCTTTGGTCGTATGGGGCAGGTAGTCGGGCGCCTACTTATGGCAAATAAAGTCAATGTGACCGTATTAGAGCATGACGTTGGTAGTTTAAGTACCATGCGTAAATATGGTTATAAAGTTTATTATGGCGATGCGACAGACTTGAATTTATTACGTGCTGCGGGGGCTGAACACGCGAAAGCCATTGTGATCACCAGTAATGAGCCTGAGGCGACAATGGAAATTGTCCATTTATGTCAGCGCCATTTTCCTCAATTACAAATTATTGCCAGAGCAAGAGGACGTGTTGAAGCACATGAGCTGTTAAAAGCAGGGGTGACAGAGTTTAGTCGAGAAACCTTCTCGAGTGCTTTAGAGCTAGGACGTAAAACTTTAATTGAACTTGGTATGCACCCACATCAGGCCTATCGTGCACAACAGCATTTTCGTCGTCTAGATATGCAGTTATTAAGAAAGTTGGTGGACGAATCACCTGAAGAAGTCTCGAATGTTTCACGTGTTAAAGAGGCTCGTCGTGAATTAGAAGAGCTGTTTAATGAAGAGATGAGACAAGAGCACCACCAGCCTGATATTTGGGACGAATCGTTAACTGATGCTATCCCTCAAGTAAATAGAGAAAAAAGACCCATTGATAAACAGGAGAACTGACCCCATGTCTGCAACCCGTAAGCGTTTTATTGCTGGCGCAGTATGTCCCCACTGTCAAGCCCAAGATACACTCAAAATGTGGCGAGAAGATAAAGTGGATATTGTGGAATGCGCTCAATGTGGTCATCAGCAAAGGCAAACAGACGGTGAGGTTAGTGCACTTGTGCGTGAAAATGAACAGGTCATCGGGATCTTTACACCACAATAATTGTAGGTTTTTTTGATATAACCCGATACAGACGATTTATTTTTCGTTACAATCGGGAAAATTTTGCCCACGGGTATGTAGGAGATGTCATGAAAGTAGCAAACGACTTGGTAGTTAGTCTGGCTTATCAAGTAAGAACAGAAGACGGTGTTTTAGTTGATGAGTCCCCGGTGAGTGCACCGCTAGACTATCTACATGGCCGTGGTTCTTTAATCAGTGGTTTAGAAAATGCATTAACGGGTCGTGAAGTTGGTGAGAAGTTCGACGTTGAAGTCGCTTCTGATGACGCATATGGCCAATACGATGAAAACTTAGTTCAACGTGTACCGAAAGATGTTTTTGTTGGTGTTGATGAGTTAGAAGTGGGTATGCGCTTCTTAGCTGATACAGATCAAGGCCCAGTACCAGTAGAAATTACCGGTATTGAGGGTGACGAAGTTATCGTTGATGGTAACCACATGTTAGCGGGTCAAAACCTGAAGTTTCATGTAGAAATCGTTGCTATCCGTGAAGCCACGGAAGAAGAATTAGCTCATGGTCATGTTCATGGTGAAGATGAAGGTCATGAGTGTTGTGGCGGACATGGCCACGGTGAAGAAGGCGGATGCTGTGGTGGTGGTCATGGTCATGATCACGATCACGGTGAAGAAGGTGGATGTTGTGGTGGCGGTCATGGAAAAGGTGGTCACGGCCACGGTCATGGCGGTTGTGGTTGCCAACATTAATCTTGTGAAACCATTGAAAAAGGAGCGTGATAACGCTCCTTTTTTGTTCTTGCCTACAGTCTCACTTGAAGTTAATAATGAGGTGGTGGGGTCTCATCTTCAGGGCGAGCGAGCATTGACGATTGGGATGACTTCAATCGTTCGGTGACGATTTTTAAGGCCTCTTTAAAACGACTAATTTCAATTTGTTGTTGTGTGACCACCTGATTTAACTCTTCGATGGTGGCATCTTGGAAAGCAATTTTACTCTCTAATTGAATAAGTAACTCTTCTATTTCCTTAATGTCCATGGTTTTTTCTCCTTGTTATGTGATGTCATATAATGACTAATATAGTGAATTACTGAGTAAAATTTAATATTATTTACTGATATATACACAGTAAGACATAAATCTGGTTTGAGTTAAAAGACTATTTTGTTAATGTGGTAACACGCTGTGCTGACGAAAATCCTAACATTAACGGTTGTGGGTGTCGGCAAATATTTTTAATTCATATAAAATTGTTACCCGCGGATGAGATCTACTCCGCAACGACAGAAAGAAGTGATGCAAAACGTATTTGCTAAGATTTAAGATGATCGTTTGCAACGCGTAGTGACTCACTAACATAAACTGGAGAACGGGATGAAATCTTTATTAAAAACGACGTTGTTGGCAACAAGTTTAGCATTTGCATTTAGTGCACCTCATGCACTGGCAGAAGAGACAGCTAAAGTACCAACATTAAATAGCGCGTTTAAAACTCAGGATGAGCAGAATGCATATGCTTTAGGCGCGTCAATGGGTCGCTATATGGAAGCTGCATTAACAGAACAAAAAAATATCGGTATTAATTTAGATTCAAAACAATTATTAGCCGGTGTTCAAGATGCCTTTAATAATAAATCTAAATTATCAGATGCAGAAATTGAATTAACGCTGGCAGCTTTTGAAGATCAAGTACGTACGGTTGCAACGGCGAAAATGGAAAAAGAAGCTGCAGAGAATAAAGCTGCTGGTGATAAATTCCGTACAGAATTTGCGGCTGAAAAAGGTGTTGTTAAAACTAAATCAGGCCTACTGTATTTAGTTGAAAATCCAGGTAAAGGTAAAACACCAACAGATGCCGATCGCGTTACTGTGAACTATAAAGGTATGCTGATTGACGGTAAACAATTTGATAGTTCTTATGATCGTAAAGAGCCTTTAACTATTAGCCTGAAAAGTGTTATCCCAGGTTGGACTGAAGGTATGAAATACATTAAAGAAGGCGGAAAAATTAAGTTAGTTATTCCACCTGAATTAGGTTACGGTCAACGTGCAACGAGTGGCATTCCAGCTAACTCAACATTAGTCTTTGAAGTTGAATTGCTGAGTGTTGAAAGCGACAAATAATCAGTTGCTTAATGAAAAAATGCTGGAGTACTATTCCAGCATTTTTGTTTGTTTATTTTATTTTTTCTTCAACAATCATCGAGTTAGACTTTTTAAATACAAAAATAAGACCAATAATAATGGCGCCCATCCCCGCTAAGCTAAGCCAAGACATTTTATTGCCTAAGAAGATATAATCCATTAACGCAGTTACTCCCGGTACTAAATAGAATAAGCTAGTCACATTAACCAGATTACCTGCAGTTAACAGTCGGTAGAGTAGTAATTGTGCCACGACAGAAATAATAATTGCTAGCCAAAGTACGGGAACAATAAAACCAATATCCCAAGATTGCTGCATAGGTTGAAATGGAATAAATAATAAGCATAGCGTTAAACTAACCACATATTGTATCGGCAATGCCTCCATAGGCGCTAATTGTAATTTCTTTTGGGAAATTGCGCCAAAGCTCATACAGAGGAGTGCAATGAGTGCATAAATCATTCCTGTTAATGAGAGTGAAGTATTAAATAAACTCTGCGCAACCACTAATACTAATCCTATCAAAGCAATAAATAGTCCTAATAACCGACTCGCAGTAAAGTGTCGTTCAATGATCCATAAAGTGAGGATCGGCTGAATACCCATAATAGTGGCGAGCATCCCTGGTGTAATACTGTTAGCGAGCGCTAACAAGTAACAAATAGAGTAACCACCGATAATGAGCAATCCAACCCATGCTGTTTTTAAACGGCTTCCTTTAGGGGGAAGAAATTGGCGACGTTGGAGACAAAGTAGGGTAAGAAACAGTAATGCAATAACAAAACGCCAAGTCAAAATGGCAAATGAACTGCCATTATCTAAACCCCAACGAGAAAAAATAGCACCACTACTCCAAAGTAGAACAAAAAGCGTAGTAGGGGCAAACTTTGCCCAATATTGACCTAAAAACATAAGTAAACCTGTAAAAGTGTGTAGAAACAGCAGTAATATCGAGATAACGGTTATGTCATTCTGATAGGAGAATCAATAGTAATAATCTCTCTACATACATATAGTAATGAATATATTCTAGCCAGATAAATTATAGAAGTGCATAACAGTGCTAAAGGTAAACTGTTTCTCTAGCAACTTTTGCATAAAATAAGCGAGAGAAAATGTAGATATAGTCGGTTTCACCAGCGGATCGATATTTTATGATATTTGTTAAAATTTTTAGATAATTAGCATATTAATAGGGTTAACAACTTCTTAAAATAGCATAATATTTAAATATAACTGGTGTGCTTAGCTTCATTGATCTTTTTCTTGATCCCCGAAATAGGGTAATTCTCTCAAGAGAAATGCGTGAGTAATGTAAAAATAGAAAGAAAATAAAGCAAAGCTGTGACCTATGACAAAGCTCTTATTCTAAGACTCTTGACGTAGATCCCTTGACGATTTAACGTCAAGATTGTACAGGACTTTATATTTAAATTTTAATATTGAATTGATTCATGAAGATGAATCATTATAAATAATAAGACCTCAAGTCATTATCATAATTAAAGCCTTTAAGGATTATATAATCAAATGTCTAGCCCGTTATTCTATGGTGACAGCAACGAGTTTGAAAAATTAGATAGCCGACCTTTTACTCAAACTGATCACGAAATTTTAAAGTCATATGAGGCTGCAGTAGATGGTTTAGCCATGTTAATTGGTCATCACTGCGAAATCGTATTGCACTCTCTGGAAGATTTGAAATGTTCAGCGGTTAAAATTGCGAATGGGGAACATACAGGCCGTAAGATTGGTTCACCTATTACCGATTTAGCATTACAAATGTTGCATGATATTACAGATGAAGATTCAAGTTTTTCAAAAGCTTATTTTACCCGTGCAAAAAGTGGCGCTTTGATGAAATCAATTACGATCGCTATTCGTAATCGTGAGCGCCGTGTTATTGGTTTATTATGTATTAATATGAACCTTGATGTCCCATTCTCTGAGATTATTAAAACCTTTATTCCTGAAGAAACTCATGAAGTGGCTTCTGATGTGAATTTTGCTTCTTCTGTCGATGATCTCGTGGCACAAACACTTGAATTTACGATTGAAGAAGTGAATAACGATCGTGAAGTGGCTAATAATGCGAAAAATAAACAAGTGGTGTTAAATCTTTATGAGAAAGGGATCTTTGATATCAAAGACGCGATAAATCAAGTTGCTGATAGACTGAATATTTCTAAACATACTGTGTATCTCTATATCCGCCAATTTAAAAATGGAGAGTAGAGTAATACGATGAATCTGACATATTGCTTGCTGGTGACTGGGCCACATTATGGCACGGAACAAGCTTCTAGCGCTTATTTATTTGCTAAAGCGTTACTTGAAAAAGGTCATCACATCGCACAAGTATTTTTTTATCGTGAAGGTGTGTCCAATGCTAATCAATTGGTCTCACCCGCAAGTGATGAATTTGACTTGCCAAAAGCCTGGATAGCATTAGCTTCACGCTACAATATCCCTTTGCAGGTTTGTGTTGCTGCAGCATTACGGCGTGGTGTTGTTGATGAGCAACAAGCTAAAGAGCAGGGGTTACTGAGCAGCAATATGGCAACAAAGTTTGAGCTAAGTGGCTTAGGAGCCCTCGCTCAAGCGATGTTAACTTGTGATCGTGTGGTGCAGTTTTAATGAAGAAAATGAATTCTGTGGCGTTTATCTTTACTCAGGCACCTCATGGTAATAGTGCTGGGCGTGAAGGTTTAGATGCGCTATTAGCAACTTCCGCCTTAACCGAAAATATAGGTGTTTTTTTTCTTTCTGATGGCGTGTTCCAATTACTGGAAAATCAACAGCCTGAAGGCGTTCTTTCTCGTCATCATGCAGCTACATTTAAAGTCCTCCCCTTGTATGATGTGACAAACGTCTATATATCACAAGAAGATCTAGCTCATCGTGGTTTATCGTCACAAACAATGTTTATTCTTGACGCCAAGGTTATAACAGCTCAAGAGATTGCTCAGAAACTGAGTCACTATGACGTGGTATTACGTTTTTAATGATGAGTTAGTCAAGAAGGATGAACGGTTATGTTGTATACTTACTCCGTCTCTATTTACCAAAGTGATTTGGACGCATTTTTGTCTTTATTGACAAAGCATGATGAAGTTTTATTAATCCAAGATGGTGTACTAGCCGTTCTTGAAGATAATCCTTTATTAATTTATTGTCTGGCTCAGCAAATTTCTGTTTATGCATTAATTGATGATGTTCTCGCGCGAGGCCTAAAAGATCAGGTTTCTCATCAGATTAAACTTATCAATTATGGTGATTTTGTCGATTTAACGGTAAAACACCCCCAACAAATTCACTGGGGCGCGTAGAATTGCTGTATAATTCTTGACACATGAGCTCGTCAGCAATAAAATTCTGCGTCCTCATGTTTTGTCTTGTCGACAAGACAGAGTTCAAATCCGTGTTTACGAAGCAAAAACCAGGAGCTTTTTTTAAATGGCAACTATTAATCAGCTGGTGCGCAAATCTCGTAGCTCGAAAGTTGTTAAAAGCAACGTTCCAGCTCTGGAAGCTTGCCCGCAAAAACGTGGCGTATGTACTCGTGTATATACTACCACTCCTAAAAAACCAAACTCAGCACTGCGTAAAGTATGCCGTGTTCGTTTGACTAACGGTTTCGAAGTTTCTTCCTACATCGGTGGTGAAGGCCACAACTTGCAGGAGCACTCCGTAATCCTTATCCGTGGTGGTCGTGTTAAAGACTTACCAGGTGTGCGTTACCACACTGTTCGCGGCGCGCTGGACTGTTCCGGTGTTAAAGACCGTAAACAAGGTCGCTCTAAGTACGGTGTGAAGAAGCCAAAGGCTTAATGGTTCTCCGTTAAGTAAGGCCAAACATTTTTTCACAATTAATGTCAAAATAAACTCATCGAGTTTTGGACAACCCTGAATTTTAAACGGAGTATTTCCATGCCACGTCGTCGTGTAATTGGTCAACGTAAAATTCTGCCAGATCCTAAGTTCGGATCAGAACTACTGGCCAAATTTGTTAACATTCTGATGGTAGACGGTAAAAAATCTACTGCAGAATCTATTGTTTATAATGCGCTAGAGACCCTGGCTCAGCGTTCAGGCAAAACTGAACTGGAAGCGTTCGAAATCGCATTAGATAACGTACGTCCTACTGTGGAAGTTAAATCCCGCCGTGTTGGTGGTTCAACTTACCAAGTTCCAGTTGAAGTACGCCCAGTTCGTCGTAATGCATTAGCAATGCGTTGGATTGTTGAAGCTGCTCGTAAACGCGGTGATAAATCCATGGCTCTTCGCCTGGCAAATGAATTATCTGATGCGGCTGAAAACAAAGGCGCTGCTGTTAAGAAACGTGAAGACGTTCACCGTATGGCAGATGCAAACAAGGCGTTCGCACACTACCGCTGGTAATCCGCGAAGTAGTCGCAACTCTTTTCAGGACAGCTATGCTGTCCTTTACCTGAATTGAACGCCCACGAGAGAGGAAAAAATGGCTCGTCAAACCCCCATAGCACGCTATCGTAATATCGGTATTAGTGCGCACATCGACGCCGGTAAAACCACTACAAGTGAACGTATTCTGTTTTATACCGGTGTAAACCATAAAATTGGTGAAACTCACGAAGGTTCAGCAACAATGGACTGGATGGAGCAAGAGCAGGAACGTGGTATCACTATCACATCCGCTGCAACTACTGCATTCTGGTCTGGTATGGCTAAACAGTTTGAGCCTCACCGTGTAAACATCATCGACACCCCGGGACACGTTGACTTCACTATCGAAGTAGAACGTTCTATGCGTGTTCTTGATGGCGCGGTTATGGTTTACTGTGCAGTTGGTGGTGTTCAGCCTCAGTCAGAAACAGTATGGCGCCAGGCTAACAAATATCATGTACCACGTATCGCGTTCGTTAACAAAATGGACCGTATGGGTGCAAACTTCTTACGTGTAGTTGAACAAATCAAAACACGTTTAGCTGCAAACCCAGTTCCACTGCAAATCCCAGTAGGCGCTGAAGAAGATTTCACTGGTGTTGTTGACCTGATCAAAATGAAAGCGATTCGCTGGAATGAAGAAGATCAAGGCGTCACCTTCGAATACGAAGACATTCCTGCTGATTTACAAGATCTAGCAGAAGAGTGGCACAACAACCTGATCGAATCTGCAGCTGAAGCATCAGAAGATCTGATGGACAAATATCTGGGCGGTGAAGAACTGTCAGAAGCAGAAATTAAATCTGCGCTGCGTAAACGCGTTCTAGATAACGAAATTATCCTGGTTACCTGTGGTTCTGCATTTAAGAACAAAGGTGTTCAGGCGATGCTGGATGCAGTTATTGAATATCTGCCAGCACCAACAGATGTACCTGCAATTAAAGGTATTTTACCAGATGGTAAAGATACTCCAGCAGAACGTCATTCAAGCGATGAAGAGCCATTCTCTGCACTGGCATTTAAAATCGCAACTGACCCATTTGTTGGTAACTTAACGTTCTTCCGTGTTTATTCCGGTGTTGTAAACTCTGGTGACACAGTTCTGAACCCAGTTAAAGACAAAAAAGAACGTTTTGGCCGTATCGTTCAGATGCATGCTAACAAACGTGAAGAAATTAAAGAAGTTCGTGCAGGTGACATCGCTGCTGCTATCGGTCTGAAAGACGTTACTACAGGTGATACACTGTGTGCAATTGATGCACCAATCATCTTAGAACGTATGGAATTCCCAGAGCCAGTAATCTCTGTTGCTATCGAACCTAAGACTAAAGCTGACCAAGAAAAAATGGGTATCGCTCTGAACCGTCTGGCTCAAGAAGATCCATCTTTCCGTGTATCTAGTGATGAAGAGTCTGGACAGACTATCATCGCAGGTATGGGTGAGCTACACTTAGACGTGTTAGTTGACCGTATGCGTCGTGAGTTTAAAGTTGAAGCGAACGTAGGTAAACCACAAGTTGCTTACCGTGAAACAATTCGCGAAGAAATTACTGACGTTGAAGGTAAACACGCTAAACAATCTGGTGGTCGTGGTCAGTATGGTCATGTTGTTATTGACCTTAGCCCATTACCATCAGGTGGTGAAGAGAACTATGTGTTTGTCAACGATATCGTTGGTGGTGTAATTCCTAAAGAATTCATCCCAGCTGTTGACAAAGGTATCCAAGAACAGCTGAAATCAGGTCCTTTAGCCGGTTACCCTGTTGTTGATATCAAAGCTCGTCTGCACTTCGGTTCTTACCATGATGTTGACTCCTCAGAGATCGCGTTTAAAATTGCTGCATCTATGGCCTTTAAAGAAGGTTTCATGAAAGCAAAACCGATTCTGTTAGAGCCAATCATGAAAGTTGAGATTGAAACGCCAGAAGATTACATGGGCGACGTTATCGGTGACTTAAACCGTCGTCGTGGTATGGTTGAAGGTATGGACGATCTACCTACTGGTAAGATCATTCGTGCACAAGTACCACTGGCTGAAATGTTCGGTTATGCAACTGACCTGCGTTCACAAACTCAGGGTCGTGCTTCATACTCAATGGAGTTCTTGAAGTACAACGAAGCGCCTAGCAACGTCGCTCAGGCTATTATCGAAGCTCGTAAAGCGAAATAAGATCCTTTCGAGTTCAATTTAGTTTACGCTCCCTCTGTGAGAGGGAGCGATATTAAGGAATATAGTCGTGTCTAAAGAAAAATTTGAACGTTCAAAACCGCACGTTAACGTTGGTACTATCGGCCACGTTGACCATGGTAAAACAACTCTGACTGCTGCAATCACTACAGTTTTAGCTAAAACTTACGGTGGTGCTGCTCGTGCATTCGACCAAATCGATAATGCGCCAGAAGAAAAAGCGCGTGGTATCACCATCTCTACTTCACACGTAGAATACGATACTCCAACTCGCCACTACGCACACGTAGACTGCCCAGGTCACGCCGACTATGTTAAAAACATGATCACTGGTGCTGCGCAAATGGACGGAGCTATTCTGGTAGTAGCAGCAACTGATGGTCCAATGCCACAAACTCGTGAGCACATCCTGTTAGGTCGTCAGGTTGGTGTTCCTTACATCATCGTATTCCTGAACAAATGTGACATGGTAGATGATGAAGAGCTGTTAGAATTAGTTGAAATGGAAGTTCGTGAACTTCTGTCTCAATACGATTTCCCAGGTGATGACACTCCAGTAATCCGTGGTTCAGCGCTGAAAGCACTGGAAGGCGAAGCAGAGTGGGAAGCAAAAATTGTTGAATTAGCAGAAGCACTGGATTCTTATATCCCAGAGCCAGAGCGTGCAATTGACAAACCATTCCTGTTACCAATCGAAGATGTATTCTCAATCTCAGGCCGTGGTACAGTAGTTACTGGTCGTGTAGAGCGTGGTATCATCAAAGTAGGTGATGAAGTTGAGATTGTTGGTATCAAAGAAACCGCAAAAACAACTTGTACTGGCGTTGAAATGTTCCGTAAATTACTTGACGAAGGTCGTGCAGGTGAGAACGTAGGTGTTCTGCTGCGTGGTACAAAACGTGAAGAAATCGAACGTGGACAAGTACTGGCGAAACCAGGTTCAATCAACCCACACAACAAATTTGAATCAGAAGTTTATATTCTGAGCAAAGATGAAGGTGGTCGTCACACTCCATTCTTCAAAGGCTACCGTCCACAGTTCTACTTCCGTACAACTGACGTAACTGGTACTATCGAATTACCAGAAGGCGTAGAAATGGTAATGCCAGGCGACAACGTGAACATGATCGTTGAACTGATCCACCCAATCGCAATGGACGAAGGTTTACGCTTCGCAATCCGTGAAGGTGGCCGTACAGTAGGTGCGGGTGTTGTTGCTAAAGTATTAGGTTAATT